>DASVNU010000140.1:0-4992 GCA_036383655.1 Sphingomonas sp. | reverse complement strand
GCGACGATCAAGGTCGCGAACCCCATCGTCGCGATCACCGCGGGAATCGCCGCGCCGTAATGCGCCATGGCGATCACCACCGCCATTACCAGCACGATGACGAGCGAGTTGACGATATTGTTGGCGGCGATGATCCGCGATCGCTCGGCGACCGGGCTGTTGGTCTGGAGCAAGGCGTAGAGCGGCACGATGAACATGCCGCCGGCAAAGGCGAGCCCGGCCAAGTCGATCAGGATACGCCAGCTTCCCGGAGCAGCCACGAACCGCGCGATATCGGCACCGGGCGCGGTGACGACGAAGCCGCGCGTCGCCGGCCACAGGTCGATCATGAACCCGGCCATCAGCAGCGCCGACAGCGGCACGTAGCGCGCCGACACCTTGCCCTTGAGCAGGCGGTTGACCGCCAGCGAGCCGATCGCGATCGAGATCGAGAAGACCAGCAGGAACAACGTGACGACCGGCTTGCCCGCGCCCAGCCGGTTGGTCACCAGCGGCGCGAAATCGTTGAGCAGCACCGCGCCGATCGCGAAGAACCAGCTGATTCCCAGGATGCACAACCAGGCGTCGCGCCCGTCATGCGCGGCCCGCAATACTTGCCACGTGCTGCGGAACACGTTGCGGTCGACCGGCACCACGCCCGGCGGCGGCGGCGCGGGCGGGATCGCCAGGCTGGCGAGGAACCCCAGCACCGCCATCCCGGTGGCGACCAATCCCGCTTCCCAGGGCGGGATGAAATTGGGCATCAGCTGCCCGCCCAGGATCGCCAGGAACGTCCCCGCCTCGATCATGCCGGTACCGCCCATGATCTCGTTGGGGCCGAGATGCTGGGGCAGGATCGAATATTTGACCGGGCCGAAGATCGTCGAATGGCACCCCATCAGGAACAATACGGTCAGCAGCAGCGGCACCGATTGCAGCGCGAGCCCGGCCAGGCCCATCGCCATGAAGACGATCTCCGCCGCCTTCACGATCCGCATCAATTTCGCTTTGTCCCAGCCGTCGGCGATCTGCCCGGCGAGCGCCGAGAACAGGAAATAGGGCAGGATGAACAGGCCGGTGGCGAGCGCCGCGAGCGACGCCGCGCCATTCTCGTCGCCCTTGTAGAGCGTGAAGGTGACGAGGAAGAGCATCGCGTACTTGAGCGCGTTGTCGTTGAACGCACCGATGAACTGGACGACGAACATCGGGCCGAAGCGGCGTTTGGCGAGCAACGAGAAATCAGGTGCGGACATGGTACCCCCGGGTGTCGGCAGGAACGGTATCGGCCGAGTGTGACGCATCGGTCAACGCGGCGTCGCCATGGTTGGATAGCATAAACTGAGCGGTGTTCAATAAAAATATTAGACACTGTTCAATTGAAATTCTAGGTGCGCTCCATGGGACGGCGATCGGATCATACGAGAGATGAACTAGAACAGCTGATCATCGGCGCCGGACACACTCTGCTCGCCGAAGTCGGCTATCAGCGCTTCTCCGCGCGCGAGGTGGCGAAGCGGATCGGCTATTCGGTCGGCACGATCTACAATGTGTTCGACAGCCTCGACGATTTGATGCTGGCGATCAACGGGCGGACGTTCCTGATCTGGGCGGAAACCGTCGCCCGCTCGCTCGACACCGCGGGGGCCGATCGCATCGCATTGCTGGTCGCCTCCTATTTCGATTTCGCAACCAGCAATCGCAATCTGTGGATGGCGATATACGACCACCGCCTGCCGGTCGGCGTGCCGCTTCCCGAACGCTATGCACGCCAGCGCGGCGTGCTGACCGATATCTTGCGTAGCGAAATCGCCGCGATACTCCCCAACGATCGCAAGGATCACGCCGCCGCGCTGGCGCGATCGTTGCTCGCGACGGTGCACGGCCATTGCGTGTTCGCGCTCAACGGCACCTTCGCCTTGCTCGACGAACGCGACCCGCACGGCGCCGCGCTGGCGCGAGTGCGCGAGGTGCTGGCGGCGGCGGGGGCGCGCCTTCCCGGCTGACCGACGTTGCTCGGGCGACCCCGGCTGTCGCCAATTCAACCGATCAGCTTGAACCGGATCGCGGTGCCGCCGCCGGGCGCGAGGTCGAGCGGCAGCACGTCCTTCGACGTCACCATCTTCTTCTCGATCGTGATCGCCAGTGGATTGACGCGGTAGTCGGCGTTGGGCCCGTCGCGATAGATCTGTGCCTCATACTTCTTGCCGGGCGACAGGAAGGTCAGCGGCTGCGACAGGCTCCGCGCATTCTCGTCGGTGATCGCGCCCAGATACCAGTCCTGCCCGCCGCGCGGCTGGCGCGCGACGACGACATAATCGCCGATCTCCGACTGCAAGGTGTGCGAGACTTCCCAGTCGGTCGGCACGTCGCGGATGAACTGGAACGCGGCCAAATTCTTCTCGTAATTCTCGGGCAGGTCGGCCGCCATCTGGATCGGGCTGTAGAGCACGACATATTCGGCGAGCTGGGTCGCGATGGTCGATTGCACGCGCCGCGTCACATCGTCCTTGCCGTGCGCGACGTCGAAGATACCGGGAGTGAAGTCCATCGGTCCGCCGAGCATCCGGGTAAACGGGATGATGGTCAGATGCTCGGGCGGATTGGTCGGCACGCCCCAGGCATTATATTCCTGCCCGCGCGCGCCTTCGCGGGCGATCATGTTGGGCCAGGTGCGGCGCAGCCCCGTATCCTTGACCGGCTCATGCGCGTCGATCGCGATACGGTATTTGGCGGCGGTCTCCGCGACGAGCAGATTGTGGCGGACCATGAACTGGCCGGCGAACCATTCGCCCTTGCCGTCGCGGTCGATGATGTCGCCGGCGTGGCGGACATAGCCCGTCTTCACCGCGCGCACGCCGTAACTGCTGTAGAATTTCATCGCGTCGTCGAGCTGGTTCTCGTAATTGACCACCCCGCCGCCGGTCTCGTTATGCCCGATCAGCTCGACGCCCTTCGACCTGGCGTAGGCAGTGATCGCGGCGATGTCGAAATCGGGATAGGGTTTGGTGAAGCTGAACTTGTCGCCATTGGCGATCCAGTCGCCGTCCCAACCCTGGTTCCACCCTTCGGCCAGCACGCCGCTGAACCCGTATTTGGCGGCGAAGTCGATATAGCGCTTCACGTTCGCGGTGGTCGCGCCGTGGCGCATCCCGCTCGCCCAGGTGGTCTTGTCGAGGTGCATTTCCCACCACACGCCGACGAACTTGCCGGGTTTGAACCAGGTGTCGATATCGGGGATCTTGCTCGGCTCGTTGAGGTTGAGCTCGATCCGGCTGTCGGCCAGTGCGCCCGGCGTCTCGCCGATCAGCACCGTGCGCCATGGCGTGGTGAAGGCGCCGGTGCGCTTGGCGAGCGTGCCGTCGGGCCAGGGCATCAGCCAGGCGGTCAGCGTGCCCTCGCCATTGCCCTGCAGCAGCATCGACGGGAAATCCACCATCGCCGCTTCGTGGAAGGAAACGTAAAGCCCGTTGGCGCCCTTCATCGTCAGCGGCGTCTCGGCGAGCGTGATGCGGCGCGCGTCGGTCTGGGTGTAGAGATATTCGTCGCGTTCCTGACCCAGGCCCTGGTACCACCACGCCTGATAGGCGCCGAGCGTGTGGAATTGCGTCCGCTCGGCGGTGACCGCGACATCCTGGCCGGCGGGCACGTCCTTGTAATTGTAACGGAAGCCGAAGCCGTCATCGAACAGGCGGAAGGTGACATCGACCGCCTTGTTGAGCGCGGTGTCGCCGCTCAGCGTCACGGTGAGTTCGGTGTGATTGTCGCGGATCACGCGTTGCTCGCCCCAGGGCTGTTCCCAACTGGTGTCCGATGCGGCGCGGCGCGGGTTGCCGATCGCGGTGTAGCGCGCCGCGGACTCGCCCTTGAACGTCAGGCCGAGCTCGGACGGCGCGAGCACAGCCACGCCCTTGCGCGTGACCTCGTACAGCGCCTGGCCGTTGTCGACCCACACGCACAGCTCGATCACCTTGCCCGGCGATTGCGCGCATTCGCGCGTGGCGGCTGCGGCGGAGGCGGTCCAGCCGAGCGCGGCGATCAGGGCAAGCGAACGAAGGATCATCGGGTCTTTCCTTGGGGAGAGTCAGGAGGATTTGAGCAACGTGGTGCGAAGCTGCTGGCGCAGCGCCGCGCGAGCGGAAGGGGACATCGGGCCGAGCGGTCCCTGCAACGAGGCGGGGAGATGCGAGAGGATGTCGCCGCGCTCGCCGAAGACATGGGCCGCGACCATCTCGCGCCAGTAATCGCGCTCGCCCGGCGGCAAGTCGCGGAACGCAAGCAGCGCGGTCAGGAAGGCGTCATTGGGCTCGTCGCTGCCGCCCCACCAGTAATTGACCATCGCATTGTACGGATCGAGCGAGGTGACGTGGTGCCACCAATAGCGCGGCATGAAGAGCGCCTCGCCGGGCTCGAGAAAAGCGACGCGTGCGGCGGCGATGGCGTCGGCATAACGCGGGAAGCGGGCGAGGTCGGGGGCCTCGGGATCGACCAGCGACAAGGGCGGGGGATTGTCGGGCGGGCCGATATAGAGGTTGCTGACCTGATCGGGCGGGAACAGCACGAACCGCCGCCGCCCGGCGATGACGCAGGCGAGATTGTGGTCGCGGTCGTTGTGCGTGCGCGTGTGGACCGCGCCGCCCAACCACAGCCGCGGACCGATCCCGGGGAGCAGCGGCATCGGATTGTGCTCGACGAAATCGGGCATCGCCTGGTCGAGCCGTAGCATCTGGATCGCGAGCGTCGGTGCGTCGGGTTGGCCGATCAGGCTCTCGATCCGGTCGAGCGTGGCGCCGAGCGCCGCCTGGCGCTTGGTGAAGGTGAATTCGCGCAGATCGGCGCCGTAGGCGAACTGGCCCTTGTGGCGCGCGGGCGCTACCATCACGGGCACCGGCGCGCCGCGATCTAGGCGGCGGAAATAGGCGTTGAGCGTCGCCGCTCCCTGCATCCCCGCGGCGAGCGCGGGCCAGGTGTCGAACAGCCGCTGGACGATGACCGGCTCGCCCGCTGCGACGATCG
>DASVNU010000139.1:0-11235 GCA_036383655.1 Sphingomonas sp. | reverse complement strand
TTCACCGGTTCGCCGACGAAGCCCAGGTCGACATGGCGCTCGATCCCCGAATTGCGGTCGGGCTCGGTGCGGGTGACCTTTTGGGCAATCACCAGATTGGCGTCCTTGCCCGAAATGCCGACCGCGCGACCGCCCAGCGCGGCGATCCAGCCGACGATTTCCTTGTTGATCTTGCCCGCCAGCACCATCTCGGCGACCTCGGCAGTGGCGGCATCGGTGACGCGCAGGCCCCCAATGAATTGCGATTCGACCCCCAGCCGCTTGAGCATCGCGCCGATCTGCGGGCCGCCGCCATGGACCACCACCGGATTGATCCCGACTGCCTTGAGCAAGACCACATCCTCGGCGAAGTCGCGCTGCGCCTCGGGATCGCCCATCGCGTGGCCGCCATATTTGATGACGAAGGTCTGGCCCGCGTAACGCTGCATATAGGGCAGCGCCTCGACGAGCGTTTCGGCCTTGGCGAGCAATTGGGGCGAGGGGGAATGGTCGGTCATGGGCGCGCCATACTCATTCCGTCACCCCAGCGAAAGCTGGGGTCTTCAGCGGGGCGCCATACCGAGAAAGATACCAGCGTCCGCTGGCGCGGCGGCGCGGGCTGCTCAGGCCCGATCCAGTCTTTTCCCCAGCGCGACGAAGCCGGTGATCAGGAACGGCACCAGCACGATCGACAGTACCACCTTGGTCAGCATCTGCCCTTCCATCAGCTGCACGATCGGGCGCTCGCCATAGAAGGAGATGGTGATGAACAGCACGGTGTCGACGATCTGGCTGATCACGCTCGCCACCATGCCGCGGAACCAGACCAGCCGGCCTTGCCCTTCGCTGCCTTTGAGCTTCGAGAAGATGAAGACGTTCAGGGTCTGCGAGGTGCCGTAGGAGACGAACCCGGCGAGCATCATGCGAACACTCTGCCCGACGACGATCGGGAAAGCGTCGATTGCCGGCGGATACATGCCTGGATCGTGCGGCAGCGCGAGCACGATCTGGATCAGTGCGGCCGAGGTGAACAGCGGCACGAAGCCGAGCCGCACCAGCATCGTCGCGGTCTTTTGCCCATGGAGTTCCGCAATCGCGCTCGACAGCACGACCAGCAGCAGGAAGCCGAAGATGCCCGCTTCCACCGCGAGCGGCCCCAGCGCGACTTGTTTGACCCCCAATACGCCGGCCATGCAGACCATGCCGCCATAAAGGATCGAAAAGACGAACAGCGAACGCGGCAGCTTTGCCTCTTGGGCGGGAGCGGGTGTTTCCATGCGCCGCGACGCTAGCGGCAATTCCGCCGACGTCAAACGGCCCGGTCGACAGGGGGATCGATCGGGCCGCCCCCGTGGGTCACTTCAACCGCTTGTTGCAGGCGCTCCAATATTGCGGCCAGGTCTGGCCGGGCGTGATCTTGCCAGCAGCCTTGTCGGCTTTCCACTGGTTGCCGCATTCGTGCTGACGAGACGCTGTCGCGGTCTGTGCCGCGCTGCGAGGACGCTTGGCGCCAGTCGGTGCGGCTAGTTTGTCGCCACTAACGGCGGCGGGTTCGCTGGCGGCGGATTTGGGCAGCGAGGCGCGGCATTGCGCGAGGAACTGCATCCAGGTCTGCCCGGCGGGGAGCGTTCCGGCGGCCTTCGCCTCGCGGTATTTCGCGCCGCAGATCTTCATCGGGTTGTCGGCGGCCGATGCCGGGCTTGCGGCGGCGCCGATGCCGGCAGCGATCATCGCTGTCACCGTCATCACGGACTTCTTCACGAACGGGGTCATCCCATCTCCTTCCTCGTCAGGGCACAGGCGGAGATGCCGGCGCCGATGGAATGGGACGATATCGTATTCGGCGCATGGGTGGTGGGCCGTTGCCTCCATTATCGATCTATCTGTTCGACGAATGTTCCTCTCCGCGACCCGGCTGAACCGCCGGCAAGCGGACGGTGCTGTCGCGGAGGACCGAAAACGAGGAGAGAGCTGCGCCGTTCGTCGTCGCGGGTCGTGAGGCGCTGGCGATGCCGCCGATCAAACAGCCCGGCCGGTTGCCGCCGGCCGGGCGCTTGGAGCAATTATTTCAAACGCTTGTTGCACGCGCTCCAATATTGCGGCCAGGTCTGGCCGGCGGGAACCTTGCCCGCGGCTTTGTCGGCGCGATATTGCGCGCCGCACTGGCGCTCGCGTGCATACATCGCGGCCTGCGCGGCGCTCGGCTGACCGGGCGTCTTCGCCGGCTTGGCGGTGGCGACACGCGCCGGGGCCGCTTTCGCCACAACGGCCGGCTTCGCGGCGGCGGCGACCACCGGCTTGGCCGGCGTGGTCACCGCGGCCGGCTTGGCCACCGATCCGCGGCATTGCGCCAGATACTGGCTCCAGGTCTGGCCCGCGGGCAACGTCTTGGCGGTCTTGGCGGCCTGATATTTGGCGCCACACACCTTCATAACATTGTCCGCCGCGAACGCCGGCGCCGCGGCGCCGATCCCTGCTAGCGCCGCCGCGGTCATCGCCATTTTCAAGATATGCGTCATCTTTGTGCTCCTGATGCGGGCGGCTCCACGTCACGCGACGCGGATGAGCCCGCGGCTTGAGGCCTGATCCTCGCAACATGAACGCCAGATGACCGGATTTCGCCTGTCGCTCGCGTCGCCCATCGAGCATGCGCGCAGGGGCTGTCCTAGTCCAGTTTTTGCCGTCATAGTCGGCGGCAAATCGACCGATCGCATGACCGGACGCGGGTTTTCGGCGGCGGCTGCGCCTGGTGCGAGCGAGTGGGGGCTTACCAACGAATGCCACGTTTCCTGATCGGCGTTGCCGGCATCCTCGTCATTCTGGCGATTGCCTATCTGCTTTCCACCAACCGCAAGGCGATCCGGCTGCGCGTCGTCGGCGCGGCGTTCGCGCTCCAGGCAGTGATGGCGGTGCTGGTACTCTATGTCCCGGCCGGCAAATTGGTGATCGAAAAGATGGCGGGCGGGGTCACCGCATTGCTCAATTACGCGCATGAAGGCACCAATCTGATCCTTGGACCGCTGGCGACCGATCCCAAGTTCAAGGATGGCTTCGCGATTTCCGCGCTCCCGGTGATCATCTTCTTCGCCGCTCTCGTGTCGGTGCTCTATCACCTCGGCATCATGCAGTTGATCGTGCGCTGGATCGGCGGCGCGATCGAGAAAGTGGTCGGCGTCAGCAAGGTCGAATCCTTGTGCGCCGCCGCCAATATCTTCGTCGGCCAGTCCGAGGCGCCGCTGGTCATCCGGCCCTATCTCGCCGCGCTCACGCCGCCGCAATTGTTCGCGGTGATGTCGGTCGGCATGGCGGGCGTCGCGGGTACGATCCTCGCGGCCTATGCGGCGCTGCTCGGGCCGACCTCGTTGCCCTATCTGCTCGCCGCGTCGTTCATGGCGGCGCCCGGCGGGCTGCTGATGGCCAAGCTGATCATGCCCGACGATCTCGTTCCCGCAGGCGAATTGCCGCTCGAGGGCGGCGCCGTCCTGGCGCACGAGGATGACGCGATCCGCGCCGCCGAGGCACATGTCGAGGAAGAGCGCGCGTCGAACGTCATCATGGCGGCGGCAATGGGCGCGCAGACCGGCGTCAAGATCGCGGTCGCGGTGGCGGCGATGGTGCTCGCCTTCGTCTCATTGGTCGCGCTTGCCAATGGGCTGCTCGGCTGGGTCGGCAGTTGGTTCGGCTATCCCACGCTCAGCTTCCAGGGACTTCTCGGCGATATCTTCGCGCCGGTCATGTACCTGCTCAACATTCCGTGGAACGAGACGGGCGCCGCCGGGCAATTGTTCGGACAGAAGATCGTGCTCAACGAATTCGTCGCCTTTATCGACCTCGGCCAGATGAAGAATCTGTCGCCGCGCACCACCGCGATCGTCACCTTTGCTTTGTGCGGCTTCGCCAATTTCTCGTCGATCGCGATCCAGATGGCCTCGACCGGCAGCCTGGCGCCCAATCAGCGCCCGATGATCGCCAAGCTCGGCCTGCGCGCGCTGGCGGCGGGCAGCCTCGCCAATTTGATGTCGGCGGTGCTGGCGGGGATGCTGATTCCTTAGGGTTGGTCGCGCGGAATAGAATTAGCACCTCCCCGGCGAAGGCCGGGGCCCAGTCGCGATGTGCTCGCAGCGACGGGAAGTCATCTCAGCGTCGTCGATCCTGGACCCCGGCCTTCGCCGGGGACGGGTCTTAAGATGGTCCGTCGCTTTGACGTCGCGGCCTGCGCCCTCAGCGCGTCGGGACCGGCTCCGCGCCCGAATAATCGTAGAAGCCGCGGCCGGTCTTGCGGCCGTACCAGCCGGCCTCGACATATTTGACCAGCAGCGGCGCCGGACGGAATTTGGGGTCGCCGGTGCCCTCGAACAGCACGCGAGTGATTTCCAGACAGGTGTCGAGCCCGATGAAATCGGCGAGCGTCAACGGTCCCATCGGGTGGTTGAGCCCGAGTTGGCAGGCGAGGTCGATGTCGCGGATCGTCGCGACGCCTTCGCCCAGCGCGAAGCACGCCTCGTTGAGCATCGGCATCAGGATGCGGTTGACGATGAAGCCCGGCGCATCGTTGGCGCGGACGACCTGCTTGCCGAGCGCCGCAGCATAGGCTTCGATCAACTGGACGGTGTCGTCACTGGTGGCGAGACCACGGATGATCTCGATCAGTCCCATGACGGGGACGGGATTGAAGAAGTGCACGCCGATGAAGCGCTTGGGATCCGGCGTCGCCTGGGCGAGGCGCGTGATCGGGATCGACGAGGTGTTCGACGCCAGCACCGCGTGCGCGCCCAGCACCTTGCCGACTTCGGCGAAGATCGCGCGCTTGATCTCCTCGCGCTCGGTCGCCGCTTCGATGATCAGGCCGCATTTGCCCATCGCCGACGGGCCTTCGATTGTCTCGATCCGCGCCAGCGCCTGATCCATTGCGTCGGCGGTGATCTTTTCCTTCGACACCGCGCGCGCCAATTGCGCGGCGATCCCCGCCTTGCCGGCATCGGCGCGTTCCTTGGTCACGTCGGCGAGCAGCACGTGATAGCCGGCCTGCGCCGACACTTGCGCGATGCCCGCGCCCATCTGTCCCGCCCCGATCACGCCGACGCTCTGCATGTCATTTCCTCACAAATGGTTCGCGGCCGATGCCGATACGGCTCGCCCTAGCCACAGCGGTGGGCGCGCGGCAACCCGGTCAGTCGACCCGGCGGCAATCGTAAGCGCGTGTCACATAGGGAAAGCGGACCTCGCTCTTCCCGGCGAGCTCGGGCGTGTCGGCGATCAGCGCGCGCACCTCATCGACCAGGGCCGCGCGGGAATCGTCGGGCAAGGCGGCGATGAAGCTGGTCGACAAGGTACGGCCGACGATCACGTCCTCGGGCGTGCCGACATGGTCGTAGCGCATCCCCGTTCCGTGGAGCGGCGTGAATCCGGGCGCGGGGAACACATCGCGCCACGCCTGCGACTTCTGGCGCGGGGCGTCATTCTGGTAGCGATCGGTGATCTCGGACAATCGCCGCACCCAGGACAATTCATTGTCGCGCACGTTCCAGATCAGGCCGAGTGCGCCGCCCGGCCGCAGCACGCGGCGGAATTCGGCGAGCGCTTGCGGGGTCGCGAACCAGTGGAAGGCGGTGGCGCAGATCACGGCATCGACCGAGCCGTCGGCGATCGGCAACGCCTGGGCAGTGGCGACGGCGGTTCCCGCGCCGGGCAGGGTCGCTGCCAGATGCGCGAGCATTTCAGGCACAGGGTCGGTCGCGACGACCGCCGCGCCGGTGTCGAGCAACAAGCGAGTGAACAGCCCGGTCCCCGCGCCGACTTCGACCACGCGGCTGTCCGGCCCGATCGCCATCCGATCGCGGAGCCAGCCGAGCGCCCCGGCCGGATAGGCCGGTCGGCTCGCGGCATAGATGTCGGCGCCGTCCGCGAACCCGGTCGCGGCGGCGCGATGAACTTCCGTCGTCACGGGGCGGGGCGCGGCGCCTGGGCTTCGGCGAGATAGAGTGCGAACTGGTCGTCGGGGTCGGTCCATTCGGCGATCGGCGTCCAGCCGCCCGACCGCAGCAACAGGCGCGCGTCGCGCGGCCCGTATTTGTGGCTGTTTTCGGTATGGATCGTCTCGCCCGCGGCCATTTCGAACGGCCGTCCTTCGACCGTGAACAGCACATCGCGCCCGGCTTCCAGATGCATTTCGATCCGCGCGCGATCGTCATTCCAGATCGCGCGATGGCGGAATGCCTGGAGAGGGATCGTCCCGTCGAGCTCGCGATTGATGCGTTCGAGCAGATTGAGGTTGAATTGAGCGGTGACCCCGGCGGCATCGTCATAGGCGCGTTCGAGCACGCTTGTGTCCTTGATCCGGTCCATCCCGATCAGCAGCATCGCTCCCTGGCCAAGCGAGGCGCGCATCGCGCGCAGCAGGTCGGTCGATGACAGCGGGGTCATGTTGCCGATCGTCGATCCGGGGAAGAAGCCGAGCTTGGGCAAGTCGCGGACCTGGGTCGGCAGCGCGATCGGCTTCATGAAATCGGCTTCGACCGGGAGCACCGGCAGACCGGGGAAGCGCTCGGACAGAGCGCGCGAGGATTCGCGCAGGAAGTCGCCCGAAATATCGATCGGCACATAAGCGGAAGGGTCGAGCGCCTGGAGCATGATCGGCGTCTTGGTCGACGATCCCGAGCCGAATTCGACCACCGCCCGGCCCGGCCCGACGCGCTCGGTGATCTCATCGGCCACAGCGCGCAGCAGCGCGGTTTCGGTTCGCGTCGGATAATATTCGGGCAGTTCGGTGATCGCTTCGAACAGTTCCGAGCCGCGATGGTCGTAGAACCAGCGCGCCGGAATCGCGCGGGGCCGCCGCGTCAGCCCGTCGATCACATCCGCGCGAAACGCGGGATCGGCGAAACTTCGGGTGCCGTCCTCGATTTCCTGCTTCAACATAATGCTTCGGCCTTTCGCTTCCCCGGCGAAGGCCGGGACCCAGTATCGAGCTGCCCTGGAAGGCAGCATTCCATCGCCCCATCGGCGCATCGCGACTGGACCCCGGCCTTCATCGGGGAGGTCGCATCAGGAAGCGCTAGAGGTCTTTCGCCAATCGCACGCCGGTGAATTGCCAGCGTTGGTGGGGGTAGAAGAAGTTGCGGTAGCTGGCGCGCGCATGGCCGCGCGGGGTGGCGCACGATCCGCCCCGCAGCACGAACTGCCCGCTCATGAACTTGCCGTTATATTCGCCGACCGCGCCCTCGGCGGCGCGGAAACCCGGATAGGGACGATAGGCGCTGCCGGTCCATTCCCAGACGTCGCCAAAAAAGGCAGGTCCACCCGGCGAGGGGCGTGGTTCCACCGGCCCGGCGACGTCGAGCTGGTTGCCGCCATCCGGATCGTGCGCCGCCGCGGCCGCTTCCCATTCCTCTTCGGTCGGCAGCCGCGCGCCGGCCCAGCTGGCATAAGCGTCGGCCTCGAAGAAGCTGACATGGGTGACCGGCGCCGCGGGATCGATCGGTCGCCGTCCGTCGAGCCCGAACCGCGTCCAGGTGCTGTCGCGCCGTTCCCAGTAAAGCGGTGCGGTCACGCCCTCGCGCTGGACCCAGGCCCAGCCGTCGGACAGCCAGTGGCGCGGTTCGGCATAGCCGCCATCGGCGATGAACGCGGCCCATTCGCCATTGGTCACGGTGCGATCCGCGATGGCATGCGGGTGAAGCAGAGCATTGTGCCGCGGTCCTTCGCAATCGAACGCGAAATGCGGGCTGTCATGCCCGATCTCGACCACGCCGCCGACATGCTCGATCCAGCCCAGCGCTTCGGGCATTCCGACCGGCACCTTGCGGGCGCCGGGCCAGATCGCCGGTTCGATCGGATTTTCCGAAAACAGATGGAGGATGTCGGTCAGCAGCAATTCCTGATGCTGTTCCTCATGATGGCAGCCGAGCCGGATCAGTTCGCGCGCCTCCTCGGGCAGCGTCGGCAAGGCGGCTGCAATCGCGCAGTCGACCGCGGCGCGATAGCCCAGCACGTCGTCCAGGCTCGGCCGCGTCACCATGCCGCGCCGCGCGCGGCCGTGTCGCCGGCCCTCCGCCTCGTAATAACTGTTGAACAGGAACGGGAAGCGGTCGTCGTGGAGCGTGTAGCCGGGCACGAAATCGCGCAGCACGAAGGTCTCGAAGAACCAGGTCGTGTGCGCCAGATGCCATTTGGTGGGCGACGCATCGTCCATCGACTGCACCGTCGCGTCGGCATCCGACAGCGGCGCGACCAGCGCCACGCTCAGGCCGCGCACCGCCGCATAACGGGCGCCAAGCGCTTCCGGAGTCGGGCGGAGGCCAAGTCGCGTTCTCATTATGTTCCTCTTTTCGGTCGTTTCGCCGATGGAGTCAATCGCTCAAATAGGAAATACGGGCCGAAACCCAAGAGGGATCAGCGCGAGGCGCCGGGAACCCAGAGAACGTCGCTGGCGCCCAAATTGTTCAATCGCCGCGCGGCGACGAACATCCAGTCGGACAAGCGGTTGATATAGGTCAAGGCCTTGGGATTGAGCGCTTTGTCCGCGGCAGCGGCGACCGCGCTGCGCTCGGCGCGGCGGACGATCGCGCGCGCCAGATGAAGCTGTGCCGCGCCCGCCGCACCGCCGGGCAGGACGAAGCTGGTGAGCGGCGACAAATGGTCGTTCATCGCGTCGATCTCTCGCTCGAGCCGATCGACCTGCTCGGCCGTGACGCGCAGCGCGCCCTCCGCCATGTCGAGCGGGGTCGCGAGATCGGCGCCGAGGTCGAACAATTCGTTCTGGACGCGCCGCAAGGTCGCCGCAATGCCCTCGTCATCGATCGACACCAGCGCCACGCCGATCGCGCTGTTCGCCTCATCGACATCGCCGATCGCCGCCATCAGCGGGTCGGCCTTGGAAATGCGCCCGCCGCCGACCAGCCCGGTGGAGCCGTCGTCGCCGGTGCGGGTGTATATCTTGTTGAGCTTGACCATCAGGTCAGCAGGTCAATGCTGGCGGCCGACGAGCAGCAGCAACAGCACCGCGATCACGATCGCCACCGCCTGAAAGATGATGCGGTACATCATCATCTGGTTCGACCGCAGCGAGGTCGCGCTGGGGCCTTCGCCGTTCTTCACATCGTCGGTCGCGCCCTTGAGGAACAGGACGACGCCGCGGACCAAGGCGACAACGGTCGCGATCATCGCGGCGATCAGCAGCAGGGCGAGGAAGGTGGTCATGGGGCCTATTTAGGCGCGGCCGAGCGTGAAGCCAATGGGCGGCAGGGGGCCTGCGGGAACTCGACGCGGCGATGTCTGTCGCGGTATAAGTCTGCTCTTCGTGGTTAGCCGTCTTTCATGGGCATTGGTTGAAAACGTAACACCCCGTGATCGTCATGGTTAGGGGAAGGGCGAGGAAAGCGACGACTGCCAAGCCAGCAATGCCAATTGCGTAACTCCGCCAGGGCAGGCGCCAAATTAACCAGATCGAGCCGACAAACCAACACAAGGCGAGCAGCGCGAATCCGGTAATTCCAACTCGATCGGCTGCAGAGGGAAAAAGGCCCGGTGCTGTCAGGAGCAGGCAATATCCCGCCATGACAACGATGGTGACTATGCTCGTCCGCATGAGCCACATTCTAGGGCGTTACCCACACATCCGCCAGTGGGTCGTAAGCCTCCATCAACGCCACCAAGGGCACGTTGAAAAGCGCTAACCGTCAAAATCAAACCCGCCGGGAAGGTCGCCTGCACGCAACCGGTTGGCGAGCGCCACACCGTCCATGCCCTCCGCGCGCCAGTCGGTCAGGGTCGGCGCGCCGTGGCGCTTGGCGAGGCGGTTACCCTCGGCATCGAGCACCAGCGCATGATGGCGATAGATCGGCTCCGGCAGGGCTAGCGCGGCCTGGAGCAGCCGATGCGCGTGGGTCGAGGGCATGATGTCGCGCCCGCGGACGATATGGGTGATGCCTTGCGCGGCGTCGTCGACCACCACCGCGAGGTGATAACTTGCCGGCCGATCCTTGCCCTTGAGCACCAGGTCGCCGAGCAGTTGCGGCTCGACCGGCATCGTGCCGGCGAGTTCGTCGGTCCAACTGAGCGGCCCAACGCGGCGCGCCGCTTCGCCGGCATCGAGCCGCCAGGCGAACGCCTCGCTCGCCATCCTTTCCGCGCGCGTTGCCGGGTCGATCGTGCGGCAAGTGCCGGGGTAGAACGGGCCGTCGGGACCGTGCGGGGCGTGCAGGCTGGCGGCAACTTCGCGCGCGATCTCGGCGCGCGTGCAGAAGCAGGGATAGGCTAGCCCGGCATCGCGCAACCGGTCGAGCGCCGCGTCGTACAGCGCGAGGCGTTCCGACTGGACCGACATCGCGTCCCAGCCGAGCCCCAGCCACTCAAGATCCGCGATAATGCCGGCGACATGTTCGGGCCGCGAGCGTGTCACGTCGGTATCCTCGATC
Organism: Sphingomonas sp.; assembly: GCA_036383655.1. GTDB lineage: Bacteria > Pseudomonadota > Alphaproteobacteria > Sphingomonadales > Sphingomonadaceae > Sphingomonas. The sequence goes on along the minus strand of DASVNU010000139.1, from coordinate 841 downwards.
CGCAGCAGGAAGCGTCCATCATGGTCGCGCGCGCGGTCGTACGCCTGGATCGCCGACCAGGCGTGGCCCAAATGCAACCCTCCGGTCGGGCTCGGCGCGAAACGGCTGACGATCATCGCGGCGACTCTTGACCACGAGTCATGGCCTGTGCTGTCATCATGGCGTCATCCTGATCGGCTTTACGCGCGCCAGGAAAGCGAAGGGGGAAGGTGTGTTTCATCCCGACCTAATGCGACATCCGGACAGTTGCCCGGCGTTGGTGCTGAACGCGGACTATACCCCGCTCAGCTATTACCCGCTTTCAGTCTGGCCATGGCAGACCGCCGTCAAGGCGGTCTTTTTGGATCGGGTCGACATCGTCGCGCATTATGAGCGCGAAGTGCGCAGTCCGAATTTCGCGCTGAAACTGCCCAGCGTGATCGCGCTCAAGCAATATGTCCGGCCGAGCGCTTTCCCGGCCTTCACCCGGTTCAACCTGTTCCTGCGCGACCGTTTCCAATGCCAATATTGCGGCACGCACAAGGATCTGACCTTCGACCATGTCATCCCGCGCGCTTATGGCGGGCGCACGACCTGGGAGAATGTCGCCACCGCCTGCGCGCCGTGCAATCTGCGCAAGGGCGGCCGCACGCCGCGCGAAGCGAAGATGCCGCTGCATGTCGAGCCGATCCGCCCGACCAGCTGGCAATTGCAGGAACATGGGCGGAGTTTTCCGCCGAACCATCTGCACGATACCTGGCACGACTGGCTGTATTGGGACGTCGAGCTGGAGGCTTAGACTCATATCCGTTCAGGCTTGCACATATCCTGAGTGGCGGATGTAGTTTGAGTATTCGCCGGG
>DASVNU010000138.1:0-2302 GCA_036383655.1 Sphingomonas sp. | reverse complement strand
GCCATCGCCCGCCTCGGCCAGTCCCTCGGCGTCGGAGATCAGGACGATCTTGCCGCCGCGCGCCTGGCTTTCCTGCATGTTGCTGACGGTTTTCTCAAACAACGGGCCCGAGGGGGCAATGACGATGATCGGCACATTCTCATCGATCAGCGCGATCGGGCCGTGCTTCATCTCACCCGCCGCATAACCTTCGGCATGGATGTAGCTGATTTCCTTGAGTTTCAGCGCGCCTTCCATCGCCAGCGGATAATCCGGGCCACGGCCGAGATAGAGCACGTCGCGCGCCGGCGCGATCAGATGCGCCATGGCTGCGATCGCATCGTCATAAGCGAGCGCGGCGTTGAGCGCGGCGGGCGCCTCGGTCAAATGCTTGACCACCGTGACCTCTTCCTCGCGGCTCATCTTGCCTTTCACCACCGCGAGGTGCGCGGCGAGCGCGGCGAGCACCGCGAGCTGGCAGCTGAATGCCTTGGTCGAGGCGACGCCGATCTCCGGCCCGGCATGCGTGGGAAGCAGCAGATCGGCTTCGCGCGCCATCGTGCTGGTCGGCACGTTGACAACCACGGCGATCTTCTGCCCCGCCTTCTTGGCGTGGCGCAGCGCCGCAAGCGTGTCGGCGGTCTCGCCCGACTGGCTGATGAACAAGGCCAGCCCGCCATCCTCGAACACCGGGTCGCGGTAACGGAACTCGCTCGCAACATCGATGTCGACAGGGACGCGCGCGAAGCTCTCGAACCAATATTTGGCGACGAGACCCGCATAGAAACTGGTGCCGCACGCGACGATGGTGATGCGTTTCACCGCCGACAGGTCGAAGTCCATCTGGGGCAGCGCGACGGTCTGTTCGACGCCGCGGATGTACGAGCGCAAGGTCTGCGCGACGACGATCGGTTGCTCGTGGATCTCCTTGAGCATGAAGTGGCGGTAATTGCCCTTCTCGATCATCGCGCCGGTGGCGCCCGAAATCGTGATCTCGCGTTCGACCGGATTATTGTCGGCGTCGAATATCTGCGCGCCGTCGGTGGTGATAACGACCCAATCGCCTTCGTCGAGATAGGCGATGCGTTGCGTCAGCCCGGCGAGCGCCAGCGCGTCCGAGCCGAGATAGGTCTCGCCCTCGCCATAACCGACGACCAGCGGCGAGCCGAGCCGCGCGCCGATCAGCAGATCTTCATGCTCGCGAAAGGCGATCGCCAACGCGAAGGCGCCGCGCAATTGCGGCAGGATGTGCTTCACCGCCTCTTGCGGCGACTTGCCCGCCTCGACCTGCTCGCTGACGAGGTGCGCGACGACCTCGGTATCGGTTTCGCTCTCGAACACGCGGCCGCGCGCCTGGAGCGCCTCGCGCAACGGCTTGAAATTCTCGATGATGCCGTTGTGGACGAGCGCGACTTCCTTCGTAGCATGCGGGTGCGCGTTCGACGTGGTCGGCGCGCCGTGCGTCGCCCAGCGGGTATGCGCAATGCCGGTGGTGCCGGGCGCGGGATCGGCCGCCAGCACCGCCTCGAGGTTCTTGAGCTTGCCCTCGGCGCGGCGGCGGATCAGCTGGCCGCCCTCGACAGTGCAGACGCCGGCCGAGTCATAGCCGCGATATTCCATCCGCCGCAGCCCCTCGACCAGCCGGTCGGCGACCTGTTCCTTGCCGACAATTCCGATGATTCCGCACATGGTTGGGGAGCTTTCTTACAAGATATAGGGGACCCGGATTCCGGGCATAGTTGCTGGAAAATCCTTGGTGTTGCGCGTCACGAGGATCGCGCCATTTGCCTGCGCGGTCGCCAGGATAAATGCGTCGAGCAGCTTCATTCGGGTCCTGTAGCGGATGTCCGCCGCAGCCTGCGCAATACGCTGATCCACATCAATGACCTCAAACGGATGGAGCAGCGCCTGAACCTCGCGGCGCGTCTCAACTGGCTCCCCAGCGAGCAATTCGGTCCAGACAACGCGACTGATTCGGTGCCGCCTGTAGCGGGCGAGCTCGCCGATCGCTTGCGGACGGTCAAACAGCCAATCGATCAGAATATTGGTATCGAAAAACGGATCCGCCACGGATCAGCCGTTATCGCGATCTTCGCGCATCGCGCGCTGATATTCGACGGCATCACCGATATCCCGACGATTTTTCCAATAGCCAGCGCCTCGCGCGATCCAGTCCTTACTCGCCTCGGCACGATAGACTGACACCGCCTCCCGCAACACGGCGGCGCGAGATTTACCTTCCTCGGCCGCCTTGCGATCGAGCCACTGGATATCGTCGTCTGGAATGTCGACCAAAGTACGCATGATATATAGATATCATATC
>DASVNU010000137.1:0-2162 GCA_036383655.1 Sphingomonas sp. | reverse complement strand
CGCCAGAAGGCGTAGGCGAGCAGCGCGGCCAGTACGACACCTTCGAGCAGTGCTTCGTAGAGCTGGCTCGGATGGCGCGGCATCGGACCGGCATTGGGGAAGATCATTGCCCAGGGCAGGCTGGCGCTGGCGGGCTTGCCCCACAATTCTCCGTTCACGAAATTGGCGAGCCGCCCGAAGAACAGCCCGAACGGCGCGCAGCAGGCGACATAATCATGAATGCGCAGCCAGTTGAGCTTGCTGCGCCGCGCGAACCAGAAAATGCCGAGCGAGGTGCCGATCACCCCGCCGTGGAACGACATGCCGCCTTCCCACAATTTGAAGAAGCCGAACGAGAGGAACAGCTTGGGATCGTAGAACAGCACATAACCGATCCGCCCGCCGAGGATGATGCCCAATGTCGCGTAGAACACCAGGTCCTCGACATGGCGTGTGGCCATCGGCGCGCCCGGCGCGCGCAGCATGCGCATCAGGTACATCCAGCCGACGACGATGCCGGCGATGTACGCGATCGAATACCATTTGATGTCGAATAAATCGCGTCCGAACAAATGGATGTGCAGCAGCACCGGGTTGAGAGGCAGCTTGCTGAAATCGATTACGGTTAATGCGTGCAGGATCAAGGCTTTTCCCCGGGCTTTGTCGCTCCCATAAGGGGGTAAGGGTCCCAAGTCGACAAAGACCAAGCGGAGAGAATGCCGATGCCGAGTGCGCTCGATCTACGGATGGACGGCGGAATCGCAACACTGACCGGTCCCGGCGCGCCGATGGCGGTGAGCGAGATCGAGGTGCGTGGACGGACGTTTCCGGCGATCGCCGCATCACCCCCGAGCCTGGCGCATTATTTCGCGCATTTCTGCGCCCAGCATGCCGACGTCACCTTCCTCGTGGCGGGCGAGGAGCGCCTGACTTTCGGACAGGTTTACGACCAGGCCGGCGGCGTCGCGCGGTCGCTGGTGGGGCAGGGGATCAAGCCCGGCGATCGGGTCGGCATCGCGATGCGCAATTCGCCGTCGTGGATCGCGCTCTATATGGGTGTGCTGATGGCGGGCGGCATCGTGGTCCTGCTCAACGGCTGGTGGCAGTCGGAGGAATTCGCCGCCGCGCTGGCCGAAGTCGAATGCGCGATCGTGTTCGCCGACCCGCCGCGCGGCAAGCGGCTCGCGGAGATCGAGGGCCTGACCGCCAGGGTGGCGGTGATCGATGATCTCAAGCCACTGTCGCAGGCGCTCGCCGCGACGACGGGTGATGCGGAGACGGCGCTGCCCGAGCTCGGCCCCGACGATCTGGCCACGATCCTGTTCACCAGCGGCTCGACCGGCCAGTCGAAGGGCGCGCTCAGCGACCATCGCGCGGTGCTCCAGGCGGTGCTCAATTACCTCACCCAGGCGCTGATGATGCTGGGCTTCGCGACAGAGGACGGCAATCCGCCGCAGGGCCAGCCATCGACCTTGCTCAACGTGCCGTTGTTCCACGTCACCGCCGAAGTGCCGGTGATGCTGCAGAGTTTCGCGATGGGCCGCAAATTGGTGCTGATGCCCAAATGGGATGCCGAGGACGCGATGCGGTTGATCGAGCGCGAGCAGATCAGCTATTTCGTCGGCGTCCCGTTGATGAGCTTCGAGATCCTGACGCATCCCAATCGCGCCAACTACGATCTGTCGACCGTCACCGATTTCGCCGCCGGCGGGGCGCCGCGCCCGGTCGACCATGTCCGCCGGATCAACGAGGAGATGGGCGGCGCCGCGCCGCTGATCGGCTATGGTCTGACCGAGACCAACGGCGTCGGCTGCGGCAATTGGCGCGAGAATTATCTCGCCAAGCCCAATTCGACTGGCCGCGCATCGGCGCCGCTGGTCGATCTCGCGATCCTCGACGATGCCGGCCGCAAGCTGGCGGCGGGCGAGCGCGGCGAGGTGGCGATCCGCTCGGTCTGCAATTTCCGCGAATATTGGCAGCGGCCCGACGCCACTGCCGCGGCGTTCAGTGCCGACGGCTACTTCCTGAGCGGCGACATCGGTTATCTCGACGCGGACGGCTATCTGTTCATCGTCGACCGCAAGAAGGACATCATCATCCGCGGCGGCGAGAATATCAGCTGTCAGGAAGTCGAGGCCGCGATCTACGAACACCCGCTCGTCGCCGAGGCGGCGGTGTTCGGC
>DASVNU010000136.1:0-1717 GCA_036383655.1 Sphingomonas sp. | reverse complement strand
AGGCGGATTCTATCTGCAGGAACAGTCGCCCAAGGAAACCGGCCGCGCCCTGTCCGGCGGCGCGGCGGCGGCGGACGATCCTTCCACCGTCTATTTCAATCCCGCCGCGATGACGCAGTTGCCCGGTATCCAGACCTCGGCCGGCGGCGTCCTGCTGTTCGCGTCGGCGGCCCAGCGCAATCGCGGAACCACCCGGACGGTCCCCGGCCTGCCCGGCCAGGTCCTGGTCGCCGGCGGATCGGGCGGCAATCCCTTTGACGGGATCATCCCCGTGCCCAGCTTCTACGCGACCGGCCAGCTTGGCGATCGCCTGTGGATCGGCATCGGCGTCACCGCGCCCTTCGGGTTGAAGCTCGCCTATGACGATGATTTCTTCGGCCGCTATGATTCGCTCCACACCGACCTTAAGACCTATAATGTCCAGCCTTCGGTCGCCTATAAGCTGTCCGACTCGCTCTCGATCGGCGGCGGCGTCGATGTCCAATATGCGAAGGCGACGCTGACCAACGCGCTGCCCAATCTCTCGCCGCTCGCGCCCGATGGGCACTTTCAGGTCAAGGGGAACGACCTGACCTTCGGCTGGAACGCCGGCCTCTTCTACACCAGCGGCGCCACCAACTGGGGCATCCACTATCGTTCGGGGATGAAGCATCGGATAGAGGGCGAAGCGACCATCAGCGGCCTGCTCGGCCCGCTTGCTCAGGCCGGTCTCAACGGGACCTCGGACGCCAGCACCCCGCTCAACCTGCCCGACATCGTCACGCTCAGCATGACGCATCGGCTGACGCCGCGCGCCCGCGCCATGCTGACGGCGCGCTGGTATAACTGGTCGGTGTTCAAACAGATCGCGATCACATCGGGCACAGGCACGTCGGTCAAGCCACTCCATTATCGCGACAGCTACAGCGTCAGCGCCGGCGGCGAATATGACGTCAGCTCCGCGCTCACCCTGCGCGCCGGCGCGATGTTCGATCGCACGCCGGTGAACCCGCAATTTCTCACCACCCGCGTCCCCGACGGGGACCGGATGTGGCTGTCAGGCGGCGCGACCTGGAACATGTCGTCCACGCTCGCCGTGAACCTCAGCTACGCGCATAACTTCGTGGCTCGCGCGAACATGATCCGTCCCGACCATTATTATTCGGGCGCCGCGAGCGTGACCGCCACCACCCGCTCGCAAACCAGGGGCAATGCCGACCAGCTCGCCGCATCGGTGACGGCGCGGTTTTAACTGCGGTCATAAACCCCTATAGGGGCTCTTGTTAGCACGGAGCCCCTTTTTCATGTCCGACCATAATCCCGGCCTGCGCCCCTGGCGCGACATCGCCCGCCGGCAAAGCCGCCAGATCATGGTCGGCAATGTGCCCGTGGGCGGCGGCGCGCCGGTCACGGTTCAGACCATGACCAACACGCTGACGTCCGACGCGCGCGCCACGATCGACCAGATCCGCCGCTGCGAGGATGCGGGCGTCGACATCATCCGCGTCTCCTGCCCCGACGAGGAATCGACCGCCGCGCTCAAACAGATCGTCCGCGCCGCCCGCGTGCCGATCGTCGCCGACATCCATTTCCACTCTAAGCGCGCGCTCGAAGCCGCCGATGCGGGCGCGGCGTGCCTGCGCATCAATCCCGGCAATATCGGCAGCGAAGCCCGCGTCAAGGAAGTGGTCGACGCCGCCAAGGCGAACGGTTGCGCCATCCGCATCGGTGTCAATGC
>DASVNU010000135.1:0-5116 GCA_036383655.1 Sphingomonas sp. | reverse complement strand
CCGGTCACCGACAATGCCGGCGGCATCGCCGAAATGGCGGGGCTTCCCGACGACGTGCGGCATCGTACCGATGCGCTCGACGCGGTGGGCAACACGACCAAGGCAGTGACCAAGGGCTATGCGATCGGCTCGGCGGCACTCGCCGCGCTGGTGCTGTTCGGCGCCTATACGACCGACCTCGATCGCTATGCGACGCAGCTCGGCATCGGCAAGATCAACTTCGAGTTGAGTAACCCCTATGTCATCGTCGGGCTGCTGCTCGGCGCGCTGCTTCCCTATCTGTTCGGCGCGTTCGGCATGACCGCGGTCGGCCGGGCGGCGGGATCGGTGGTCGAGGACGTTCGCGCGCAGTTCGCCGCGGACAAGGGGATCATGGCAGGGACCAGCCGTCCCAATTACGGCCGTACCGTCGACATCGTGACCAAGGCGGCGATCAAGGAAATGATCATCCCGTCGCTGCTGCCGGTGCTGAGCCCGGTGGTGGTGTTCTTCGTCATCCAGGCGGTCGCCAATCGCGAGCAGGGTTTCGCCACGGTCGGGGCGATGCTGCTTGGCGTGATCGTCTCGGGCTTGTTCGTCGCCATCTCGATGACCTCAGGCGGCGGTGCCTGGGACAATGCCAAGAAATATATCGAAGACGGCAATTACGGCGGCAAGGGTTCCGAAGCCCATAAGGCCGCGGTCACCGGCGACACGGTGGGCGATCCGTACAAGGATACGGCCGGCCCGGCGGTCAACCCGATGATCAAAATCACCAACATCGTTGCGTTGCTGCTGCTCGCGGCGCTGGCCGCGCACGGCGTCGGCTAGAAGGATCGGCCCCATCCGGCCTTCGCGCCGGATGGGGTTATCCCGCTCCTTTCGGACATAAAAATGGATCAGGGGCAGCTTGTCTGCCCCTTTTTCATTGCTAGACTTGCGCCGGGCACGGGGGGGAAAGCCATGTTCGGACGTATCGTATCGCTAGCGGCGGCGGCCGTATTGTTTCCGGCCATCACCGCGGTGTCGGCACAAGACACCAAGCCGGGCGCGCCGACACCGGAGGCAAAGCCAGTCCCGGGCCCGACCAGCGCCGACCCACCCGCCGCCGCCGCCTTCGCGCTATTGCCTTTCATCGAGGCGCCGTCACTGTCGCCCGACGGCACGCGCGTCGCCGCGCGGATCGCGATCCAGGGCAAGATGCGGCTGGCGATCATTCCGCTCGCCGACACCTCCAAACTCAAACTGATCGATCCGGGCGATTTCGAGCTGACGAACTGGTCATGGGTCAACAACGACTGGCTGTTGCTCCGCGCCGGCGAGATGCAGCCGGTTCTGGGCGACAGCTGGTATGTCAGCCGGGCATTCGGCGTCCGTGCCGATGGCGGCAAGATCAATGCCCTGGTGACGCCGACCACCGGCCAGAATGGCGCCGACATATTATGGATCGCGCGTGACGGCAGCCCGCACGTCCTGATCGCGATGCAAAACTCGATCTATATGGACGAGAATTTCTGGCCGCAGGTGCGCGACTTCGACGTGTCGACCGGCAAGAGCAAGATCGTCCAGAGTTCGACGACCAATGTGATGAACTGGTATGCCGACACCGCCGGCACGGTACGGATGGGTGTCGCCTATGACGACGACCGGCGGACGTACCGTACGCTATACCGCACGCAGGCCGGCGGCTCGCTGAAAACGATCGATCGCACCACTGGCAAGGGGAGCACCCTCAGCACCTTGCCCGCGTTGATCCTGCCGCAATCGGGCAAGGCGATCGCGATCGATGATGATGACGGGTTCGACGCGGTCTACGATTTCGACCTCGATACGATGAAGATCGGCGCCAAGATCTTCGATTCGCCCGGCTATGACGTCGATGGGCCCTTTCTCGATCCGACCGGCACCAAGCTGATGGGGTATCAATATACCGACACCCGGTCGCGGACGAAGTGGCTCGACCCCACGCTGGCGCAAGTCCAGGCCGATCTCGACAAGGCGGTTCCCAATCTGTGGCCGGACATCGTGTCATGGAGCAAAGACCTGAGCGTGATGATCGTGCATATCGGCGCTGCCGACAGCGCCGGCGCTTATTATCTCTACCGCCCCGCCGAAGGACGGATGTCGATCTTCGCGACGCTCAACGATACTCTCGGCACCAAGGCCTATGCGCCGGTCAAGACCGTCCGCTACGCGGCGCGCGACGGCATCGAAATGTCGGCCGTGCTGACCTTGCCCAGGGGGCGAGAGGCGAAGAATCTACCGCTGATCCTGATGCCGCATGGCGGTCCGGCCGTTCGCGACGACGAGGAATGGGACTGGTGGTCGGAGTTCATGGCGAGCCGCGGCTATGCCGTGCTGAAGCCCAATTATCGCGGTTCGACCGGCTTCGGCACCAAGTTCAACAAGCTTGGCGAGGGCCAATGGGGCCTGAAAATGCAGGACGATCTGGTCGACGCGGTCGGCTGGGCCGCGAAGCAGGGGATCGCCGATCCGAAGCGGGTGTGCATCGTCGGTGCGTCTTACGGCGGCTATGCGGCGTTCCGCGCGGCGCAACGCGACAAGGGCGTCTATCGCTGCGCGGTGTCCTTTGCCGGCGTGTCCGACATGACGGCGATGCTGCGCTATGACGGCTCGTTCCTCAACGGCGGCCGCAACAAGGACTATCTGCGCAAACAGGCGCCCGACCTCAAGGCGGTATCGCCGATCAACTTCGCCGCCGATTTCTCGACGCCGATCCTGATCATGCACGGCAAGGCCGATCAGGTCGTGCCGGTCAAGCAATCACGCGAAATGGTCGAAAGGCTGAAAGCGGCGGGCGCGACCTATCGCTATGTCGAGCAGCCCCTGGGCGACCATCATTTCACCCGCCAGGCCGACCGCCTGCAATTCCTGGAGGAACTCGAAGCGTTCCTGGCCAAGTACAATCCGGCGTGACCGATCTACCGGGCGGACGGCGCTCGCCGGTCGGCTATTTGGGCCCGCCAGCAAGGGGCAGATACCATGATCAAGATTCAATACGGCCGTATCCTGGCGGTGGGCATGACTGCCATGGCGTTGGCGATCGGCACCCCGGCTGTCGGCTCGGGGCCAACGGTCAGCACCGAATGGGCGGACAAGAACGTGCCGATCGAAGTGTTGGCGCAATTCCCGATGATCTCGCAGCCCAAGCTCTCCCCCGACGGTAAATGGGTCGCCACCAAGATCCGTGCCGACCGGCAGCAAGTACTCGCGATCCTGCCGATCGCGGGCGGCAAGCCGGTGATCATCGCGCATGACGGTGAGGCGGCGACCGACAAGCAGGGCGAGCGCAACATCTACGACTATGAATGGGCGGACTCGGATCATCTCGTGATCGAGTTCGGATCGCGCGACAATTATGCCGGCCAATGGTTCGACAACGTCCGTTACGCTTCCTACAACCGCAATACGCAGAAGATCATCCCGCTTGGCTGGGACAATGCGTTCGCCGGGACCGGCGAGCTGTGGATGTCCCAATCGGGGCCTCCGCACATGTTACTCGAGCGCAGCGTCTTCGATGACCACAGCCGCAACGGTCCTAACACCGAACAGCTCAACAATCCCGAAGTGATCGACGTCGATCTCGATACCGGCCGCTACAAGACGGTGATGAAGAGCAATTCGGAAGTGACCGACTGGGTCGCGGACGAGGATGGGGTGGTGCGTATGGGGTCGAGCAGAGACCGCTATAACGGCAAGCTCCAGGTGCTGTATCGCGATCGCGACGGGCAACCGCTTCGCACCGTCTACAACGGCATTCCCGACCGCTACGAAGGCGCGGTGCTGCCCAATCTGTTCCCCGCGGGCGGAGGCAAGGCCTATGCCTATGCGCATGCCGATGGCTATCGTGCATTGTTCGAATATGACCTGAGCAAGATGGCGCTGGGTAAGAAGGTTTTCGGCGTGCCCGGCTACGACATCGGCGGCGTTGATCTCACGCCGGACCGTAAGTCGCTATCGAGCGTCAGCTATACCGCCAAGCGCGAGGAACGTTTCTATTTCGACCCGCGCCTACGGGCGATTCAGGAGATGCTGGAGGATAGCTTCGGCAAGGGTAACGTCCTGATCGCTTCGGCTGATGCCGCGCGCGAGACCATCCTGTTCCGCGTCGCGGCGATGGGTCAGGCCGAGACGTGGTATGTGTTCCATACCGTCAGCGGCCAGATCGGTATGTTCGCCTATGGCAACGAGACGTTGAAGAACGCCCAGCTCAATCCGGTCTCGGTCGTCACCTATCCCGCCTCCGACGGCAAGAAGATCGAAGCGATCCTGACCATGCCGCGCCACCGCGGCAACCTGAAGAACCTGCCGCTGATCGTTTTGCCGCATGGCGGCCCCTGGGCCCGCGACAAGGCCGATTGGGATCCCTATGGTTGGGCACAGTCGCTGGCCGAGATGGGCTATGTCGTAATCCAGCCCAATTACCGCGGATCCACCGGCTATGGCAGCGAGTGGGCAAAGGCGTCCGAAAAGGCTTGGGGCTATCGGATGCAGGATGATCTCAACGATGCGATACCGTGGCTGGCGAGTCAGGGCATCGTTGACCCCAAGCGCGTTTGCATGTTCGGCTGGTCCTATGGCGGCTATGCTGCGTCCCGCGCTGCGGAGCGCGACGGCGATAAATATCGGTGCGCGATCAGCGGCGCCGGCGTTCACGACCTTCCCGCGATGATGCGCTACGACAAGGATTATCTCGGTCGCTACGGCGCCAAGATGGGCATGGGTAGCGCCAGCGGCGACCTGGTCGATGCGTCGCCCGGCCTGCACCCGGAAAAATACTCTATCCCTATTCTGATCGTGCAAGGTGCGAAGGACCAACGCGTCCCACCGTCCCAGGCCCGCGACCTCGTCGCGCGCCTCAAGAAGGCGGGCAAGGTCGAGGGCAAGGACTTCTTCTATGTCGAACAGCCCCTTAACACCCATAACCTGCTGCGCGAGGAGGACCGCATGCAGCTGATGCAGGAGGTCAAGAAATTCCTCGACCGCTTCAACCCCGCGACCTGACAGGTTCGTTCGTCAGCGGCGGTTGACGCTTCGCCGGCCTTGACCGAAGGGGGAGTGTCACCGGATGCGGTGGCGCCCCTGCCCTTTGCCCCGTGAGGACCTATGGCCGCCC
>DASVNU010000134.1:0-10295 GCA_036383655.1 Sphingomonas sp. | reverse complement strand
CACGTGCTCGAAGCGATCGGGCTGAGCGACGCGCAGGCCCGCAACAGCATCCGGATCGGTTTCGGGCGCTATACGACCGAGGAGGAACTGGTGACCGCGCTCAAGCGCATCGACGCTGCCGCCCGCGCACAGAGGATCGCGGCGTGACGCGGGTGATCTTCATCGAACGCGATGGCACCACGCGCGAAGTCGACGCACGGCCGGGCGATCGGCTGCTCGACGTGGCACAGAATGCCGGCGAGCCGCTCGAAGGAACGTGCGAAGGCCAGATGGCCTGTTCGACCTGTCACGTGATCGTCGACGCCGATGATTTCGCGAAATTGCCCAGCGCGGTCGAGGAGGAGGAAGACATGCTCGACCTCGCCGCGGGTGCCACACGATACAGCCGCCTCGCGTGCCAGATCTGGCTGAACGACATGCTCGAAACGCTGACCGTGCGCATTCCGCCCGAAGCGAAAAACATGCAGGGTCGCTGACCTAAATTTTGCCCGGATTACCGTAACTAAACACTATTTCGTTCGTGGAACGGCTTGTGCGTGATAGGCGTTTAGATGCGCCGGGGGGCGAAAACCATGGAGAGACACGCCATGAAATTTCTCGCTGTTGTTGCTGCTGGAATTCTCGCCGCGTCGGCGCTCACGCCAGTCCCCGCGAGTGCCGCACCCGCGCCTGCGCCCGCGCGCTGGGGTCACGGTCATGGTCACGGGATGAGGTGGCGGACCGTCTGCACCGTCCGCTGGCACCATCACCGCAAGGTGCGCGTGTGCCGCAAGGTGCGCGTCGCTCGGTAAGAGGGGCATTCTAATCGCTTGAAAGCGCCGCCCGACCCCGCCATATGCGCGGCGGGAGTCGGGCGGACGCAATCGTCGCCAACCCGGTCAGGTCCGGAAGGAAGCAGCCGTAACGATTTCGTTGCGGGTCGTTCCGGCTCCCACCTGCCTCAATTGAAACGGTGGCCTGTCGTCCACCTGCGCGGCGGCGCGACGCCCGGTCTGTTACAGGCTCGTGGCGAGACCGTTCGTGTATCGGCAGCGATCGCATCCGAAATGGATCGGGATCGACGCGCCGGGTCGCTGAAACCCGATACGGAACGCGATAGCGCTTTCGTGCATTTTCGACAGTGCCTCTGACCCACAAGGCAAGGAGTCCTGTATGCGTATCACTCATCTGTTCGCCGTCCTGCTGGCCGTTGCCGGCGTAGCGGCGGTTACCCCGGCCTCGGCCGAGACAAGGCTGACGCGGTCGGCGACCGTCGTCGCCCCGATCGCGGCGCCCTCCGGTATCGACGCAAGTGCCGATCAGTATCGCGATCGCGGCCGCCACAATGGCTGGCGTAATGGCAATCGCGGCTGGCGCGGTGGCGGTTATGGCTATCGGGGTGGCTACGGTTATCGTGGCGACCGCGGCTGGCGCCGTGGCTATTATCGTCCGCGTTATTACGGCTACCGCGGATATCGCCGAGGACTGGTGTGCCGCACCTCGTGGCGCTGGGGCCGGCCGCACCGCGTGTGCTACCGCCGCTGGTAACAGGCTTCGACAATCCGGCTCGCCGATCCTAGATAGGAGTTGATGTCCGACTCTTTCGATCTCGGCGAGCCGCCGCAGCCCAAGGATACCGCGTACCGCGTGCTCGCGCGCAAGTACCGGCCGCAGAATTTCGATCAGCTGATCGGCCAGGACGCGATGGTCCAGACGTTGGGCAACGCGATTCGGCGTGGTCGGCTGGCGCATGCTTTCCTGCTCACCGGCGTACGCGGGGTCGGCAAGACCTCTACCGCTCGGCTGATCGCCAAGGCGCTCAATTGCATCGGCCCGGACGGACAGGGCGGTCCGACGATCGATCCGTGCGGCGTGTGTGACCCGTGCGTGTCGATCGCCGAGGGGCGCAATATCGATGTGATCGAGATGGACGCCGCCAGCCATACCGGCGTCGACGACATGCGCGCGGTGATCGACGCCGCGCGGCTCGCCGCATTCGGTGCACGATTCAAGATCTACATCATCGACGAAGTTCACATGCTGTCGAAGAACGCGTTCAATGCGCTTCTCAAGACATTGGAAGAACCCCCTGAGCATGTGAAGTTTCTGCTGGCAACAACCGAGGTGCAAAAGGTCCCGGTGACGGTCCTGTCGCGGTGCCAGCGATTCGATCTCAGGCGCATTCCAGCGGACAAATTGGCCGGGCATTTCGCGCAGATCGTCGACCTCGAGGGCGCCGAGGCGGAGCCCGAGGCGCTGGCGCTGATCGCGCGTGCCGCCGACGGATCGGCGCGCGACGGTCTGTCGATTCTCGACCAGGCGATCGCGCATGCGGGAATGGAAGGCGGTGGCGTGACGGCGGTAGCCGTCCGCGGGATGCTCGGCCTGTCCGACCGCGCGGCGATTCGCGACCTGTTCGCGCTGTTGCTCGACAGCGACGCGCCCGGCGCGCTCGCGGCCCTGCGTCGGCAATATGACCTCGGCGTCGACCCGCAATCGGTGCTGCGCGGGTTGCTCGAGACGGTGCATGCGGCGACCCTGGCGAAGCTGGGCGGCGATGCCGATCCGGCGCAATCGGCCGAGGAACGCGAGGCCTATCAGGGCTGGGCCCGGCTGCTGTCTTTCCCGGCGCTCCATCGGCTGTGGCAGCTGGTGCTCAAGGGGTACGAGGAAGTCGCGCGCGCGGCGCTCCCGATCGAGGCTGGGGAAATGGCGCTGCTCCGCGTCGTCCACGCCTCCAGCCTGCCCGATCCCGGCGAGCTCGCACGGCAGATCGCGGCGGGCGGCACGCCGACCATTGCGTCGCCCTCGGCGAGCGCCGCTCCGTCGAGTGCGCCGGCGACCGTCCAGGCGCTGCCGCCGACCTTCGACGCGATGGTCGAGCTGGTCCGCGCCAGTGGTGGTGGCGCGCTGCTCTCGCATCTGACCGCGAACGCGCGGGTCGTGCGTTACGACGCGCCCGAACTGGTGCTCAGCACCTCGCGACCCTTGCCCGCCGACCTGCCGGCCACGCTCGCCGCGCGGCTGGGCGAGCTGACCGGCGCGAAATGGAAAGTGACCACCGAGGATGCCGAGGGTGAAGCGACGCTTGCCGAACGCCGCAAGGCGGACGAAGAGGCCGAACGCGCCGCGGTCATGGAAACCCCCATCGTGAAGGCAGCGTTGGAGACATTCCCCGACGCGGTGCTCGAACGGATCAACAAGGAAGCACAGGCATGAAGAGCCTCGAAGACATCATGGCAATGGCGCAGAACGTCCAGGCGGAGCTGGCCAGGGCGCAAGACGGGCTCGACCAGATCGAGGTCGAGGGTGCGTCGGGCGGTGGCATGGTCAAGGTCAAGGCGTCGGCCAAGGGCCGGATCATCGGCATCGACATCGATCCGTCGCTGCTTCAGCCGTCCGAAAAGCAGATGCTCGAGGACCTTGTCGTCGCCGCGTTCAACGACGCGCGCGCCAAAGCGGATGCCGCCTCCAATGCCGAGATGGCGAAGATGACCCAGGGTCTGCCGTTGCCGCCGGGCTTCAAGCTGCCGTTCTGACCGAACCGGAACAGTTTCGACGACGCGGCCGTTGATCCTCCAGGTTAGAGGAGGAAAAAACATGGCCGACGACATCGTGACGAGCGACAATGGCGCTCCGCATACTACCGTGATCGAGCGCAGCGGCGGCGGGGGTGGAACCGTGCTGATTGCGGTAGTGCTGCTGATCGCGGTGCTGATCGGCGCCTGGTTCCTGATCAACCAGAACCAGGCCGAAAACCGCAAGACCGACGCGATCACCCGCGCCGCCGACAAGGTTGGCGACGGTGCGCAGAAGGTCGGCGATTCGGCGCAAAAGGCGGCCGACAAGGCCACGGAATAATCGATCGGGAGCGGGCCTGATCCGCAATCGCGGAAAGCGCTCGTTAGGCAGTTTCGGTTAAGCGGGCGCGCGATGTCTCAGATCGTGCGCCCGTCATTTCTGTGGATACCCGGACAGGGTCCGGATCCAGCTGCACTCGCTCGGATGACCCGGGCGTTCGGCAAACCGGCAAGGCCGATGGGCGAAGCCTGGTTCATGTCGCAGGAACGTAAAATGTATCCTCGCCTGTCGGGCGATCTCAATACCCTGTCCGATGAAGAACTCGAGGAGGCCATCGAGCAGATCGCAACGGGATCGAGCAGCTTTGGCCCGCTCGAGGAATGGACCGAATGGTATCATTATCTGTTGCCGCGCCTGGTTAGCCGCCGCTGGAGCCGGTCCTTCTACGATAGGGTTGAACTGCTGATGACCGCGTTCATGGTGCAGCACACGGCATCGGACGGCGATCTGCCATATCGTGCCTTCCAGACCGACGCGCTCGACACGCTGGGGCGGTATGTCATGTCATCGCAATTCTGGCCCGATGCCGAACGCGATGCGGTGCAATTTCCAGGCACGTGGCATGACGGCTTGTTCTCCGCGTCGCTCTTTTTCTGCACCAAATATCTGGCGAAAAGCGAGGTCGGGCCATGGTTTCGCTCGGTTATCGCCATCCCAAACGGTTGTTGGCGGCTGCATATCGTGGCTTGGTTGGTCGGCACGCATCCCCTCCTTTCCGGGGTGATCGGCCAACCCAGCGACTTTCCCGAACGAGGCCTGCCAAGGATTGGCTGGTGCTGGTCGCACATTCTGGACGGGGATTATTCGGGAATCGACCGACCGCGCACTCAGCTCACTCCCTTTCTGCCCGCCGAAAATCGGGAAATAATTCTCCGGATTGCGTGCAGCGAGGAAGTTGAGCGAGCCTTTGAGGGTATTCTGACCGATCCGCACACGGAGGCTGCGGTGCCCGAGATGTTAGGTGTGCCCGAGCGCTTCCTTGAGCTCTATCGGCGCCGTGTAGACGCGAATTGACGTCAGTTCTGCTGAACCAAGCTTTACCGCACGCAGCTATCCAGCCCGCTTCCCCTCACCACATTGACGTAGCGCGCTAGCGCGTTGCCGTGGCGGCGCACGAAGCCGCGTGGGTCGATCGCGTCGCGCTTCTTGGGCAGCGGCAGGACGGCGGCGATGCGTCCAGCCTCGGTCGGCGACATGCGTGACGCGTCGTGGCCGAAATAGCGGATCGACCCGGCATTGGCGCCATAGGTGCCGATCCCCGTCTCGGCGACATTGAGATAGACTTCCATGATCCGGCGCTTGCCCCATAGATGCTCGATCAGGAAGGTGAACCACGCCTCGAACCCCTTGCGGACATAGCCGCCGCTTTGGATCAGGAAGACGTTCTTGGCGGTCTGCTGGCTGATCGTCGATCCGCCGCGGATGCGACCGCCTTTCTGGTTGCGCTTATAGGCTTGGCGCAGCGCGCTGAAATCGAACCCGTCGTGCAGGCAGAAACGCGCATCCTCGCCGGCGATCGCGGCGCGCGGCATGTTGGGGTCCATCCGGTCGATCGACATCCATTGTTTGGTGATCAACTGGCCGTGCAGCACATCGCCCATCATCGTGAAGGTGAAGGGCGGGTTGATGAAGCGATAGATGCCGACCCACAGCACGCTCAGGATGACGAACGCGAGCGCGCCTTTCCAGATCCAGCCGAACAGACGGCGAAGGAAGGGGCGGCGGCGTTTGGCGGCTTTGGCGGGCATGGGGTCGGGATCGTTCTGCGTTGTTGCGACAGCGGAGTCGGTGACGGACGAGGGCGCCATCGTCAGCGGCATGGTCGCCACTATCCGCGGACGGCGGTCGGCGGCAAGCGCATCCTCGGCGGCGACGATACCCGTCTCATAGGCGCCGTGCGCGGTCGAGAAATCGCTCATCGAACAGGCTTCACCGGCGAAGAATATGCGGTCGTCATGCGGTGCGGCGAGCAGTCCGCGCTGCGGCGCTTGTCCGATGCGGGCATGCGAATAGCTGCCCCGGATGAACGGCTCGGCGCGCCAGCGCGTCCGCGCGAGCGGCTGCAGCCGCAACCGCCAGTCATTGCCGAGCAGGCGGGCGAGCTCGCCGATCGCGAAATCGGCGGCGCCAAGGTCGCTTTCGCGCTCCATCGCCTCTGCGCAATCGCCGCCGAAGAACGCCTCGACCACTGGGCGCCCGAGATAGCCGATTTGATAACTCGCGGTGCACGCCACGCGCGGGTTGCCGATCAGATGCGCGTTGCGCGGATAATCGTCGCCGCGAATGCCGAGGAAGATCTTGTCGGCGAGCCCGAGCGGCAACGCCGCCGCGGCGTCGCGCTTGGCGTCGATCGGCGGGTCGAATTTGAGGTCGCCGTCGGCAATGATCGGGGTCGGCACCGCGACGATCACGCGGTCGGCCTCGACCAGCCCATGCGGCGTGACCAGGCGCATTCGCGGGCCGCGATGGTCGATCATCGAGACGGGGGAATCGAGCCGGACGGGCAGGCGCTTGCCGTAAGCGGCGATCAGCGTGCCATAGCCCTCGACCAGTCGCCAATTGTCGTCGCCTGCCGCATTCTCGTACGCCGCCCAGTCGTGCAGCGAGACGGCGCCCAGGTTCGCGCCATTGGCGTAACCCGAAATCGCATCGATCAACGGACGCCACGGATCGTGAGGCTGGATGAAATCGGTAAGCGGCCGGTCGGGGCCGCTGGCATAGGCCTTGGCGCGGTCGCTGAATTGCTCATAGGCGCTGTGGAACGCATCCTGATCGGCGCGCGCGAAACCGAGATCGTGCCATTGCTCGCGCCAGTGCGCTGGCGTGCGGTCGATCTGGAACCCCTCGGCCAGCGCGATCCGCGTCCACGGATTGCGATCGGCCGAATGCAGCCAGGAACAGCCCAGGTCGAGCGCTTCACGGCCGACGCGCACGCTATGCGCCCGCCCGCCGATCCGCCCGCTCGCCTCGAGCAACAGGACATCGGCGCCCGAATCGACAAGGCGCCGCGCGGCAGCGATGCCGGCGGCGCCTCCTCCGATGACGACGAACTTGCTGCTCATGATCGCTCTATAAAGCGAATCGGGCGGCGGTCAGCCCGCAACCCGACGATGGGCATCAGAGCGTCAGGCCGGCGACGTTGAAGGTCATCTGAACGTTGCCGCGTTGGAACACCTCCGCCTCTATCATCACCTTCTTGGCGGCTCTGAGCTTGGTGACGATACGTGGGCCCGGCGTGAGGTAAGCAGTTCCGAACGTGTCACCGACCGATCCGATGCAGTCGAATCGTTCCACCGGACCATCGTCAAATTTGACCGATACGTGCGTGTCCGTGATCGAATTGCAGGTGAACTGCAGATTGGGGTTGATGATAGCGACTTCATAACCCTTGGCGCGCTTCTCAACCGACAGCGTCGTTGTCTGCTCGCTCATGCCGAGGGCGTTCGGAAACTTCTCGTCGCTTGGCGTCTGAGCGAATTTCGTCGACGTCCCCCGCATCGCATCCTTGTCTTCCCCATAGGTCCAGGGAGACGCGGGTGCACCTGCTGCTGTCTGGCTGTTGCCGTCGGTGGTTGCGCCGGTGTCGGTCGTCTGCGTCGAGGTCTTGGTCGGACCCGATGCCATCTTCGAAATGCCGGTGACGGCGCCGATAATCGGCAAGCCCACGAAGATCACGGCGCCGGTCGCGATGGCGCGCCCCCGCGTCGCATACATCGGTAGTGACGACGACGGCCGAATGATGAACCAGATCGAGGCGATCGTCCCGATAAGCCAGATAATTGAAATCAACGCACCCATGCTATCCCTCCGTTATTTGGAGGGAATATTCTTCAGAGCAGGGAACACGTCAAGAACATCGGTCGAATATGACCCAATCGTCCCCCGGCGGCACGCGATGGGCAGCCGGGAGACAATCAATCAGGCCGCGATCAACCGCTTTTCACCCGCCAGTCGCATCATCACCTTCTGCAGCTTCTCGAATGCGCGCACCTCAATCTGGCGAACACGCTCGCGCGACACGCCATAGACCTGGCTCAGCTCTTCCAACGTCTTGGGATCGTCGGTCAGCCGGCGTTCGGTCAGGATGTGACGCTCACGCTCGTTGAGGCCGTCCATCGCTTCAGTCAGCAGGCTGTGACGGACATCCGCCTCCTGCGCTTCGGCGACGACCGTGTCCTGCAAGGGCGCATCGTCCTGCAGCCAATCCTGCCACTGACCCTCGCCATCCTCGCGCATCGAGACGTTGAGCGACGTGTCGCCGCCCATCGCCATGCGGCGGTTCATCGAGGTGACCTCGTCCTCGGTGACGCCGAGATCCTTGGCGATCTTGGCGACATTCTCGGGGCTCAAGTCGCCATCCTCGAACGCGTCGAGCTTCGACTTCATCCGGCGCAGGTTGAAGAACAGCTTCTTCTGCGCGGCGGTGGTGCCCATCTTCACGAGCGACCAGCTGCGCAGGATGAATTCCTGGATCGAGGCGCGAATCCACCACATCGCGTAGGTGGCGAGGCGGAAGCCGCGATCGGGCTCGAATTTCTTCACGCCCTGCATCAGGCCGATATTGCCTTCGCTGATCAGTTCCGAGACGGGCAGGCCGTAGCCGCGATAGCCCATCGCGATCTTGGCCACGAGACGCAGGTGCGAAGTGACGAGCTGCGCCGCCGCCTCCGTATCGCCATGCTCAGAAAAGCGCTTGGCGAGCATATATTCCTGTTCCGGGGTCAGGATCGGGAACTTCTTGATCTCGGCCAGATAGCGGTTGAGGCTTGCCTCTCCGCCGAGAGCAGGAATCGTCGCGGGGACGTTGCTGCGATTTGCCATGATCTAGTCTCCCTTACCTTTCAGTCGGCAAACCCCTGCAAGAGGCAGTATGCCGCACTGCAACAAAAACTCAATCGCTGAGTGTATCGAAGAGTTCCCGCATGTCGGCGGGGATTTCGCTATCGAACGACAAAGCGTTTCTTGTGATTGGGTGGATGAACCCGAGATGCGCCGCGTGCAATGCCTGGCGGCGGAAATTCAGGGTTTCCAGAACCTTCCTGTGAACCTGTTTTGTTCTACCATAAACCGGGTCTCCAATCAAGGGGTGACCGATCGAGGCCATGTGCACGCGCACCTGGTGGGTGCGGCCGGTCTCGAGCCTGCACTCGACCAAATCGGCTTCGTGCAAGCTCTTGATCTTGCGCCAATGCGTCACCGCGCGCTTGCCGGTGCGGACGATCGCGACCTTCTTGCGGTTCTGCGGGCTGCGCGCGAGCGGGGCATCGACGGTGCCGCTTGCGGCCATCAAATGACCTGAAACCAGGGCGCGATAGCGGCGGTCGATCGAATGGTCGGCGAACTGTTTGGCGAGCCCTTCGTGGGCGCGATCGGTCTTGGCGGCGACCATCAGACCTGACGTGTCCTTGTCGATGCGATGGACGATGCCGGGACGCGCGACCCCGCCGATTCCGGACAGGCTGCCGCCGCAATGATGGAGCAAGGCGTTGACCAGGGTGCCGTCGAAATTGCCGGCAGCCGGGTGGACGACCAGGCCTGCGGGCTTGTCGATCACGATCAGATGCTCGTCCTCGAACGCGATTTCGAGCGGGATATCCTGGGCTTCGTTGTGCGCGGGTCTGGGTGCAGGCACTGCCACGGTGAAGGTTTCGCCACCGGCGAGCTTGCGGGCTGGGTCGCGCATCAGCGCGCCCGACGGATCGCTCACCGCGCCCGACGAGATGAGCGCCTTCAGCCGCTCGCGTGACAATGTGGGCACGGCATCCGCCAGCGCCCGATCGAGCCGCCAGCCTTTGGCCGCGCCCGAAACCACTGCTTCGATGATGGAAACCCCCGGGACCATTCGTGTAGGAAGGTGGGAATGAGGCTCGAAATTTCAAGAGAAGCGCTCGCCGGAATCCGGGCCGCTACGGCCGCCGCGCATCCTAACGAGGCGTGCGGGCTACTGTTCGGCGATGCGGACCAGATCACCGGCTGGCAGGGAACGCAAAATATCGCCGAGCGTCCCGATGTTGAATTCGAGATCGACCCGGCGGCGCTTTTTACAGCGCTTCGCGCCGAGCGGGCGGGCGGGCCACAATTGATCGGCTATTGGCATTCACATCCGAGCGGTGTGGTAAAACCGTCGCGGCGTGACGCCGAGATGGCCGATATCGACGGCAAGATTTGGGTCATCGTCGCAGGCGATGATATCGCCGCATGGCTCGCGGTTGAGAGTCCGGTTTATAGCTGGGCCGAGAATTCATTCGATCAGAATGAGCGACAGCGGCGGGGGATGCCGACCTTGAGCCATACAATCAGGGCGTTCCAGCACGTCCCGCTGGCGACCGGCGAAGTCCGCCATCTTATCCCCCGCGACAAGATTGACGAGGATATGGTGCCGCTGATCGTCGCTGCGGGCTATCCGGCAATCGCGCCGATCCTAGATGATTTGATGCGCTGGACTGCGGATGGGA
>DASVNU010000133.1:0-5807 GCA_036383655.1 Sphingomonas sp. | reverse complement strand
GCTCAACTCGCGGCAGGCGCGCGTCCTGGCTGGCTTGCCGTTGAACAGGGTGGGCCGCCCGATCGCGCCGACCCAGCGTTCCTTCAGGATCGGCTGGTCGATGATCCCGATCGCGGGCCAGCCATCGATCACCAGCGCGATCAGCGTCCCGAACAACGGCCGCCCGGCGATGAACGCCCGTGTCCCGTCGATCGGATCGAGCACCCATTGCCGCCCGGTCGATCCCTCGGTCGTGCCGAATTCCTCGCCCGAAATACCGTCGCGCGGCGCCTCGGCGGCGAGCAGCGCGCGCATCGCCTGCTCGGCGGCGCGGTCGGCGATCGTGACGGGGGAGGCGTCCTCCTTGATCTCGACCTGGAACGGCGCGCGGAAATGCGGGCGGATCGCCGCGCCGGCGGCGTCGGCCAGGGCCATGGCGAGGGCGATGTCGGACTCGGTGATGCGCATGGCGGTGGCCGTAAGGGGAGTCCGGGTGGGCGGCAATGGCGGAAGCAGTCGAGCGGCCTAAAGCCCTCTCCCGTTTACGGGAGAGGGTTGGGTGAGGGTCTTCTTTCTTCTTCCAAGCGTTTGTCGAAAACAGAAGAATAAAGAAGACCCTCACCCTCCCGCTTCGCGGGCCCCTCCCTCTCCCGCATGCGGGAGAGGGGACGTTCGGTCGTCTATGACCGCGGCAATCAGAAACGCTCGCCGACCATCTCTTCGCTCTTCGCCCACAGCGCCTTGGCGTTGTCGGGGTCGATCGCATAGGGGCGCACGCCGCCGCGAAGGCCCTCGCCTTCCACCACCTCGGCGACATGGAAATCCTCGCAAAAAAGGGGGTCGCGCGGCACCGCACGGCCCCCGCGTCAGCGCGGCGAGCGCCGCAAGCTGGACGGGCGATCAGATGTCGTCGCCCAGCGCGCCTTTCACCTTGCCGATGAACTGTTGGGCCTTGCCCTTCAATTCCTGGCCGGCGCCTTCGGCGGCCAATTTGTCATCCTTGCGCGTGCGGTTGGAATCGTCGGCATCACCGGCGATCGCCTGTTTCACCTTACCCACCGCCTCGTTGACATTGCCTTTGATCTTGTCGGTCAATTCACCCATCGGGCATTCCTTTCCGCTCGTGCCGGCGGGGATGGCGGCACGTCTAAGTTACGAAAATAGAACGGTTTGGTGGGCACGGAGTTCCTAAGGCGCGACGCGTTTGAGGAAAGCGAGCACCGCTTGCCAATTGTCGTCGGCGCCACCGGGATTCTTGGCGGCGATCAGCGTCGACGACCCGTGAACGCCCGCTTTGGGGATGAGTTGCTGGCGATCGGTGCTCTTCGTCGCGGACAGGATGGCCTTCGCCTCCTGTTCCTCTTCGAGCGTGTTGGCGGACGTGGCGAAAACCGGCACGGTCACCTTGGCCGCCGCATTCTCGACCATCTTCTTGTCCTCGAAATATTCGCCCGGCGAGAAAGCCAGCACGCCCTTCACACTGCCTTGGGCCGATTTGGACGCGGCGACCAGGAAGACCAGGCTGGCCGAATAGCTCGACCCCCACAGCAGGATCGGCTTGCCCTGCGCCTTGTCCTTGGCCCAGGCGAGCGCGGCTTCGAGATCGGGGAGCGCGCCGAGATAGTCGGTCTTGCCCTTATAGCCCGCCATCGTCTGGTTCTTGCCATAGAGTCCGCCGCCGACGCGCTGGTCGATCGCCAGCGCGGCATAGCCCGCGCGCTGAAGCTGCGGCGCGATCGAGACATATTCGTCCTTCGACGACCCCGCCTGGTGGAACAGCAGGATCAACGCGCGCGCATTGCTGGCGGGATAATAGGTGCCATAGACCGTCACGCCGTCGGGGGCGGTCAAGGTCACGGCCTGTGGCGCCCGATCCTCGACCGCCGCGCTCTCGTTGATCAGCGCTTGCTCATTGTCGATCTTGGGCGCGGGCTTGTGACAGCCCGCGAGAATCGCGAGCGCGGCGAGCGGCAGCAGACGACGCATCGAACCTCCTGGGTTAGATCAATCCGGCAAGCGGGCGAGTCCTAGTCAAATCAATCCCGCAAGCGGGCTTGATGGATCGGCATAACGCCGCTTGCCCATCCGGCCGGCAAGATAGGCCAAACGCCCGCTCTCGACCGCGAGTTTCATCGCGCGCGCCATCATCACCGGATCCTTGGCTTCGGCGATCGCGGTGTTCATCAGCACGCCGTCGCAGCCGAGCTCCATCGCCACCGCCGAATCGGACGCGGTGCCGACGCCGGCATCGACCAGCACGGGCACCTTGGCGCCTTCGACGATCAGGCGGATGGTGACCTGGTTCTGGATCCCCAGCCCTGATCCGATCGGCGCCCCCAGCGGCATGATCGCAACCGCGCCGACGTCCTCGAGCCGCTTCGCCGCGATCGGATCGTCGACGCAATAGACCATCGGCTTGAAGCCTTCATTGGCGAGAATTTCGGTCGCCCGCAGCGTCTCGACCATGTCGGGATAGAGTGTCCGCGCTTCGCCCAGCACCTCGAGCTTGACCAGGTCCCAGCCGCCCGCCTCGCGCGCCAGCCGCAAGGTGCGGATCGCTTCGTCGGCGGTGAAGCAACCCGCGGTGTTGGGAAGATAAGTGACTTTCTTCGGATCGATATAGTCGGTCAGCATCGGCGCCTTGGGATCACTGACATTGACGCGGCGCACCGCGACGGTGACGATTTCCGCCCCCGACGCCTCGAGCGCGGCGGCGTTTTGCGCGAAATCCTTATATTTGCCGGTGCCGACGATCAGCCGCGAGCGGAAGGTCTTGCCCGCGACGGTCCAGCTATCTTCCTTCACCGCGGACGCATGGTCGCCGCCGCCGACGAAGTGGACGATCTCGATCTCGTCGCCATCCTCGACCATCACCTGGTTGAGCGTCGAGCGTGGCACGACCTCCAGATTGCGCTCGACCGCGACCTTTTCGGCGAGGAGTCCAAGCTCCTCGGCAAGCTGCGCGAGCGTGAGCCCGGCAAAGACGCGGCGATGCTCGCCATTGACGCGGATCGAGACGGTTCCGTCGGTGTGCATGGTATTCATGGCAAATCGCGATATAGGGACGCGACCGATAGCGCCACAACCGAAAGGCCGATGGTGACCGAAACGATCCTGGTGCTGAACGGCCCCAACCTCAATTTGCTCGGGACGCGCGAGCCCGACATCTATGGGTCCGACACGCTCGACGACATCGCGATGAAGCTGGAGGAGCGGGCCAAAGAGCTCGGGCTCGAGATCGACTTGCGCCAGTCGAATCACGAAGGGCATCTGATCACCTGGATGCATGAGGCGCAGGGGGCGGACGTGAAGGCGATCCTGCTCAACGCCGGCGCGCTGACGCATACCAGCCTGGCGCTGTACGATGCGATCAAGAGCATCAGGATCCCGGTGATCGAGGTTCATTTGTCGAACCCACTGACGCGCGAGGAATTCCGTCACACCAGCTTTGTCGGTCGTGCCGCGCGCGGAACCGTTTCCGGGTTCGGCGCACTTTCGTATATGCTCGCGCTTGAAGCCGCCGCCCGACTCTGACAGAGGGCGCGCCTTTGAGTCAGCCTCAACAGGGCGAAGAAGGGTCGAATGGCAGACAATAAGAATGATGGGGGCATGCGAGTCGATGTTGAGCTGGTGCGCCAGCTCGCGACACTCCTCGACGAAACCAACCTGACCGAGATCGAGGTCGAGGATAACGACCGCCGCATCCGCGTCGCGCGTGAAGTGCATGCCGCGCCAACGGTGAGCTATGCGGCACCGGCCGCCGCGCCCGCGCCCATCGCGGCCGCTCCTGCGGCAGTCGTTGAGGTTGCACCTGCCGCCATCAGCGCCAACGCGGTCAAGTCGCCGATGGTCGGCACCGTCTATCTGGCGGCGAATCCCGAAGCGAAGCAATTCATCACGGTCGGGCAGAAGATCGCCGCCGGCGACACGCTGGTGATCATCGAGGCGATGAAGGTGATGAACCCGATCACCGCCCCGACCGCGGGGACCGTGACCGCGATCCTGATCGAGAACGGCCAGCCGGTCGAATTCGACCAAGCGCTCGTCGTGGTCGAGTAAGTCAGGCAGCCATGCCCGAAATCAAGAAGCTGCTGATCGCCAATCGCGGCGAGATCGCGCTGCGCATCCATCGCGCCTGCCACGAAATGGGGATCAAGACGGTCGCGGTGCATTCGACCGCCGATTCGGACGCGATGCACGTGCGGCTGGCCGACGAGGCGATCTGCATCGGCCCGCCGTCGGCGACCGAATCGTACCTCAATATCCCCAACATCATCTCGGCGGCCGAGATCAGCCATGCCGATGCGATCCATCCGGGTTACGGCTTCCTGAGCGAGAATGCGCGGTTCGCCGAGATCGTCGAGGCGCACGGCATCATCTTCGTCGGCCCAAAGCCCGAACATATCCGCACGATGGGCGACAAGATCGAGGCGAAGCGCACCGCGGGCGCGCTCGGTCTGCCGCTGGTGCCCGGATCGGACGGGGCGATCAGCGATATCGGCGAAGCCAAGAAGATCGCGGAAGCGGCAGGCTATCCGGTGATCATCAAGGCCGCGTCGGGCGGCGGCGGACGCGGCATGAAAGTCGTCAACTCGCCCGAAGAACTCGAAACCCAGATGCAGCAGGCCGGCAGCGAGGCCAAGGCCGCGTTCGGCGACGCCACCGTCTATCTCGAGAAATATCTCGGCAATCCGCGGCACATCGAATTCCAGGTGTTCGGCGACGGCAACGGCAATGCCATCCATCTCGGCGAGCGCGACTGTTCGCTGCAGCGCCGCCACCAGAAGGTCCTCGAAGAGGCGCCCTCCCCGGTCATCACGCCCGAGGAACGCGAGCGGATGGGCGGGATCGTCGCCCGGGCGATGGCCGACATGGCCTATCGCGGCGCGGGCACGATCGAGTTCCTGTGGGAAGACGGCGAGTTCTACTTCATCGAGATGAACACGCGGCTGCAGGTCGAACATCCGGTGACCGAGGCGATCACCGGGCTGGACCTGGTCCGCGAGCAGATACGCATCGCCGAGGGGCATGGGCTGACGCTTCGCCAGGAAGACGTGCAGTTCCGCGGCCATGCGATCGAATGCCGCATCAACGCCGAGGATCCGCGCACTTTCGCGCCGTCGCCGGGGCTGGTGAAGCAATATCATGCGCCGGGCGGGATGAACGTCCGCGTCGATAGCGGGCTCTACGCCGGCTATCGCGTGCCGCCTTACTATGACTCGATGATCGCCAAGCTGATCGTCTATGGCACGACGCGCCAGGGCGCGATCCGCCGCCTGCGCCGCGCGCTCGAGGAGTTCGTGATCGAGGGGATGAAGACCACCATCCCGCTTCATCAGGCGCTGATCGAGGATCCCGAATTCCTGCAGGGTCAGTACACGATCAAGTGGCTCGAGGAGTGGCTCGACAAGCAGGAAGCCTGAGCCTGCACGTTGGACGCAAGGGGAGAGCGGCGTGAGGAAAAAGATCATTCTGTTGGGCTTGATGGCGATAGCCGCGGCCCCCTCCTCTCCCGTCGCCTCACTGGCCGGTCGCTATTCGAAGCATTTCCAGAACGGTATGGTCGACGGGTCGAAATACTGGTCGGACGATGTCGTCGAGATCGTGCCGGTCGATGCCACCCACGCTTATTTCCGCGCCGATCTGGCGTTCTACAACGGCCATAGTTGCGGGATTTCGGGGATCGCCACGGCGGTAGGCACCAAGCTGGTCTATCGCGAAAAGCAGCCGGCGTACGATGGCGGGCCGACCTGCCGCCTGACGATCACGACCAAGGGCCAGAGCCTGCTGCTCGATGACGGCGACGGCGGCTGCCAGACCTATTGCGG
>DASVNU010000132.1:0-5444 GCA_036383655.1 Sphingomonas sp. | reverse complement strand
TCGATTTCGAGCCGGCCCGGCGTGAAGCCGGTTTCGGTGAGCAGCTTGATGATCTTTTGCGCCAGCCAGGGATCCTTGAGCTGCCACGGTGAGATGTTGACCGACAATTGCAGCTGCGGATGCCAGTCGCGCGCCGACAGGAACGCCTGGCGCATGATCGACATCGACAGATCGGCGATCATGCCGGTTTCCTCGGCGATCGGGATGAACTGGTCGGGGATCATCACGCCGCGCTGGGGGTGTTCCCAGCGCGCCAGCACCTCGAACCCGGTCAGCCGGCCGGTAACGAGGTCGATCTGCTGTTCGAAATAGGGCACGATCTCGCCGCGCGGGATGGCGACGCGCAAGCTGCTTTCGAGCTCGTTGCGCGATTGCAGCTCACGCTCCATCGATACGTCGAACCAGGCATGGCGGTTACGGCCGGCATTCTTGGCCGCGTACATCGCGATATCGGCCGACCGCAGCAAAGCATCGATCGTCGCCGCGTCGCGGTCACTGCGCGCGATACCGATCGAGCAGGTGACGTGGAGGTGCCGTCCCTCGACATGAAAGGGCTGGCTCATCCGCGAGACGAGGCGTTCGGCGACGCGTTCGACGCTGTCGGGGTTCTGCGGATCGAACAGCATCGCGCAGGAGAATTCGTCGCCGCCGAACCGCGCCGCCAGCGCGCTTTCGGGCAACGCGATTGCCATCTCTTCGGCGACCGCGCGCAACAAGGCGTCGCCGACCGTATGGCCGTGCATGTCGTTGACCGTCTTGAAGTGATCGAGGTCGAGCATCATCAGCGCCATCGCCTTGTGGCGGCGGTCGGCGCGGACCAGCATCGCGGCGCCTTCCTCGGCCAGGCTGCGGCGGTTGAGGAAGCCGGTGAGCGGATCCTTCGAGGCAAGCACGTTGGCGCGTTCCTCGGCCGCGGTGCGCACCGTGACTTCGTTGGCGAGATCGCGATGGCGGCGCCAGCCGAACAGGATCAGCGCGACGTTGAGCAACAAGGCGATGATCAGCGTCTGGTCGGTGCCGCCCTCATGGTGCAGCCAGTTGTTCAGGACCATCGACAGCACTTCGCTGCCAGTGCCGATGAACATCAGGATCGCGGCGACCGTGATCGCGCCGCTCAACAGATCGCGCCGGGCCGCGGCCGGTTCGCTCATGCCCCAAATCCCCTTCTTCGAAACCGCGCGTCCGCGGCTCTATCCAACCCTGCTGATGGCATTGTGAGGTCAAGAAGATGTTAAGGGCGCGTCGCCGACTTGCGTTTTTCGTCGGCTGCGACTATCGGACCGGCACCGTTCCCTTTGCGAACGCGACAAGGAGCACCCATGTGGTGACGCCGGCCGACGAGGTTTCGTCCGCCGGCGCTTTGTGCGTTTTGGGGTTCGGATGGGAGTTTTGATTTTATGTTCGACAGCCTGAGCGATCGTCTTGGCGGCGTATTCGACCGGTTGCGCGGCCGTGGCGCGCTGACCGAGGCGGATGTGCGCACGGCGATGCGCGAGGTGCGCGTCGCGCTGCTCGAGGCCGACGTCGCGCTGCCGGTCGCGCGCGATTTCGTCGACAAGATCACCGAGCAGGCGGTCGGCCAGCAGGTGCTGCGCTCGATCACCCCGGGGCAACAAGTCGTCAAGATCGTCCATGACGGGCTGGTCGAGATGCTCGGCGCCGACGAGAGCGAGCTCAACCTCGGCGTCACGCCGCCCGCCGTCGTGATGATGGTCGGGCTTCAGGGCTCGGGCAAGACGACGACGACGGCCAAGATCGCCAAGCGCCTGACCGGTCGCGATCGCAAAAAGGTCCTGATGGCGTCGCTCGACGTCAATCGCCCAGCGGCGCAGGAGCAGCTGGCTATCCTCGGCGAGCAGACCGAGGTCGCGACGCTGCCGATCGTCCAGGGGCAGCAGCCGGTCGATATCGCGCGGCGCGCGCTTCAGGCGGCGAAGCTCCAGGGCTTCGACGTGCTGATGCTCGACACTGCGGGCCGTCTGCATATCGATCAGGGCCTGATGGACGAGATGAAGGCGGTCGCCGACATCGCGAAACCGCAGGAAATCCTGCTCGTCGTCGACAGCCTGACCGGTCAGGACGCGGTCAACGTCGCGCGCGCCTTTTCCGATCAGGTGCCACTGACCGGCGTCGTGCTGACCCGGATGGACGGCGACGCGCGTGGCGGCGCCGCGCTGTCGATGCGCGCGGTTACCGGCAAGCCGATCAAGTTCGCGGGTACCGGTGAGAAGCTCGATGCGATCGAGGGTTTCCACCCCAGCCGTGTCGCCGGCCGCATCCTGGGCATGGGCGACGTCGTCAGCCTGGTCGAACGCGCCGCCGAATCGATTCAGCAGGAAGATGCCGAGCGCATGGCGCAGCGGCTGTCCAAGGGTCAGTTCGACATGAACGACCTGCGCGGCCAGTTGCAGCAGATGAAGAAGATGGGCGGGATCGGCGCGCTGGCCGGGATGATCCCCGGCATGAAGAAAGCGCAGGCGGCGATGGCGCAGTCGGGCATGGACGACCGCATCCTGCTCCGCATGGACGCGATCATCACCTCGATGACTCCCAAGGAGCGGACCAAGCCCGAACTGCTCAACGCCAAGCGCAAGATCCGCGTCGCCAACGGCTCGGGCACGACCGTCCAGGACGTCAACAAGCTGCTCAAGATGCACCAGGAAATGGCCACCGCCATGAAGCGCATCAAGAAGATGGGCGGCTTGAAGGGCATGATGGCGATGCTCGGCAAGGGCGGCCCCGGTGGCGGTCTCGGCGGGCTCGGCAACGCGATGGGCGGGCCCGAACTCGGCGACGCGATGAACCAGATGGGCGGGCTTCCCGGCCTGCCCGGCACAGGGGCCAAGTTGCCGCCGGGGTTCCAGAATTTCATGAACGTGAAAAAGAAGTAATTTCAGAAATCTAGCTAAGGAAGTTGAAGTAATATGGCACTGAGCATTCGTCTTTCGCGCGGCGGTTCGAAGAAGCGTCCCTACTACCGTATCGTCGTCGCCGACGCGCGCAGCCCGCGTGACGGCAAGTTCATCGAGAAGATCGGCAACTACAATCCGCTGCTCGCCAAGGACGACGAGAAGCGCGTCGTGCTCGACGCCGACCGCGCCAAGCATTGGCTGGGCGTCGGCGCGCAGCCGACCGACCGCGTTGCCCGCTTCCTCGACGTCGCCGGCGTGAAGGAGCGTGCGGCTCGCAACAACCCGAAGAAGGGTGAGCCGGGCGAGAAGGCCAAGGAGCGTGTCGAAGAGCGTGCGGGCAAGGCAGCCGAGGCCGCCGAAGCCGCGACCGCCGCCAAGCAGGCCGAAGCCGAAGCTGTTGTCGCCGCCGAGGTCGAAGCCGCGACCGAAGAGCCGACTCCCGAGGCCGAAGCCGTCGCCGAAGCGGTTGCCGAAGAAACCCCGCCCGTCGAAGCTGCTGCTGAGGAGGCTCCGGCCGCTGAAGAAGCTCCCGCTGCTGAAGCAGTTGCCGAGGAAGCTGCCGTCAACGAAGCGACGCCCGACAGCGATGCCGGCGACACCGGTGCCGACGAAGGCGAGAGCGCCCAGGCTCCCGCCGAGGGCTGACCTTAGTTCCCCTCCCGCTTGCGGGAGGGGCTAGGGGAGGGCATGTCGAAAGCGATGTCGCTCAAAACAAATCCTCCCCCGACCCCTCCCACAAGTGGGAGGGGAGACTTGCCCGTCACGCTTGCCGTCGCCATCGGCGCGCACGGCGTGATGGGCGAAGTCCGCCTCAAGGTCTTTGCCGAAGATTTGAAGGCGCACAAATCATTCAACGGCGGTGCGCTGACGCTGAAAGCGCTGCGCATGACGCCCCAGGGCGCGATCGCGCGCTTCGCCGAAATCCCCGATCGCACCGCCGCCGAGAAATTGCGCGGCACCGAACTCACCGTTCCCCGCTCCGCACTGCCATCGCTTGGCGAGGGCGAATATTATCACGCTGATTTGCTTGGCCTGGCGGTCGTGTCCGACGCTGGAGAGCCGCTCGGCCATGTCGTGCTGATCGAGAATTTCGGTGCCGGCGACGTGATCGAAATCGAACGCCCGAGCGACAACGGCAAGCCCGGCAAGCGCTTCATGGTGCCGATGCGCCCCGAAGCGGTTCCCGAATGGAATGAGGAGCGGCTCGTCGTCAACGCGGCTTACGCGGAATGACCCGGCTAGCCGTCCTGACCGACATTCACGGCAATCTGCCGGCGCTCGAGGCGGTGATCGCCGATGCCGAGGCAGAGGGCTGCACGCGGTTCGCCAATCTGGGGGATTCGCTGTCGGGGCCGCTCTGGCCCGCGGAAACGGCCGATCGGTTGATGGACCTCGGGCCGACGATAGCGGGCAATCACGAACGGCAATTGCTGACCTTCGACCGCGCGCGGATGGGCGCAAGCGACGCCTTCGCTCGCGATGCCTTGAGTGACAGCCACCTCCAATGGCTCGCGAGCTTGCCGCCGACGCTCGCCCTGTCGCCGGACGTATTGCTTTGTCACGGTACGCCGACCGATGATCTGGAGCATTTCCTTCATACCGTTGACGGCGGCACGGCTCGCGACGCGAGCGATGCTGAGATTCGCGACCGGGCAGGGGGCCGGGGCGAGGCGCTGATGCTGTGCGGGCATACTCATCTGCCCCGCATTGTGATGCTGGAAGGTGGCCGGACCATCGCCAACCCCGGCTCGGTTGGCCTGCAGGCATATGACGACGATCATCCGAGCTCATATCGCGTGGAGAAGGGCGATCCCTTGGCCTGCTATGCGATTGTCGACGGGACTGCGGTCACGCTTTGCGCGATCGACTATGATCACGAAGCCGCCGCTCGACGCGCGGACATGAATGGCAGGCCCGATTGGGCTGTCGCGCTTAGGACCGGACGGATGGCATGACCTTCGCCGCCACGGTCCTCACGCTCTATCCCGAGATGTTCCCCGGGCCGCTCGGCACTTCGCTGGCGGCCGCGCGCTGGGCGACGGTAAATGGAGCCTCGACGCGGTCCACATCCGCGATTTCGCGACCGACAAGCATCGCACCGTGGACGACACGCCGGCCGGTGGCGGTGCCGGGATGGTGCTGCGTGCCGATGTGGTGGCGAGCGCGCTCGATAGCGTCGCGGACGGGCGGCCGATCCTGGCGATGACGCCGCGCGGGAAGCCGCTTACACAGGCCCGGATACGCGAGCTCGCAGCGGGTCCTGGCGCGATCGTGCTGTGTGGTCGATTTGAGGGATTCGACGAGCGCTTGTTCGACGCGCGGCCGATCGAACAGGTGTCGATCGGCGACTATGTCCTGTCGGGCGGAGAGATGGGCGCTTTGGTGCTGCTGGACGCTTGCATTCGGCTGCTTCCCGGCGTAATGGGCGCGCCTTCCAGCGGAGATGAAGAGAGCTTCGAAAGCGGCCTTCTCGAATATCCGCATTATACCCGACCTGTTGAATGGGAAGGGCGCACGATCCCCGAAGTGCTG
>DASVNU010000131.1:0-6271 GCA_036383655.1 Sphingomonas sp. | reverse complement strand
TGGAACAATTGCATGCCGACATGCGCTTTCTCGAACACCGGTTCGAGCGCTTCGGACGCGCGGCTCAATTGCCAGGTCGAGGTCAGGTAACCGCCGTCCTTGTTCGAATCCGAATAGCCGATCATCACTTCCTGGACGCCGCGACCGACCGCGAGTCCGGCGATTTCGGGCAGGCCGAACCACTCGCCCATGATCGCCGGCGCCGCCTCGAGATCGCCGACCGTTTCGAACAGCGGCACCGCCATGATCGCGGCGGACGGCGGATCGCCCGGCACATAGAGCCCGACTTCCTTGAGCATCAGATGGACTTCGAGCAGGTCGCTGACCGACATCGCCATCGAAACGATATATTGGCGGATACACGCCGGGCCGTATTTGTCATGCGCGTCGGCGGCCGCGCGCAGGATCGCGAGTTC
The DNA here is from genome assembly GCA_036383655.1 of Sphingomonas sp. GTDB lineage: Bacteria > Pseudomonadota > Alphaproteobacteria > Sphingomonadales > Sphingomonadaceae > Sphingomonas. The sequence continues at coordinate 5,855 of DASVNU010000131.1, read as the reverse complement.
GGACGCGGTGTCGGGGCTGTAGACCGCATAGGGGCTGACCAAAGGTCGGACGTTGGCGAGCTCGCGGCGCAGCAGCGCCACCCGCCCCGCTTCGTCGAGCGCGGCATAATCCGCTTCGACCCCGGCGACGTTGAGCAATTCGGCGACGGTGCGCTCGTGCACCGCGCTGTTCTGGCGCAGGTCGAGCGTCGCGAGATGAAATCCGAACGTGTCGACCGCACGGATCAGCCGGCCGAGCGCGCCGCCCGACGCGAGCGGACCCGCGCCTTCATCGGCCAGCGCATGCGCGATCGTCACCAGGTCGCGGCGCAACGCCTGCGGATCGGCATAAGGCTCGCCCTTGAGCGCGGCGGGTCGCGGCGCCGGCTTGCCGGTGAGCACACGATGCGTCGCGGCGAGCCGCGCATAGACGCCCGACAGTGCACGCCGATACGGCTCGTCGTCGCGGCTCGGGGCGTCATCCCCGCTCGCCACCGCAAGCTGGAGCAATTCGTCGCTGACCCGCGCATGGTCGGTCGAGATCGACAATTCGGCGCCGAGCGCATGCACCGCGTCGAGATAATAGCCGAGCACCGCCTCGCACGATCGCGCCAGCGCAACGGTCAGCGACTCGGCGACGACATTGGGATTGCCATCGCGGTCGCCACCGATCCAGCTGCCCGGCTTGAGGAAGCTCGGCGTGCGCTCGCCGAGCGCGCGGTCCCAGCGCTGATAGAGGCCGGGCAGCACCGGCAGGAACACGTCGCGCAGATAGGAGAGCGCCGTCTCCACCTCATCGGCGACGTACAGCCGCTCGCGTCGCAACACCCGCGTCTGCCACAGCAAGGCGATCTGGCGCGTGATCGCCTGCTCGACATCGTCGCCCTCGGGGGTCGTGGCAACCTTGCGATCGCGCAGCGCCATCAATTGCGCGATGCGGTTGCGGTGGTCGATCATCGACTTGCGGCGCACTTCGGTCGGGTGCGCGGTCAGTACCGGCGCGACCAGCGCGTGGTCGAGCAGGTGCATGACCTTGTCCTTGCCGATCCCCTCATCGGCGAGGCGGTTGAGCGCAGCCGCGACATCCGCGCCGGGTTCGGCGGCGACTCCCTGGCGATCCTCGGCCAGATTGGCGAGCATCGAGAACAGCATGAAGCCGCGGACGAAATCGAGCGTCTCGTCGAGCGACAGGCGATCGAGCCCGAGATCGACATCGCCGCCGACGCCGCGATGGCGGTCGACCGAGGTCGAGCGGATATATTCGGTGCGCTTGAACAGCGCCTCGCCGCCATAAGCGCGGATCACGTCACCGAGCAATTTGCCCAGGAAACGCACGTCGGGATTGTTGGTGATAATAGGGAGGTCGGCCATGTCGCCTTGCTGCACTGCAGCGCGTTTCGGGTCAATCGTTTCGTTGTCGGACCCGTTCATGGCATTTTATTCCAAGATCACGCGAAGAATCCGCGCGCCGACGGCAAGAACATCTCTGAAACCGAGTTGCTCCGCGCCGCGGACTCGGCAAACTTGCTCGTCAATTGGGTTGGCGCGGTCCTGAGGCGCCCTATTCCACGCAGGCGCAGCGCGGCTTCCAGGCCGGGCGGAAGGTGGCGGGCGGGGTGCGATAGGTCAGCGTGATCGTCGTCGTCCTGGTCGTGGTCGTGGTGACCTTGGTCGTCTTCGACACGAGGTGCGCGGGCGGGGCCGGGATCGGCACATAAGCGATTCGTGGCAGCGGCTGGGCCATGACTGGTGGCGGAGGGGCCGGTGGAGCGAAACGCCGCATCCGATAGAAGCGACGATCAGCCTCGCGCTCGAACGCGATACGGTGACGCCATTGGTCGCGGCCGGCCGCGCGGGCGACTTGCCAGTCGGCGCTCAGCCAGGCCTCGTCGCGGCAATCCTCGTCCGAGCCGCACATGTCGTCGATCCGGCCGCGCAGCCGCTTGATCAGGCGATCCATGCCCCAGCCGGTCGACAGATCGAGATCGGCGACGCTGACCAAGGTCGTCTGGACGTCGCGATCATGATAGTCGGAGGCGGCGGCCGCCGGCGCGATCAGGGCGGCGGCCGGCATGATGGCCGACATAGTGGCCGATAGGGCGACGACAATAAGCGATCGGGTCATCACGCACCCTTGTCCCGTTAACCACGTTCCGATCGCATAACGACCCCGATGGTTCCGCGAGTCAAGCAAACCAACCGTCGCGTTCGTCCAATCGAGGGACTCGGCGGTCATGCTATCGGGCACCGACATCATAGGGGGATGCATCCATGCGACACCAATTGATCCTGCTGGCGGCGGGGGCCGCCGCAATCGCGACGATCGCGAGCCTGGGCTATTCGGCGCCGCCCTCGGCCCCGCCCAAGGCGCGGTATCAGATGGACGTCGCGACCACGTCCGGTTTCGGGGCCGGCGGCGCCAACCCGATGAAGATGATGTTCGGCGGCGGTCGCGGCGGCGGTTCGGTCGCGCACATGCTGACATTGCGGCTGGGATCGACGCTGTCGCCCACCGGCGGCGCACCACAGGCCGATCACTTCATGCCCGCGGCGATGCAGCTGGGACCGTCGGTCCCGCTGACGTCGCCGCAACCGACGCCATCCGAGGGAATGCCGGGCGAGATGCGCCGGCCCAAGGGGCGGCTGCTGCTGTTCTGGGGGTGCGGCGCGCATGTCGGACCCGGCCAGCCGGTGGTCGTCGACTTCGCCGAACTCGGCCAGCAGCAATTCCCGCCGGGTCTGTTTACCGCGGACGTCCCGGTCGACCGCGGCCCGACCGCGGCGACGTCGCGCACTTACGGCGAATGGCCCAATGCCAAATCGGGCAAGTCGGCCAAGCCCAATTCCTCACTGGTCGGCGACCATCGCGTCGCGGGCAATTATTCACCCGAGATCAGGTTCGCGCTCGATCAGGATTTCATGGCGCCGCTGAGCGCACGCGGCAGCGAGCAGTCCGACGGCTCGCAAATGCTGAACTGGAATTCGGTGCCGTTGGCGACGGGTTATTACGCCTGGCTGATCGGCGCGCAGGGTTCCGGCGGCGACAATGCGGACATGGTGTGGTGGACGTCCGCCAGCGGCAAGCAGTTCGGCGGCGGCTTGGCCGACTGGATCGCGCCGGACGTGGTCACCAGCCTGATCGGCCGGAAGATCGTGATGCCGCCAAGCCAGACGAGCTGTCAGATCCCGAGCGAAGTGAAGCGCGCCGCCGGCGGGTTCATGATGACCCAGCTCTATGCTTATGGTCCCGAACGCAACTTCGCCTATCCGCCGCGCCCGGCCAACGCCAAGCTGCCGTGGAAGCCCGACTGGACGGCCAAGGTGCGTTATCGCTCCAACACCTCGGTGATGCTCGGCATGCCCGGGATGGACGATATGAGCGACAATGAGGGCGCGTCCGACGGTAAGGGCGGCAACGAACCGGCGAAGAAGAAGTGCAAGCCGCGCATCACGCTCGGCGGGTTCAAACCATGCTGAGCAAGTCGTGACCGGCAATACTTTGTCCGTGATTTACCAATAATTTGGGGTCGGTCGGCTAGGTCGGCGACATGCGCTTTGCCGGTCTACCCGCCCTGCTGCTGACGGCCCTGTTGCTGGCCGTTTCCACGTTATGGGCTTCTCCCGCCCAGGCGCAGAGCGCCGTCGCGGGCGCGCGCCTGTCGATGTGCGTGGCTCCCGCCCGTGCCGGCGATCGGCCGGCCGGCATGTTCGCCGCAGCGGCCCGATTTGACTGCGACCGGCGCCAGACCTCCTTCGGATCGGGCGATTATTGGGTAATCTCGCAATCGCTGAGCAATGTCCCCGGCGTCCACAGCCGGTCGCGCGTCCGCATCGGCAGCGTGTGGCAGGATGCCGTCACGCTTTATGCCCTTTATCCCGGCGGCAAGATCCGCGGCTGGCGGTTCGACGGCCGCCAGGCGACCCGCCACCTGCAATTGGGGGCGATGATCGAATGGCCGCTACCGACCGATATCGGCCCGCCCGTCCGGCTGATGTGGCATGTCGAAGGATCGGCCAATCTGCGCGGCATCCTGATCGCCCCGACGATCGCCACCCCGTACGAAGCGGGCCGGGCAAACCTGGCGATGGCGGCGATCTATGCCGGGTTCGGCGGGCTGTGCCTGGCCTTGCTGATCTATAATTTCGCGATGTGGGGAGCGCTGCGTTACCCGTTCCAGCTCGCTTATTGCGCGATGGTCGCGGCGCTGATGCTCTACGCGCTGACCTCGTCGGGGGGGCTCGCCTGGCTCAACCCGACGATGCTCAACAACGATCGGCTGCGGCTCAATTACGTCCTGTTGTGCACGGCGGCGGCGACCGCGCTGACCTTCGCACGCTATTTCTTCGTGCCCGCGGTGACCGCTGGCTGGGTGGGCAAGGCGGTCAACGTCATCACCGCCGCCTCGGTGGTCGCGACCGCGTTCATGGCCTTGTTCGCCCCATGGCATATCCGGGTGCTCGACTCCGCCTTTTCGCTGGCCTTCGCGGCGATCATCATCGTCGTCTTCCCGATCATCCGCCGCGCGCGCGCCGAACGCAGCCCCTATCTCTGGCTGTTCGCGATCGCCTGGGCGGCGCCGATCCTGTTCGCGGCACTGCGCCTGCTGGGCAATCTGGCGCTGATCCCGTGGAGCTTCTGGCTCGATAATTCGACCATCCTGTCGATGGCGTTCGAGGCGATCATCTCGACGCTGGCGATCGCCTATCGCATCCGCCTGCTCTCGCTCGAACGCGACGACGCGCTCGAACGCGAGATGATCGCGGCGCGGCTGGCCGACACCGATCCCTTGACCGGCCTGCTCAATCGCCGTGCCTTCCTGCGCCAGGCGATCGGCCGAGAGGCGAACCAGACGCTGATGCTGACCGACCTCGACTATTTCAAGCGGATCAACGAGACATTGGGCCATGACGGCGGCGACGAGGTGCTGCGCGTCTTCGCCCGCGTGTTGCGCCAGGCCGCGCCGACTGCGCTGATCGCGCGGATGGGGGGCGAGGAATTCGCCATCCTGTGCCCCGCCGATCGCGCGGTCACCCCCGACGCCGTGCTCGCCAAATTGCGCGCGGCGCGGATGCCGTTCGACCTGACCGTCACCGCCAGCATCGGCGCGTGCACCGGACCGCTCGTCACCGAATCCGATTGGAAGGCGATGTACCGTCGCGCCGACCGCGCGCTGTTCGACGCCAAGCAGGCCGGCCGCGATCGCGCCCGGTTCGCGCCGCCGATCGCCGTCCGCGCCGCCTGAGGCTGTTTGCGGCTTCGCTGAAACGGTGCAACTCTGACGCTCGTTTCGCTTGCGGAATTGCGACGGATTGCCGCGGCCCCGGCTTGTCGCTCGCTCCCCGGCGCTATATAGTGACCGGCTGGAGGCGCGAAACATGCGTAGGCGCGGTGCGATGGTGGCGATAGCAGCGGCGCTCGCGCTTATCGCGGTCGTGCGCCATCCGACCGCCGATATCGAAATCCTGACCCATCGCGTCGGCGATCCGGCGCCGCACCGTATCCAGGCGGCGGTCGATCTCGGCGTGGTCGCGGTCAAGTTCCTGCTGACCTGGACCAGCGGCAACGCGATCGATCGCTGAGTCCGCTTGCCGCCGGACCGGCGGCGCGCTTACATTCATGTCAATGACACAAGACGCGGAAAGCCTGTGGCGCGGCAGCGCCTATCGTCACCCTAGGCCCTGGGCGACCGACTTCCCGTCCTTGTCGCTGGTCGACATGTTCGAAAACACCGCGCGCGCACATCCCGAGCGGCCGCTGCTCGATTTTCTCGGCCGCCGCTATTCCTATGCCGAAGTGGCGGACGGCGCGGCGCGCGTCGCCGTTGGGCTGGCGCGGATGGGCTATGGCCCGGGCGACCGGATCGGCTTGTTCCTGC
>DASVNU010000130.1:0-2591 GCA_036383655.1 Sphingomonas sp. | reverse complement strand
GCGTAACGATCGGCGTCCTCCTGCGGCGGATTGTCGATCAATTCATCGATTGGCTTGTTGGCGATCAGTTTGTCCGCGACGCAGCCGCAGATGACCGTCATGTCCTTGCCTGACGCCTGCATCGTTCCCGCCTTGCATTCCGCGACGAACCTCGCCCGGAAAGCGTCGACTTTCTTCTGGCCGGGCGAAGCATTGCTGCCGCAGGCGACAAGCAGCAGGGCGGTCGCTGCCAGCGGGATCGCGCGGGTCATTGGTCCCCCTGGCATCGTGATCAGATATCGAGCGCCCAGCCGTCGCGGCCCTTGGGGTCGAACGGCTTGGTGGGCAGGTAGCGCGTCGCGCCGGCTTCGAGCTTGAGGATCGTCCAGTCACCGCGCCGGTCGGCTTCCAGTAAAGTACAGCCGCACTCGGCATAGGCGTGGACCACCTGCGCGCGCTGCGTTTCGAGCAGACCGGCCAGCACGATCGTCGCGCCGGACGAGGCGATCGCCGCGAGTTCGGGCGCCATCGACACGAGCGGTCCGGCGAGCACATTGGCGATGACCAAATCATAGGGCGCGGCGGCAGTGATCGCGTCGTCGAGCGCGCCGTCGGCGACGATCAGGTCGACACGCTCGATAGCGTTGGCAGCGGCATTGTCGCGCGTCACGTCGATCGCCATCGGATCGATATCGGTCGCCATGATCCGCGCACCGGGCCACAAATGCCGCGCGGCGAAGGCGAGCAGCCCGGTGCCAGTGCCGACATCGATGATGGCCGTGAAATCGCGCTCCGCCATCGCGTCGAGCATGTTCAGGCAGCCCGAGGTGGTGGCGTGATGCCCGGTGCCGAACGCACGCCCGGCGTCGATCAGGAACGCGCGGCCGCCTTCGGGCGGATCGATCGGATGCGCGCTGGTATGGACGACGAAGCGGCCTTCGCGGATCGGTTCGAGCCCGGCCTGGCTCATCGCCACCCAATCCTCGTCGTAGAGCGGTTCGATCACCGGCTCGACATCGGCCGCGCTCGGCACCAGCGCGCGGATCACCGCGATCATCGCCGCGTCGGGGCGGGCCTCGCTATAGGCGTCCAGCCGCCAGCGCTCGACATCGTCCTCGACTTCCTCGGTCGTCATCAGCACCGCGTCGATCGCGATCTCGGCGGCGTCGATCGCCTCCGCCTCGGCGCGGGTGCAGGGCAGGGTCAGCCGCCAGCTGTCGATCGTCCGCTCCGCGTCAGCGGACATAGCTCGCTCCGTTGACGTCGAGTACCGCGCCGGTCATCGATGCGGGAGCCGTGGTCGCGAGGTAGCTCACCGCGTTCGCCACCTCCTCCGGATCGGCGACACGGCCGAGCGGGATGTCGGCAAGCAATTTCTCACCGCCACGGCTCGACAGATAGTCCTCCGCCATGCCGGTCATGGTGAAACCCGGACACACCGCGAAGGCGAGGATTCCCTCGGCCGCATAGCCGCGTGCGATCGACTTGGTCATCGCCACCATGCCGGCCTTGGAGGCGGCGTAGTGCCAGTGATTGGGGCTGTCGCCGCGATAGGCGGCGCGGCTGGCGACGTTGACGATGCGACCGCCCGTCTTGCGATCCTGCCAGTGCTTGACGGCGAAGCGGCACAATTCGGCGCTGGCGGTCAGGTTGATCCGCATCGTGCGCTCCCAACCGGCGACCCAGTCGTCGTCGCTCAAGTCGATCGGATTGTCCTCGAACACGCCGGCATTGTTGATCAACACGTCAATGCTGCCGAGCTCGGCCAGTGCCTTGTCCCACAGCTGACGCGGGCCGGTGGGGTCGGCGAAGTCGGCGGCGATGCCGCTCGCGGTGCCGTGGCCGACCAGGTGCACGCCGGCATCGGCCGACAGCGTCTGCGCGATCGCCGCGCCGATACCCCGGCTGCTGCCGGTCAGGAGGATGTTGGTCATGCGCGTGCGATTACGGGGTGCGTTGCGCGCGGGCAATGCCTCCGAGGTGGGGGCTAATCAAATCCTCCCCGTGAACGGGGAGGATTTGAGGATCACGCCGCGACGCTGGTCGAGAACTGGTCTGCCGCACCTTTCAGCCCGCCGAGCCGGTCGTCGACGTCGCTGACGTCGCTCGCCAGCGCGCCCATTTCGGCGGCGACCGCTTCGGTATCCTCGCGGATGGTGGCGATGGTGTTGGACATCGAATCGGCGGCAAGCGCGGTTTCGTCGACCGCGGCGGTGATCGCGGTCACCGTCTGCGCCTGCGCCTCCATCGCGAAGCGGATGCGCGACGCCGATTCCTGCACCTCGGCGACCGTCGCCTTGATGCTGGCATTGGTGTCGACCGTGGAACGGGTGGCCGACTGGATCGCGGCGATCTTGGCGGCGATGTCGTCGGTCGCGCGCGCGGTCTGGTTGGCGAGGCTCTTCACTTCCTGCGCGACGACCGCGAAGCCGCGGCCGGCGTCGCCGGCGCGTGCCGCCTCGATCGTTGCGTTGAGCGCGAGAAGGTTGGTCTGGCCGGCAATGTCGCGGATCAGCCCCAGGATCGATTCGATCGACTTGGCGTGATCGCTGAGCGCGCCGCTGGTCTCCACCGCTTGCCCGGCCTGCGAACTGGCGCGCGTGGCGATCTCG
>DASVNU010000129.1:0-35625 GCA_036383655.1 Sphingomonas sp. | reverse complement strand
CCGCGGCGTTGAGGTCGGCTATGGCACGGTCCAAAGGACAGTGAAGCGGCTGGGTCTTCGCCTCAAAAAAAACGATCTTCGCGACTGAGCAGGATCGCCCCGATGTTGCGCTGGCCCGTGCGCTTTGGCGAGCAGGACAGGCCGAGCTCGACTTCACGTCGCTGGTGTTTGTTGATGAAACCGGCACGAACACGGCGATGACGCGCAGCCATGGCTGGGGCCAAAGGGGCAAGAAGCTGTTCGCCAAGGCTCCGCACGGCCACTGGATGACATCCACCTTCGTCGCGGGCCTGGCGCATGACGGCATCCTGGCCCCGCAACTGCTGCCGTGCGCCATGACCGGGATGATCTTCCGGCAATGGCTCGAGGAATGCCTGATCCCGGAAATGCGGCCAGGCAGCATTGTCATCATCGACAATCTGCCGGCCCACAAGGTGGCGGGCATCCAGGAATGCCTCGAAAACGCGGGCATGCACCTGCTCTACCTGCCGCCTTACAGCCCCGACTTCAATCCGATCGAGCAGGTCTTCTCGAAGGTCAAAAGCCTCATCCGGCAAATGAACCCTCGTTCCTTCGACGCCATCTGCGACGCGCTCAAAACCATCCTCGAAAAGTTCAAACCCGGCGAATACTCAAACTACATCCGCCACTCAGGATATGTGCAAGCCTGAACGGATATGAGTCTAGTTGAATCCCTCCCCGGTTGAATCCCCCCGGCGAAGGCCGGGGCCCAGTCTCGCGGAATTGGAGAAGGCGGGCTGCTGTCGAGAATACATCGCGACTGGGCCCCGGCCTTCGCCGGGGAGGCGTTATTCTGGTCGGCGGTTGGCAGTCGGCTAACTCAGCCGGCGAGCGCCGCTCTGATCGCCGCGACTGCCTCATCGCCCTTGCTGCCATCGGGACCGCCGCCCTGCGCCATGTCGGGCCGGCCGCCTCCGCCCTGGCCGCCAAGCACTTCGACCGCCTTGCGGAGCAGGTCGACCGCGTTGAACCGCCCGGTCAGATCGTCGGTCACGCCCACCGCGATCGACGCACGGCCGTCATTGACCGCGACCAGCACCGCGACACCCGACTCGATCCGCGCCTTGGTCTCATCGACCGCGCCGCGCAGGCCCTTGGGGTCGAGCCCGTCGACCACCTGGCCGACGAAATTGACGCCATTGACCTGTTCGGGTCTGGCCGGGGCCGCGCCGCCACCGCCGCCCAGCGCCAGCGCCTTCTTGGCCTCGGCCAGTTCGCGCTCGAGACGGCGGCGATCCTCGACCAGCGCCGCGACGCGCGCCGGCACTTCGTCAGGAGTCGCCTTGAGCACAGCAGCTGTTTCGCGCAGCTTTTCGTCGCGGCTGGCGAGATAGGCGCGCGCGGCTTCGCCGGTCAGCGCCTCGACGCGGCGGACGCCCGACGACACCGCGCCTTCGCTCACCAGCTTGAACAGCCCGATATCGCCGGTCGCGTTGACGTGCGTGCCGCCGCACAATTCCAGGCTGTAGATCGACTTGCCGTCGGGCGCGCGGCCCATCGACACGACGCGCACCTCATCGCCATATTTTTCGCCGAACAGCGCCATCGCGCCTTCCTCGATCGCCTCTTCGGGAGTCATCAACCGGGTCGAGACGGCGTCGTTCTGGCGGATATAGGCATTCACATCGGCCTCGACCTCGGCCAGCCGCGCCGGATCGATCGCGGTCGGTTGCGAGAAGTCGAAACGCAGACGCTCGGGCGCGACCAGCGAGCCCTTTTGCGCGACATGCGTGCCCAGCCGCTCGCGCAAAGCCGCGTGGAGCAGATGCGTCGCCGAATGGTTGGCGCGGATCGCGTTGCGGCGCTCGCCATCGACCACGAGGTGAATGGCGTCGCCGATCGCGACTTCGCCCGCCTCGATCTTGGTGCGATGCGCCCAGAGCCGTCCAAGATGCTTCTGGGTGTCGAACACGCGGCCCTTCAGCCCCTTGTCGTTGGTCGCGATCCCGGCGTCGCCGACCTGGCCACCGCTCTCGGCGTAGAACGGCGTCTGATTGAGCACGACGTCGACTTCGTCGCCGGCGATTGCCTTGTCGACACGGACACCGTCCTTGATCAGCGCGACGACCTCGCCCTCGCCTTCCTCCGACGCATAGCCGATGAACTCGGTGCTGCCCTTTTCTTCGACGAGATCGTACCACAATTCATCCGACGCCTTTTCGCCCGACCCCTTCCAGGCGGCGCGCGCGGCACGCTTCTGCTCGGCCATGGCGGCGTCGAACGCCTCGCGATCGACCTGCAGCCCCTGTGCGCGGAGAGCGTCCTCAGTCAGGTCATAGGGAAAGCCGAATGTGTCATAGAGCTTGAACGCGGTCTCTCCTGACAGGGTCGAGCCCGTCGCCATCCCGGCGGTCGCCTCGTCGAGCAGCTTCAGCCCCTTGTCGAGCGTCCGCCGGAACTGTTTTTCTTCCTGCTGCAATGTCGCTTCGATTAGCGGCTGCGCGCGAACCAGCTCGGGATAGGCGGCGCCCATCTCGGCGACCAGCGCCGGCACCAGCCGGTGCATCAGCGGATCCTTGGCCCCCAGCAGATGCGCATGCCGCATCGCGCGCCGCATGATGCGCCGGAGCACATAGCCACGGCCTTCATTGGCCGGCAGCACGCCGTCGGCGACCAGGAATCCCGACGAGCGCAGATGGTCGGCGATCACCCGGTGGCTCGCCTGCTGCTCGCCGATCGCCCTGGTGTGCGTCAGCGCCTCGGACGCGGCAATCAATGCCTTGAACGTATCGGTGTCGTAATTGTCGTGGACGCCCTGCATCACCGCGGCGACGCGCTCGAGCCCCATGCCGGTGTCGATCGACGGCTTGGGCAGATTGCCGACGATCTCATTGGCTTCCTGCTCGAACTGCATGAACACCAAATTCCAGATCTCGACGAAGCGATCGCCATCCTCGTCCGGCGATCCCGGCGGGCCGCCCGGAATATGGTCGCCGTGGTCGAAGAAGATTTCCGAGCACGGACCGCACGGACCGTTGTCGCCCATCGCCCAGAAATTGTCCTTGGTCGCGATGCGGATGATCCGCTCTTCCGGCAGGCCGGCGATCTTCTTCCACAGATCGAACGCCTCATCGTCGGTATGATAGACGGTGACGGTCAGCCGGTCGGGGTCGATCCCCCAATGTTTGGTCAGCAGCCCCCAGGCGAGGGTGATCGCGCGTTCCTTGAAATAATCGCCGAACGAGAAATTGCCCAGCATCTCGAAAAAGGTGTGGTGGCGCGCGGTATAGCCGACATTGTCCAGATCGTTGTGCTTGCCGCCGGCGCGGACGCATTTCTGGCTCGACGTCGCGGTCGAATAAGGTCGCGATTCCAGACCGGTGAACACGTTCTTGAACGGCACCATGCCGGCATTGACGAACATCAACGTCGGATCGTTCTGCGGCACCAACGGCGCCGATTGCACGGCGGTGTGGCCGTTGGCGGCGAAGTAGTCGAGAAAACTGCGGCGGATGTCGTTTGTCGAGCTCATGGCCGCGACTTAGGGGACAGGCGAGCGCTACTCAAGCCGGTGGTGTGCGACACCGAACAGGGATATGATGCGCAGGCGTCACGATTGGGGAATGACCGATGCGCCTCTCGCTCCTCGCCCTTCCGCTGCTCGCGCTGATCCCGGCATCCGTCGGTGAAGCGACAATGCGACCGAGCGCCGCCGACCTGCTGGCCAGCATCTCGATCTGCGGAGATGATTTGCCGGTGGGCGCGACGCCGCAGCTCTATCCCGGTTACGGCAGCGGTGGGTTCCCGATCACGACAGCCAATCCGCGCGCGCAGGCATTCTTCGACAACGGCATGCAGCTTGCCCATGCCTTCGCGCACGGTGCCGCGAGCGCCGCCTTTGCCGAGGCGGCCAAGCTCGATGCCAAGTGCGCCATGTGCCAATGGGGCGCGGCGTGGAGCGACGGGCCGACGATCAATTTCCCGATCGGTGCCGAGCAACAGAATAGCGCACTCGCCAAGGTACTGGCCGCCGAGAAGCTGTTGACCCCGCAATCACCGCAGCGCGAACGCGACCTGATCGCCGCGCTCAAGCTTCGCTACGTGAATGGTGGTGGCAAGGGCGCGGGTGACCTGGCCTTCGCCAAGGCGATGGACGCGCTGACTCTACGCTATCCGCAGGATGACGAGATCGCGACCATCGCAGCCGATGCCTGGATGATCCCGACGGCGCTGACCAGCGGCACCGCCAATCTGCCGCGCGCGGTCGCGCTGCTCGAAGGCGTCCTCAAGCGCAATCCGGACTATACGCCGGCGATCCATTTCTACATCCACGCCACCGAGATGAGCGGCTTTCCCAAGCGCGCCGAACCTTATGCCGACAAACTCGCCAGGCTGGCGCCGGCATCGAGCCATCTGATCCACATGCCGTCGCATACCTTCTATTGGGTCGGCCGTTACCAGGACGCCGCCGATGCCAATGTCGCGGCGGTAGATTTGGGCCAAAGCGACGCGCGGATCGCGGGACTGATCAAGCCGGGCCAGGTCTGGATGCTGCCCTATCACGGGCACAATGTGCAGTACGGCGTCGGCGGCGCGCTGATATCGGGCGACGGCAAGGCGGCGCTGGCGCTCAGCGACCCGCTGATCGCGGCGACCGCCAACCTGCCAGATCCCAATAATTTGTTCTTCCAGATGGGCGTCGGCACGGGTTACTTCGCCGAAGGTCGCTTTGCCGACCCGGCCAAGGTGCTGGCGATGGCCGATCCCGGTGAGAAACAGCCCTATATTCGGCAATATTGGCTCTACGCACGCGGCGAAGCGCGTGCGCGGCTGGGCAATGCCGCGGGCGTGCGCGCCGAACGCGCGAAAATCAGCCTGCCGCCGCTCCCTGCCAAGCCCGACGACCTTGCCAATCAATCTCGGCAACTGGTCCGGATCGCGCAGCTCGTGCTCGATGGCCGCGCGGCGATGATCGGCAAACACCCCGATCTCGCCGCCCGCGCCTATCTCGCCGCTGCCAGGCTCGACGAAGCTCGGCTGATGAAGACGCTGAGCGATCCGCCCGCTTGGTGGTATCCGGTGCGCCGGAGCTACGCCGCCGCATTGCTCGCCCAGGGCAAACCGCGCGCCGCGCTACGGCAGGCGACGCGGGTTCTCGCGCGCCGGTCGAACGATCCGGTCGCACTTTCCGTTCGCGCTGATGCGGAACAGGCATTGGGGATGAAGGACGCGGCAGCCGCGGATCGGGCGGCGGCGCTGCGTGGCTGGCGCGGTGACAAGGCGGAATTGACGCTCGTGCTCGCTTGAATGCCGACTATCTCGAGATAACGCCTCCCCGGCGAAGGCCGGGGCCCAGGATCGACGAAGTTGAAATGATATCCCGCCGTTGAGGGTATATAGCGGCTGGGCCCCGGCCTTCGCCGGGGAGGCGTATATGTCTTCGAGCCGCTCGTGCCCGCATGATTATCGAAACGGCGCGTCGATCGACGCTGGCGGCTCGCTGAACCATTTCGGCCCGGTGTCGGTCATGTGGAAGCAATCCTCCAACCGCACGCCGAACTTGCCGGGGATGTAGATGCCCGGTTCGTTGGAGAAGCACATGCCCGGCGCCAACCTGGTCGTTTCGCCCCGCACCAGATTGACCGGTTCGTGTCCATCGAGCCCGATGCCGTGCCCGGTGCGGTGCGAACAACCGGGCAGCTTGTAGCCGGGGCCGTAGCCGAAGCTCTCGTAGAGCTTGCGGATCGCCTCATCGACGCTGCCCGCCGGTACGCCCAGCCTGGCGGCGGCAAGCGCGGTCTGCTGGCCCTGATGCGCCTGGTCCCACACCTTGCGCTGCTCCGCGTTCGCCGCGCCATAGACGAAGGTCCGCGAGACGTCGGACTGATAGCCCTGCACGGTGCAGCCGCAATCCATCAGCACGATCTCGCCCTCGGCGACCTTGTGCACCGCCTGGGTGCCGTGCGGATAGGCGGCGGCCTCGCCGATCAGCACCAGGCTGAATTCGGGGCTGCCCCCCAATTTGCGCGTCGCGGCGTCCATGATCGCGCCGACGTCGCGGCCGGTCATGCCCTTTTCGACCCGCTTGTGGGTCCAGCGATAGGCGGCGATCGTCACGTCGGTCGCCAGCTGCATCAGCGCGAGTTCGGCCGGCGTCTTGATCATCCGGCAGCCACGCGCGACCGGGTTGGCCGAGACGATCTTCGCGCCGGGCATGGCGTGCGCGAGCATATCCGGAATGAAGAAGCGGACCGTCTCCTCGATCCCGATCGGGCGCGCCGCTAGCTTGCGGTCCTTGAGGAAGCCGGCGACCACCTTGAGCGGGTCCTCGTCTTCCTGCCAGACGCGAACCTCGGCGGGGACGGCGAGCGTCTCGCGCATCCGCGGCTCTTCGAAATAGGGCGAAATGATGCAAGGCTCGCCCTCGACCGGCAGCACCGCGAGCAACGCGCGCTCGCTGCGGCCCCAGCGGACGCCGGTGAAATAGAGCAGCGACGACCCCGGCTCGATCAGCACCGCACCCAGACCGTGCTGTTTCATCAACGCCTGCGCGCGATCGAGCCGGCGGCGGCGTTCGTCGGTACCGATCGTGACCGCGCCGGTCGTCATGTCCTGCAATTCGGAGAGGTCGGGCTCGGCAGCGCGGGCGGCGCCGGACACGAACAACGGCGCCACGGCAGCGGCAGCGAGAAGCGCGCGGCGGCCGAGCGAAAAGCGGAGATCGGGCATGGCCGGGACGATAGGGTTCTTGACCGCGAGCCCGCAATCCCCTTTCCCTGCATCACCAAAATGGGGAGAGTTATTTTGGCCAAGCGCCTGACGACCTACATCCTGATCGCTCTGGTGCTGGGCCTGATCGTGGGCTGGGTAACGAATGCCGCCTTCGGAGGCAGCCATCCGACACCCGATCAAGCCGCCACGCTGGCGACCATCGCCAAATGCCTGGGCCTGATCACCACGATCTTCCTCAAGCTGATCAAGATGATCATCGCGCCGCTGGTGTTCGGCACCCTGGTGGTCGGGATCGCGCATATGGGCGACACCGGCGCGCTTGGCCGCGTGGGGCTGAAATCGCTCGGCTGGTTCGTCTGCGCCAGCCTGTTGTCGCTCACCCTTGGGCTGATCCTCGTCCATATTCTGCAACCGGGCGTCGGGCTCAATATGCCTTTGCCGCCGATCAACGCCGCGGCCGACATCGACAAGACCAAGTTCGACGCGATCCAGATCATCGGCCACATCTTCCCAAGCTCGATCGTCGACGCGATGGCGCAGAACGACATCCTTCAGATCGTGATCTTCTCGGTGTTCTTCGGTGTCGCGATCACCGCGGTCGGCGAGCGCGCCGCGCCGCTGGTCAAGGCGGCCGAGGCGCTGACCAAGGTCATGCTGCAAATCACCGATTATGTGATGCGTCTCGCGCCCCTCGCGGTGTTCGCGGCGGTCGCCAACGCGTTGGTCGAGCGCGGGCCCGACGTGATCGGCAAGCTCGGTTACTTCATGCTGTGCGTCTATATCGGCCTGGCGTTACTCTGGATCATGCTGGCCCTGCTCGCCTGGCTGTTCGTCGGGCGCCGCACCGTGTCGCTGTTTCGCTATATACGCGAGCCGGTGCTGGTCGCGTTCTCCGCCGCGTCATCCGAAGCCGCCTTCCCGCGAACGCTCGAGGCGCTCGACCGATTCGGCGTGCCGTCTCGGATCTCGAGCTTCGTGCTGCCGCTGGGCTATTCGTTCAATCTCGATGGCTCGATGATGTACATGACCTTCGCATCGCTATTCATCGCGCAGGCCTATGGCATCCATCTCGACCTCGGCACGCAGATCTTCATGCTGTTGACGTTGATGATCACCTCGAAGGGAATTGCCGGCGTCCCGCGCGCCAGCCTGGTGGTGATCGCCGCGACGCTGAACCAGTTCAAACTGCCCGAAGCGGGGATCTTGCTGGTGCTCGCGGTCGATCACTTCCTCGATATGGGGCGATCGGCGACCAACGTCGTCGGCAATGCGATCGCGGCGAGCGTCGTCGCGCGCTGGGAAGGCGCGTTGGGCACCGAAGCGCCCGCCGAGATCGAGCCGCCACACGCGCCAAGCCACGGACTGGGCGGTAAGCACTGACCCGTCACGCGTAAGCGTAGGGACCGCCCTTTTCGAGCGCCACTTGATAGGCCGGGCGCGCGTGCACCTTGTCGAGCCAGGCGATCGTCGCGGGACGTGACGGACCCAGGCCGGCGCGGTTGCGGGCCGCTTCGAGCGGGAAGCTCATCATGATATCGGCGGCGGTCATCTCGTCGCCGGCGAACCAGGGGCGCTGCGCCAATTCGCTTTCGACATAATCGAGATGGACGTCGATCATCGGCTGGATGCGCTTCGCCGCAGTCTTGCCCATCAGCGGGATCCGATTGACCACGAGCATCACCAGGAGCGGCGGCATCATCGACCCCTCGGCATAATGGAGGAACTGGCGATAGCGCAGCACGTCGTCGCGATGCGTGGGTGGACCGAGCCGGCCGTCACCTTTCTCGACCAGATATTCGCAGATCGCGCCCGTCTCGACGATCATCCGACCGTCATCCTCGAGTACCGGCGACTTGCCGAGCGGATGCACTTTGCGCAGCGCGGGCGGCGCCAGCATCGTCTTGGCGTCGCGCTGATAACGGTTGATCTCGTACGAGAGCCCGAGTTCCTCGAGCATCCACAGGATGCGCTGCGACCGCGAATTGTTGAGATGATGGACGATCAGCGTCACGATGTTCCTCCCCGGCCCGGTCTATGAAATTCTCAAGCGGGCCGGCACGACCATATCCATGCCGAGGCCGGGAAATCCACCGTATCGTTACGCAACCTGGCCGTCAGCGCGGCGCGCAACCGCTCGCGGCCGGCTTCCTGGGCAGCGCCATCGAGTTCGCGGAGCTGCGACGCCGCGGGTCCGATCCGGCTGAAAAAGGCGAGCGCTTCGTCTATGGCGTCCGGCCCCTCGCCCGCTCGATACGAATAGTCGACCGGTCGCGCGCCACCCGTCCATCCGCTTGCTTCCAGAATGGAGCGGACATGATCGGGGTCCGCGAACGCGAAGGGTCCCGGCGATGTCCCGGGCTTTTGCGGCGCTGCCCCGGTTACCGCAGTCCCGGTTTCGATCGCCCATGGGTTGAGCGTCACGTCGCGAAAGCAGGAGAAGACCAGACGGGCATCGGCCGCCGACGTCTGCCGCAGTCTGGTGAAGGCGGCGACGGGATCGCCGAAGAACATGACGCCGTGTCGCGAGAACAACAGGTGGGCTTCGATGCCACCGAGTTCGGTCGCGTCGCCAACCTCGAAGCGCAAATTCGGATAAGCGCTGCCCCGACCCCGCGCGGCCTCGACAAGGTTCCGCGAAAGATCGATGCCGACCACCGACAGGCCTGGGCGGGCGGCCGCCAGCGCGATCGCCGTACCGCCCGCGCCGCAACCGATATCGACCGCCCGACCAGTCTCGGGCGCGGCCGCGAGGATCGCCGCGTCGAGCTGCGGCGACAGATTGGCGAAACTCAAATCGGTGCGCCGCCATTCGTCCGCCCAGGTGTCGCCGACGCGCCCTGCCCAGTCATAAGCCAATGTCATTCGGCCCTCCCCACTTCATAAGCCTGACCTGTCGCCGGAACGGATCATCCACGGCGATCCATGCACGCCGGAGGTCGCAAGCCCCAACATTATCGGCAAAACCCCAGGACGCACCAAGCCCGAAATATGAAAGGCCCGCCGACGCGGGCGGGCCTTTCCGGGAGTTGCGGCGGAGGGGGGATCGCCGCTGGGGTTGTGCCGGTAACGAGGCGAATGCGGATTGGTTGCATCGCAGCAAAATTTTCCGCACCGCCTCAAAAAAATTAGAGGTCGTCGCCGCCGGCCTCGTCGTCCAGGCCGCCCACCATCATCTCTTCGGCAACCTCGGCAGTCCGGCTGCGGATGGCGCGTTCGAGCCGGTCGGCGACGTCGGGATTTTCCTTGAGGTAGTTCTTGGAGTTCTCGCGACCCTGACCGATGCGGATCGAGTCGTAGCTGAACCAGGCGCCCGACTTCTCGACCAGGCCGGCCTTGACGCCGAGATCGAGAATCTCGCCGATCTTGGAAATGCCTTCGCCATACATGATGTCGAATTCGACCTGTTTGAACGGCGGCGCGACCTTGTTCTTGACGACCTTCACCCGGGTGGTGTTGCCGACGATATCGTCGCGATCCTTGATCTGGCCGGTGCGACGGATGTCGAGGCGGACCGAAGCGTAGAATTTGAGCGCGTTGCCGCCCGTCGTCGTCTCGGGATTGCCGTACATCACGCCGATCTTCATGCGCAGCTGGTTGATGAAGATCACCATGCAACGCGAGCGGCTGATCGACCCGGTCAGTTTGCGCAGCGACTGCGACATCAGGCGCGCCTGCAGGCCGACATGGCTGTCGCCCATCTCACCCTCGATTTCGGCGCGCGGCACCAGGGCCGCAACCGAGTCGATCACCAGCACGTCGATCGCGTTCGACCGGACCAGGGTGTCGGTGATTTCGAGCGCCTGCTCGCCGGTATCGGGCTGCGATACGATCAGTTCGTCGATATTGACGCCCAGTTTCTTGGCATAGACCGGATCGAGCGCGTGCTCGGCGTCGACGAACGCCGCGGTGCCGCCACCGCGTTGCGCTTCGGCGATGACATGGAGCGCGAGGGTCGTCTTGCCCGAGCTTTCCGGCCCGTACACTTCGATCACACGGCCGCGCGGCAGACCGCCGACGCCGAGCGCGATGTCGAGACCGAGGCTGCCGGTCGAGATCGATTCGACCTGCATCGCCTCTTTCGATCCCAGCTTCATGGCCGAGCCCTTGCCGAATGCGCGGTCGATCTGGGCCAGGGCTGCTTCGAGCGCCTTTTGCCGGTCAGTAGTCTGCGATGCCATGCCGTCGATAACTTTCAGAGAAGCTGCCATTGAGAAGGCCTCCGCGCTAGCCGGGATAGCACCGGCGTTCAATCATGTTGGACAGCATGTATCGCATTTGTTCACGTGGAACAATAGTGGAACATCATCTTTTTTCGCACCGAAACGGCGGCTTTCCGATATTTCTTGCCCGTCCCCCTGCCGCGCTTCATCCTGCGGCGCATGACGACCGATCTCGCCACCTTCATTACCGGCCTGCCAAAGGCCGAACTCCATCTGCATATCGAGGGCAGCCTGGAGCCCGAGTTGATGTTCGCGCTAGCCGAGCGCAACCGCGTCGAAATTCCGTTCAAATCGGTCGAGGAAGTGCGCGCCGCCTACAGTTTTTCCAACCTGCAGGACTTTCTCGACATCTATTATGCCGGCGCCAACGTGCTCCGCACCGAAGCCGATTTCCGCGATCTCGCCCTCGCCTATTTCGATCGCGCCGCGGCGGACGGGGTGGTCCATGCCGAAATCTTCTTCGATCCCCAGACGCACACCGATCGCGGCATCGCCTTCGAAATTGTGATCAAGGGTCTGCTCGCCGGCATGGCCGATGCCGAGGCCAAATATGGCCTGACGTCGAAGCTGATTCTCTGCTTCCTGCGGCACCTGAGCGAGGACGCGGCATTCGACACGCTTGCCCAGGCCGAGCCATGGCTCGATCGCATCGCCGGCGTCGGGCTCGATTCGTCGGAAGTCGGACACCCGCCCGAAAAGTTCGCGCGGGTCTTCGCGGCGGCGCGCGAAAAGGGCCTGAAGCTGGTCGCGCATGCTGGCGAGGAAGGCCCGCCCGACTATGTCCATCAGGCGCTCGATCTGCTCGCGATCGACCGGCTCGACCATGGCAATCGCAGCCTGGAGGATCCGGTGCTGACCGCACGGCTGGCGCGCACCGGGATGACGCTGACCGTCTGTCCGCTGTCCAACGTCAAATTGTGCAACGTCGCCTCGATGAACGACCACCCGATAGACCGCATGCTCGAGCTCGGGCTGCGGGCGACGATCAATTCGGACGATCCCGCTTATTTCGGCGGCTATATCGGCGAGAATTATCGCCAGGCCGCGGTAGCGCGCGGGCTAGGCAGGGGCGAGCTGATCACGCTCGCGCGCAATTCGTTCCTCGGGTCGTTCCTGAGCGACGACGAAATCGCTCGCCACACTGCCGCACTCGACGCCTATGCAGCGGAGTACAGCTGATGCCGATCTTCACCCCGATTCCGCACGATACGTTCGAGGCGCAAGTGAAGATGCTCGCCGCCGAAATCGCCGACAGCGGATGGCTCCCCAGCTTCATCATCGGGATCGGCCGTGGCGGGCTGGCGCCAGCGGTCTATCTCAGCCACGCGACCGGCCTGCCGATGCTGTCGGTCGACCATTCGTCGCGAGTCGAGGATTTTTCCGACGCGCCATTGATCAAACTGGCGGCACGCACGCGCGACGGCGAACGGCTGTTGTTCGTCGACGACATCAACGATTCGGGCGCGACGATCGGCAAGTTGCGCGCCGCGCTGGCCACCGCGGGAGCGGCACGCGACCACGTCCGCTTCGCGACCTTGCTCGACAACAAAAGGTCGCGCGAACAGGTCGACTATCGCGCCGAGGTGATCGATCGCGATGAACGCAAGGACTGGTTCGTCTTCCCCTGGGAAGCGGTCGCACCGCAAGCCTCGCTCGATGCCGACGCGGCGGAAGTGCCCGACCGGATCGCTTGAACGACGGCGTTCAAAGCTCGGCGAGCGCCTTGGCGACACCTTCCATCGTATAAGGCTTCACCAGCCGCGGACGGGCGGCATGCGCCGGCATCTCCTCACCGCCCCCGGTCGACAGGATGAACGGAATCGCGCGCGCAGCCAGCACGTCGGCGACCGGCCAGCTCTTCTCGCCACCCGACAGGTTGATATCCAGGATCGCCGCATCGGGATGTTCGACATCGATCGCCGCAAGCGCGGAAGTCACGCTGTCGCAGGTCGCGACATGCGTCTTGCCCAGTGCCGCGAGAAAATCCTCGAGCATCATGGCGATCAGAGGTTCGTCCTCGACGATAAGGATACGTTGCAGCGACGCCATGCCCCGGCCTTAGTCGCCGTCGCTGCCGGACGCCATGCCCCGCGCACCATGATGGACCAATTCGCCCATCGACACCGCGCGATAGCTCCGATTCTTCGAGCGACGCCCGGTCACGGCTCGACCGCGGGCGCCAGCAAATCGCGCGCCGCTTCGGCCAGCTGTTGCACCGAAAAGGGCTTGGGCAGGAACGCGACATTGTCGAGGTCGATCGACTTGCGCAGCTGTTCCTCGGCATAGCCCGACATGAACAGGATCGGCAGGTCGGGATAGCGCTCGCGGGCGTGGCGCACCATCGTCGGGCCATCCATCGACGGCATCACGACGTCGGAAATGAGCAGATCGGGCTTTTCGCCACGCGCCAACAATTCGAGCGCGGCTTCACCATTTTCCGCGGTCAGCACGGTATAGCCCTGCCGCGTCAACGCACGCTCGGCGACCGCGCGGACCATGTCCTCATCCTCGACCAGCAGGATCGTGCCCGTCCCCCAGAGGTCGGCGGGCTTGTCCTTGGCGGCGACCTTGGCGACCTTCGGTGCTTCGGCGGTGTGGACCGGGAAATAGATCGAGAAGGTCGCGCCCTGCCCTGGCTTGGAATCGGCGAAGATATAACCGCCCGATTGCTTGACGATGCCATAGACGGTCGACAGGCCGAGCCCCGTCCCCTTGCCGATTTCCTTGGTGGTGAAGAAAGGCTCGAAGATCTTGCCCAGGATCTCGGGCGGAATGCCGGTGCCGGTATCGCTCATCTCCAGCGCCGAATAATCGGCGACGGGCAGGATGTCCGACCCCATCTTGCGAACCTCCGCCGCGCTCACCGCGCGCGACATGATCGTCAGCGTGCCGCCACCGTTCGGGTCCTTGGACAGCATCGCGTCGCGCGCGTTGACCGCCAGATTGACCACGACCTGCTCGAGCTGTCCGGGATCGGCGCGCACCGCCCCCAGATTGCGGCCGTGGCGTACCTCGAGCTTCACCGTTTCGCCGAGCAGGCGCTTGAGCAATTGCGAGACTTCGGAGATCACGTCGGGCAGCTGCAGCACTTGCGGCCGCAACGTCTGCTGGCGCGAAAAGGCGAGCAATTGCCGCGTCAGGCTGGCGGCGCGGTTCGAATTCGCCTTGATCTGCTGGATGTCGTCATAGTCGCTGTCGCCGGGCGAATGGCGCATCAGCATCAGGTCGCAATGGCCGATGATCGCGGTCAGGATGTTGTTGAAATCGTGCGCGACACCGCCGGCGAGTTGGCCGACCGCCTGCATCTTGGTCGCCTGCGCGACTTCACGCTTGAGGCGGGTTTCCTCGCCATTGTCCTTGAGGCTCAGCAGCACCGCGGCATCGCCCAGTCCGCGCGCGCCCGCGATCGTCAGCGCAACCGGCTCGTCGGGATGGTCGCGCAAACGGATCGCCATATCCATCGAATGCGTCGCGCCATTGGCGAAGCGGCGGATCGCGTCGGCGACCGCGCCCTTGTCCTCGCGCACCACCAGATCACCCGGATAGAGCGGCGGCTGCGTTTGATCGACTAGCGCCGCGCGGACGAACGGGTCGTTCATCTGCACGAACCGCCCGTCGCGATCGACCAACGCGAGCCCGACCGGCAGCAGCGAGATCAGGCTTTTGACATGCGCCGCGGCCGAACCGCCGATCGCCGGCTGGCCATGATCTTCCTCGTCGAGCAAGACGACCAGGATCGGTGCGTCCTCGCCATCGAGGAACGGGATCTGCAGGATGCGCAGCGGCGCGCCGCGCGGGCCCTCGCGCTCGAACCGTACCTGGCCCTTGTCGTCGGCGATCAGGAAGCGGGCAAAGTCGCGGCCAACCACGACGCTTTCCTCATGCCCCATCGATCGTTCGCGCAGCACGCGATTGGCGGCGAGCAGGCGGCCGTCCGGAGCGATCAGCGCCGCCATGATGCCAGCCGCCGCCAGCCGATCGCCGGTCGGTCCGGCGATGATCGACTGGACGTTGGTGGCGAGATCGAGCCCCTGCGCTTCATGAAAGCGCCAGACCAGCATGTCCTCGCCCTCGCCCGCGCGCTCGATCGCCACCGCCAGCGGCGCGCCACGCGTGGTGACGCGATCGAGTTCGGCCGACCCATCGCGCCAGGCGATACGCCCCGCCGCCGCCAGCTCGCCGGCGCCATTGTCGTCGAGCGGCAGGCCAGGCGGCGTCGGATAGCCGCCGAAGCGGGCGCGATAGCGTTCGTTGGCGCAGATCAGTCGTCCCGCCCGGTCGGTGACCGCGATCGCGTCGTCGCTTGCCGCCGCCAGCGCGCGCGCGACGCTCCAGTCAGTTTCGCCGGTCGCCTCGGACGGGGCCGGCGCGAAGCGCGACCAGACCAGAGCGGCACCGACCAGCAACAGCATGCCGGCGGCGAACCCGCCGGCAATGGCGACGTTATGAAGTGCCAGCAGCGCGATCAACGCCGCTCCCGCGCCGCACGCCGCCGCGACGATCAGTGCCTGGCGCTGACCGGGAACGCGCAAATCGTTGGGGACGGATCGGGAAGCCATCGGCCCCTTGTGGCGCTGTCGCTAGGCAGGTCAAGCATCGTCGGGAAATGCTAAGGGTCTGTACTCGCTAGCGGCGGGGATCGAGATTGCGTTGTGGAGCTCGTCGGTCACGATGCCTTCAGCATCGCTCCCTCCTCACTCCTACCCACGCGACAAAATCCGCTCCGTCTCGACCCCGCCGCTAGCGAGTACAGACCCTAACTTACGTCCGCGCCTCCCCGCCGCATCCTGCCGATCGCGCGCGCTTTATTTGGTATTCGGCGTGGCCGGGGTCGTCGCGGTGGTGCCCGTGTTGCGCTTGGGCACCGAGAAGATTCCGGTCACGCGGCCGCCCGACTTGGTCGTGCCGACCTTCGACCCGCCGCCGTCGAGCGACGCGGCGTTGTTGTTGAGGTTGATCAGCAAGCGGCCGCCGCGGACGACGTTGGCGCCGCGGTGCAGCACGACATTGCCGATCATCGTGATCGTGCGCTTGTTGAGGTCGTAAATCGCGTAGGATCCAGACGCATTCTCATCCGGGCGAGTCACCACGACGTTGCCCGACGCCCGGATCTGCGAGATTTCCGGCGGGGCGCCGCCCGAATCGACGATGCTCGACGAATAGAGCACTTCGGCCCGGTCCGACGTCACCGTCATCGCACCCTGGCGCGCCAGGACCTTGCCCTGGAACAGCGCGCGCTGTGCCTTGTCCTGAATGTCGATATGGTCGGCATTGACGCTCAACGTCTCGTTCCCGCCGGACTGGAATGCCGAAACACGCGCGCCGAGCAAGGTCGCGGCGCAAGCGAGCAGGATGAACGTGGTACGCGGATGAGCCATGGATTTTGCCTACAACAAGGTTTCGCGGGTTGAAAGCGCCGAACCGTGCCAAAAGAACCGCGTTGCACGCTGGCCGATGAACCGCCGCTGATAATAGAAACGCCGCCGACGGGGGATGTCCCGTCGGCGGCGCCATCACTGTTCGGGGCGATCGGCTTACCAGATGCGGACGCGGTCGGCCGGGGCGAGATACAGCTTCTGACCGGACTGGACTTTGAACGCGGCGTACCACGGGTCCATGTTGCGGACGATGCTGGCACGCGCTTCGGACGGTGCGTGCGGATCGGTGCGCAGACGCTTGAGCAATTCGGGCTCGCGATAGCTGCGCCGCCACACCTGCGCCCAGCCGAGATAGAAGCGCTCGTCGCCCGAATAGCCATTGATCATCGGCGCGGGCTTGCCGCCCAGCGCCTTGTGATAAGCGTCATAGGCAACCGTCAGACCGGCGAGATCGGCGACATTCTCGCCCAGCGTCAGCTTGCCCTGGACATGCTGGCCCGGCAGCGGCTCATATTTGTCATATTCGGCGGCCAGCGCGTCGGTCCGCGTCTTGAACGCCGCGACGTCGGCGGGCGTCCACCAATCGGTGAGCTGTCCGGTCTTGTCGTATTTGGCGCCCTGGTCATCGAAATGGTGGCTCATTTCGTGCCCGATCACCGCACCAATGCCGCCGTAGTTGATCGCGGGATCGGCATTGGGATCGAAGAACGGCGGCTGCAGGATCGCGGCGGGGAAGACGATCTCGACCATGCCGAAATTGGCATAAGCGTTCACTTCCATCGGGGTCATGCCCCACTCCCAGCGCTGCAGCGGCTTGCCGAGATGCGCGATATTGTCCTTGCGGCTCCATTCGTTGGCGCGCCACTCGTTGCCGAACGCATCGCCCTTGTCGATCCTGAGCGCGCTGTAATCGTGCCATTGCGACGGATAGCCGATCTTCGGCCGGAAGGCGGCGAGCTTGGCATGCGCCTTGACCTTGGTCTCGGCCGACATCCAGTCGAGCTTGTCGATGCGCGCGTTCATCGCGGCGATGATGTTCTTGACCAGCTGATCGGCCGCCGCCTTGGTGGCGGGCGGGAAATATTGCTGGACGTAGAGTTTGGAGACGTCGTCTTCCATCGCGCCGGTGGTGAACGAGACGCCGCGCTTCCAGCGCACTTCCTGCTCGGGAATGCCCGACAGCGTCTTGCCGAAGAAGTTGAAATTCTCCTCGTCGAACGCCTTGGGCAGCACGTCGGCATAATTGTCGAGGCTGCGCACGATGAGCTGATCCTGCAACACCGTCATCGGCGCGTCGGCGACCAGCTTGACGATCCCGGTGATCGCCGACGGCTGCGCCACCAGCAGCGTATCGACCGGCGCCCCGATTCCCTTGAAATAGGTCGGGAAGTCGAAGCCCGGCGCCTTGGCCTGAAGGTCGGCGACCGACATCTTGTTGTAGCGCTTGTTGGCGTCGCGGCTGTCGATCCGCGACCAGCTGACCGCGGCGATCTGCGTTTCGAGATCGACGATCGCCTTGGCGCGGGCATCGGCATTGGCTTCGCCGGCCAAGGTCAGCATCTTGGCGATGTGCGCCTGATATCCCGCTTTGGCGTCGGCGAATTTGGGATCGCTGTAATAATCGCGGTCAGGCAGTCCCAGGCCACCCTGGCGCAGGCCGACGATATAGGTTTCAGGCGCCTTGTCGTCCTGGCCGACACCGGCCCCGAACGGCCCGCCGACACCGCCCATCGACGCTTCGGCCAGCAACGCCGCATAACCGCCCTTGTCGGTCGACTTGATGCGATCGAGCCACGGCTTGATCGGAGTCAGTCCCTTGGCCTCGATCGATCCGGTGTCGAGAAAGGTCGCATAAGCGGTGCCGATCTTCGAATTGGGGTCCGTCGCGGCCTTCTCGAGGATGCCCTTGGTCCGCGATTCGGACAGGTCGGCGAGCAGGTTGAACGCGCCGTAATTCGATTTATCCGACGGGATCGGTGTGGTCTTCGCCCAATTGCCGTTGGCATATTTGTAGAAACTGTCGCCGGGGGCGACCGTTTTGTCCATCCCGGCCTCGTCCATGCCGAACGTGCCGAAGGTCGGCTTGCCCGATGGCGCCGCCACCGTCTGCTGGGCCAGCGCCGTGGCGCCTAGCGCCGTCGCCGCAAGAAGTGCGAACGCGAAGGGTTTCATCTGGGGAGGGTCCTTTCCTGTGCGAACCGGAGGAGCGGGCGCTCGCGTGGCAAGCCGAAGCCGCCGCATTCCCCCTTGATTGACGGGGTGTGTTCTACGCCAGTGATACGCCTAGTCAATCGCCGGTCAGGCGTGGCGGCGCTTCCATTTGCGCGCGATCCACCAGCGCCAGCCAAGTGCGCTCGCGGCATAGCCCGTGACCGCCAATAAGGTGGTGATCAGGACCAGGCCGGTCAGCGTCGCCGGCCCCGCTTCGGCGATCGCCCAATGCATCCAGCCGTCGCCGACCGCCGCCGTCGCCGCGGTTTCGGCCCGCACCTCGGCACCCAGGCCGAGCACGAACTTGCCGAGCCAATAGGCCGCGATCCAGAGCGGCGGCGTGGTGAAGGGGTTGGTGATGAAGGTCGTCAGCGCCGCGGCGGGGATATTGGCGCGAATCGGCAAGGCGAACAGCGCCGAGAGGGGAATCTGCGCCACCGGGCACAATATGCCGGTGACCATGCCGAGCGCCACGCCGCGCGGCACTGACCGCCGCGTGAACCGCCACAATTCGGGCGCCAGCACGCGATGCGCGACGGGGCGCAGAATGCGGCTGCCTTCGAAACTGTCGCGGGTCGGCAGGTTGCGGCGGGCCCAGGCGTGGATCCGCTCGCCGATCGTCGGCATCAGCCGTGATCCCTGAGGACGCGCCCGGCTTCGCGCTTCCACTCGCGTTCCTTGATATGCTCGCGCTTGTCGTGCGCTTTCCGGCCCTTGGCCAGGGCGAGTTCAACCTTCGCACGGCCGCGTGCGTTGAAATAGACGGTGAGCGGCACGAGCGTCATGCCGTCACGCGCCACCGCGCCGTGCAGCTTGTTGATCTCGCGCGCATTGAGCAGCAATTTGCGCGGCCGCTTGGGCTCGTGATTGAAGCGGTTGCCGTGGCTGAATTCGGGAATGTTCGAATTGACCAGCCAGACGCCGCCATCGGCCAGCACTTCGGCATAGCTTTCGGCGATCGAGCCTTCGCCGGAGCGCAGGCTTTTCACTTCGGTCCCGGTCAGCGCGATCCCCGCCTCGAATGTCTGTTCGATGGCATAGTCGAACCGCGCGCGCCGGTTCTCGGCGACGATCTTCTGCTTGTCGAACGTGAGGGGCTTGGGACGGGCCATGGGCCGGGCGATGTAAGCGCCCGCGTGCCGGAAGGGAAGCTTTAGTGGAAGGGCGGGTTCAGCGGGTCGTCGCCGAAACGGTTGGACCCGACGGTGCCTGGCAAGACGAGAAAGACGATCATCATGACCAGGATCGCGAAGCCGAGCAGGTTGACCAGCGACATCAGCGACATCGACTGCATCGCCTGCTGGAACGCCGGGTTGGTCATGTCTGGCGGACTACCGGGCTTTGCCGACGCCATCGACGCCATCATCGTGAAGTAGCGCGGAAAGAACGACGCCATGAAAATCGGCGAAACGATCTGCATCGCGTAATAGGGCGTCACCCACCAACCGGAGCGATCGCTGTCGTGGAGACGGCGCACAACGGCGGCCGCGGTCAGGAGGGAGAAGAGCAATGCGGCCACAAGGGTCATCATGATCATGTTCCGCATCATCGGCATCATCAGCTGAAACATCGCCTGCGGATCGTTGTCGAACTTATGCGGATCACCCTGCATCGCCGGTATCATCTGGTTGAACATGGACATCATCATCGGGACCATCGCGATCATCATGACGACGAACTGGACGATGTAGACGATCAGGATCCACAACCAGAACGGCTGGCGGTTCTCACGACCCTGAAAGTCGAACAGGCCAGTCAGATGGCGCGTCAGCAAGTTCATGGTTGCTAGCCCCCTCCCCCGAATCCCGGTCCGTAGCGATTGTCGCCCGGCTGGGTCGGCATGCAGCAAAACACGATCAGCAATATCAGCGTGCCAAGGTAACAAAGATCGCCGACCATCGTCAGCCCGAACAGCTGAAAAAATCTGGCGGGCGGCGCGTCTGGGGAGTCCGACAAGGTCGGTGCGAGCGCAAACAAGCGCGAGATCCCCCAGAAGGTCGCAAACAGGAACGGCACCGGCATGATTCCCCACCAACCTGATCGGCCCGTATCATGAAGACGCCGCGCCACCGCGGCTGCCAACAGGACGATGACCAGCAGGGTGACGATGAGCATGACGCCCATGAACATAGCGAAATCGGGCATCAACTCGGGATGATATCCATGGACCTGGATCGAATAGCTGCCCGGACCCACGGTGCGCGTTACCTGATCGGGATGCTCGCGGGCGAATTGCTCGATCTTGTCGAACGCGCCGAAGAACAGCGGGAAAAAGCCCAGCATCCCCGATATCATGGACAGCGCCATGATGACGAGCACCCACAGCCAGAACGGCTGACGCGGCTCCCGTCCGGCGAACTGCAATAGCCCGCGCAGATGGTCGCCGATCAGCCCCATCGTCAGAGCCCGGCGTTCCGCATCGCCGCGTCGACCGCCGCGCGGCTCGCCTCGTTCGGCTCGGTCATCGGCAGCCGCAGCGTCATCGGCCAATCGGGCTTGATCTTGCTCAGCGCATATTTGACCGGGCCAGGCGACGCGTCGGTGAACATCGCGATGTGCAGCGGGTAGAGGCGATCGTGGAGCGCCAACGCCGTAGCATGGTCGCCCGCCGCCCAGGCGATCTGGAAATCAGCGCACAGGCGCGGCGCGACATTGGCGGTGACCGAGATGCACCCCAGCCCGCCCATCGCGTTGAACGCCAGCGCCGTTTCGTCATTGCCCGACAGCTGGACGAAATCGGGGCCGCAGCCCAGCCGCTGTTCGGTCACCCGGCCGAGATTGCCGGTCGCGTCCTTCACCCCGATGAAGACATCGGGGAACGCCTTGACGATGCGCGCCATCGTCGCCGGCTGGATGTCGGTCACGGTGCGGCCAGGCACGTTGTAGAGCACGATCGGCAACGGCGTTGCATGCGCGATCGCCTCGAAATGGCGGAAGATGCCTTCCTGGCTCGGCCGGTTGTAATAAGGTGGCACCATCAGTGCGGCGTCGGCGCCCGCGGCCTTGGCGGCATGGACGTTGGCGATCGCGACGCGGGTGTCGTTCGATCCGGCGCCAGCCAGCACGGGCACGCGGCGATTGGTCTGTTCGACGCAGACGCGAACCGCATAGAAATGCTCGTCGTAGGTCAGTGTCGCCGCCTCGCCGGTGGTCCCGACCGGCACCAAGCCGGCCGATCCTTCGGTTATTTGCCACTCGACGAGCTCGCGATAGGCGTCCTCGGCGAAGGCGCCATCCGCCGAGAACGGCGTGACCAGTGCGGGGATCGATCCCGAAAACATGCTTAAACGCTCCCGCGCGGCGGCGATCCGCCGTTTTTTAGTTGTTTTGTATCCTGACAGATAGGGCGCGACGGCATATCCTGTCCACATGCTTGCGTCGTGGTTGAAAAGTGGGATCGCCGCCGCCGCCCTTTCGGGGATGGCCGCGACGGGTGTGGCGTTTCAGGATCAGCTCGAATGGGCCAAGTCCAAATTGATGGGCGCGCCGAGCGCTGACCCCAGGTCGGTCAGCGCCTTGTCGGCGGCGATCACCGAATGGCGCTCGCTCAGCCAGACCAACAATGCGCCGTTCGAAAGCTATGCCCGTTTCCTGCTCGCACATCCCGGATGGCCCGGCGAGGTCCAGATGCGCCGCGCCGCCGAAGCGTC
The DNA here is from genome assembly GCA_036383655.1 of Sphingomonas sp. Taxonomy (GTDB): domain Bacteria; phylum Pseudomonadota; class Alphaproteobacteria; order Sphingomonadales; family Sphingomonadaceae; genus Sphingomonas. Next base: position 13,473 of record DASVNU010000129.1, on the reverse strand, counting down.
GCTGGCCATGCCGGGCTCGTCGCCATCGACCGTGGCTGCGTTCTTCCGCCGCTATCCGCCGCAAAGCGGTACGTCATGGGTCCGCTTCGCCGAGGCGCTGAGCGCGACCGGCGCGATGAGCGACGCGCGGACCGCCGCGCGTAACGCCTGGGCCCAGGGTAGCCTGACACCGACCGACGAGAGCAAGGTGCTGGCGTCCTGGCCCGACGCGCTGACCCCGGCGGACCAGGATGTGCGGATGGACCAGCTCTTGTGGCAGGGCCAGACCGCCGCCGCGACGCGCCAGCTCGCGCTCACCAGCGCCGCGCGCCGCCCGCTGTTCGCGGCGCGGCTTGCGCTGCGCACCAACGCGCCGGACGCGGGCAATGCCGATGCGATCGGTGCCGGCGATCCCGGCTATCTGGCGGACAAGGCGATCTGGCTGACCAATTCGGGCGCCGCCGGGTCGGCACGCGCGCTGCTGGCCCGCCCGCACAATTTCTCCAGCCAACCGCGCGACGTCGACCGCTGGTTCGACCTGCTGCTGCGCAACGCGCGGGCGGCGGTTGCGGCCGGTGAATATTCGACCGCGTACAATATCGCGAGCCAGGTCGACGACGCCTATCCGGCGGGCACCGACATCGCGCTTCGTCCCCTGGCCGAGCGCGATCCCTATACCGACCTTGTCTGGCTGGCCGGGCAGACCGCGCTCAAGCGGCTGGGCCGTCCGTCGGACGCGATCGGCATGTTCGTCGCCTATACCGGCGGCTCGCGGTCGACCGCGCTCAAGTCGAAGGGCTTTTATTGGGCGGGACGCGCCGCCCAAGCCGCGCGGCGAAGCGATGAGGCAACCCGCAACCTGACCGCGGCGGCGCGCTACGGCGACCAATTCTATGGGCAGTTGGCGGCCGAGCGGCTCGGCCAGCCACTGCTCGCCCCAGCCGAGCCGTCTCCCCCGTCGATCCCGCCCGCCGAGCGTTCGGCATTCTACAATAACGAAGTGGTGCGCGCGGCGCAGTTCCTCGGCACGGTCGGCGCGCACGAAGACCAGAGCATCTTCCTACGCCAGATCGCCAACCTCGCGAGCACCGTCGACGACCACATTCTGGCCGACGAACTGGCACGGACGCTCGGGCGGCCCGATCTCTCGGTGATGGTCGGGCGCAGCGCGCTGCTCAACGGCGTCACCGATTATACGCGGTCGGGATTCCCGACGGTCAACATCCCGGCATCCTCGGCATCGAGCTGGACGATCGCGCACGCGATCATGCGCCAGGAAAGCCAGTTCGACCGCTCGCTGATCAGTCGCGCCGGCGCGCGCGGCGTGATGCAGCTGATGAACGGCACAGCGCGCGAACAGGCCGGCAAGCTCGGGCTCGCCTGGGATCAGGGTATGCTGCTCAGCAGCACCGACTATAATATCCAGCTCGGCACCGCCTATTTCCAGCGGCTCTACAACCAATATGGCAGCTATCCGCTGGCGATCGCAGCGTACAATGCCGGCGGCGGCAACGTGAACAAATGGCTCGCGGCGAACGGCGATCCGCGTACCGGAACGGTCGATTGGGTCGACTGGATCGAGGCGATCCCGTTCGACGAGACCAAGCGCTATGTCAAGCATGTGCTCGAAAACGCGGTGGTCTATGACCTGATCAATCCGCAACGCGCGATGTCGGTCGGTAACGCGCGGCTGAGCTGGTATTTGGGCAACAAGCGGCCGGGCTAAAAGCCTTTCCGTCACCCCAAAGAAAGCTGGGGTCTCAAGCCGCAATGCGCCTCCGCATGCGATCCCAGCTTTCGCTGGGATGACGGATGGGGCTATCGAGGTTCGGTGAACGATCGTCCCAATTATATCACGCCGGCAGGCTTCGCCGCGCTGCGTGCCGAATATGAGCAGCTCTTCGCCGGCGAGCGGCCGAAGCTGGTCGAGACGATCGCCTGGGCCGCCGGCAATGGCGATCGGTCGGAGAATGGCGACTATATCTATGGCCGCAAGCGGCTGCGCGAGATCGACCGGCGGCTGGGCTGGCTGTCGAAGCGGATGAAGGCGGCCAAGGTCGTCGATCCGGCGCAACAGCCCGACACCAGCCGCGCGTGGTTCGGCTGCACGATCACGATCGCCGACGAGGACGACAACCGGCGTATCCTGACCCTGGTCGGCGACGACGAAACCGATGCCGGTAAGGGCCTGATCGGCTGGAACGCGCCGCTCGCGCGGGCACTGCGGGGGGCCGCCGTCGGCGACCTGCGCCGGGTGACCTTGCCTGCGGGCGAAAAGGAATATGAAGTGATCGAGGTCAGCTATCCCTCCGCCGATGCGACCAAATAGTAACGGAGCGTTTCTGTCGCGTGGCTGGTTGGTGATCGTGATAGGTCCTAGATCGATCGCATAACGAACAGGAGGTCATCCATGCCCATTCCCGCCAGTTGGTCGTCTCAACTGCAATCGCTGCTGCGTATCGTCACCGCGCTCGGCTTCATGCAGCACGGCGTGTCCAAGTTCTTCGGTATCCCGCCCTTCCCCATGCCGCTCAATCCATTGCTCTATGCCGCGGGGACGCTCGAGCTGGTCGGCGGCGGGCTGTTCCTGCTCGGCCTGTTCACGCGGCCGGTCGCGTTCATTTTGTCGGGCATGATGGCGGTCGCCTATTTCATGGCGCACGCCCCCAAGAGCTTCTTCCCGGTGGTCAATGGTGGCGAGCCGGCAATGCTCTACGCCTTCATCTTCCTCTTCTTCGCCGCGGCGGGTGCCGGATCGTGGAGCCTCGACGCGCTGCGCGGCCGGACGGCTGCCCGATAGCTCATCCGTGCGGGCGTGATTGCGCTGGCCGCATCGCGCCCGCTACACCGGCGCCATGACCGACGAGCCCCAAGCCCGCAACATCGCGCTGCTGATCGACGCCGACAACGCGTCGTCGCAGACGCTCGACCCCGTGCTGACGATCCTGGCCGAGCTCGGCACCGTCAACATCCGTCGCGTCTATGGCAATTGGTCCAAGCCGGCACTCAAGGGATGGCGCGATCAGACGGTGCGCTACGGGATCGAGCCCCAGCAGCAATTCGACCTGACCAAGGGCAAGAACGCGACCGACATGAAGATGACGATCGATGCGATGGACCTGCTCTATCGCGGTCGCGTCCATGGCTTCGGCATCATGTCGTCGGATTCGGATTTCATGCCGCTGGCGATGCGGATCCGGCAGGATGGTCTGCCGGTTTATGGCTTCGGCACGTCCAAAACACCCGAAGCATTCAAGCAAGCCTGCACCCGCTTTATCGACGTCACCGCGTTGCGCTCGGCCCCCGCTTCGGAAATTCCCAATGGCGGCGGCGCTGCGGCGAGCGCCGGCAAGACCGAAATGGACCCCGCGCTGCTCAAGCTGCTGATCGACGCCTATGACGCGGTGAAACGCGACGAGCGCGGATTCGTCAACCTGTCCGAACTCGGCGAACGCGCCGGCAACCGGTCGAGCTTCGATGCGCGCAATTATGGCTACAAGCGGCTTGCCGACCTGATCGAGGCAGTACCCAATTTCCAGACCGAGCGCCGCGAGGGCGGCCGCATCTACGTCAAGCGACTGCGTTAACGAGGAATCAACCCCGAGCAATCGCCACCGAAAATCGAGCGCACACCACCCACCTCGATCGCGAGCAGCCGGCGATCGGCTTTCGCGACCAGGAAAGTAATCGTCATATCGGTTCGAGTGCTGGCCTCGATTTCCCAGGCAGCTATCGGGCCACGACCGAATCCGCCCGCCCGAACGGAGCGCCGAACATCGATCCGCGTCACCCCCGGCCCGCGACCGAAATGGAACACGGGCAGCTCGAAATGCGCACCGTCGGCGAGCGGCAGCGTGGTGAGTACGAATTCGGTCGTCTCTTCGTCCCATACTGGCCCAGCCAGCGGAGCCGTGCTCGTTTGCGGTAATCCGTCTCCGCCGGTCACCGTTCCTCGCGCCTCGGCGTCGCCATAGCTGACCGTCAAGCTGGTCTGACCGTCCGTCTCTTCCGTAGTGCGGATGGGACGCAGGCTGGGGAATGCCACTTCCATCCAGCTGGTCAGCAGCGGGCCACCATTGAAGCGCGAGGCGACCGTGATCATCAGCCGCGCGTCGTCGAGACGTTCGACACGACGAAGAATATTCCCTGCGGACTTGCCGCCGCCCTCGGGTGCCGAGATCGTGTAGCAGGCGTCACCGACGTTCAGCAGCGTCCCGTCGATCGGCGACGGGTTAGTGGCGGCCGCCGCCCAGATCAGCAAGGCCGGGATCATCGCCGCACATCCTCCTGATTTTGTTCGCCCTTCCTAGCCGCGTCTTTCGGTTCGGCGCAAATCCGTGGCAGTCGCCGCCGGATTGCCCCGCTGGTGCGTCGGGCTGCGGATCATTTCCGCTACGGTTCCATACGGCCGGTGATAGACTCGCGGCGATAGGCGGGGATCAACCCCGCGATCGGGTCAAAAAGGGTTGTAGCTTATGGGGATAATGCAGCGGGTCGTGGTAACTGGAAAAGTTCACCAGGTCGGCTTCAGGGATTTCACTATCCGCAGGGCGCAGGCCTTGGGGGTCACCGGCTGGGTGCGCAACCGCACCGACGGTTCGGTCGAGATATTGGCGTCCGGGGAGGAGGACGCGGTCGCCTCGCTTGTCGAGGCGTGCCGCGCGGGCCCGCCATTGGCGCGGGTCGACCATGTCGAGGCCTATGTCGAGGCGGGCCAGCCGGTGAAAGGGTTCACGAAGAGGTTCACGGCTTGAACTAAAGAGATTTGCCGGGCTGGCTGAAGGTCCATTTGTCGTAGTGGATAGTATCGGCCTTCCGAATACTCGCCATGACCGGACCGACCGTTCCGGCGATATCGGCGTCGCCGCTCACGCGGTTTCGCAAGGCTTCACTATTACCCATCGTGAATATGTGGTCATGCGGTCGATTGTCGACGGGTGAGGTATAGCGAACGTCGACAAGGACCTTCCGCATGCCCCGGCCTAACGATACGTAACTAATATCCGCGGCCTCACAGGGACGCCAAACCGGGTTCGCGGGATGGCTCGGAGTTGAAAGGTCCAGCGCGCAACGGTCATCAACGGAAACGATCGTTCCCGGAACCTCACGATAGCCCACCGCATCGTCGAGGGTATGCCATGCGCTGTACGCCACCGACAATATGGCCAAAACAGGCAGCGCGATCACGTACCCTAAAGCACTAGTCGTCAGTCTCAAGCGCATCGGCGGGCCCCATGGATCGCCCGCCGATACTCGTTCAGTAATTGCGGAAGCGTAAAGCCGCTATCGCGTCAGCTTCTTGTATGCCAGCGCGGTCGGACGATCCGCGGCGTCGCCCAAGCGGCGGCGCTTGTCTTCCTCGTACGATTCGAAATTGCCCTCGAACCATTCGACATGGCTGTTGCCCTCGAACGCCAGGATGTGCGTCGCCAGGCGATCGAGGAAGAAGCGGTCGTGGCTGATCACCACGGCGCAACCGGCGAAATTCTCGATCGCTTCCTCGAGCGCGCCCAGGGTCTCGACGTCGAGGTCGTTGGTCGGTTCGTCGAGCAGCAGCACGTTGCCGCCGCGCTTGAGCATCTTGGCGATGTTGACGCGGTTGCGCTCACCGCCCGACAGCTTGCCGACATTCTTCTGCTGATCGGCGCCCTTGAAGTTGAACGCACCAACATAGGCGCGGGTCGACTGGTCGAAGCCGTTGACCTTCATCGAATCGAGCCCGTCGGAGATTTCTTCCCAGACGTTCTTCTTGTCGTCGAGGTGATCGCGGCTCTGGTCGACATAGCCGAGCCGGACGGTGGTGCCGATGTCGATCGTTCCCGCGTCGGGCTGTTCGGCGCCGGTGATGAGCTTGAACAGCGTCGACTTGCCCGCGCCATTGGGCCCGATCACACCGACGATGCCACCCGCCGGCAGTGAGAACGACAGATTCTCGAACAGCAATTTGTCGCCATAGGCCTTTGACAGATTCTCGACCTCGATCACCTTGCCGCCCAGCCGCTCGGGCACCTGGATGACGATCTGCGCCTTGCCTGGCGAGCGGTTCTGCTGCGCTTCGACCAGCTGCTCGAACTTGGCGATACGCGCCTTGGACTTGGTCTGGCGCGCCTTGGCACCCTGGCGGATCCACTCGAGCTCGTCCTTGATCGCCTTCTGGCGCCCGGACTCCTCGCGCTCCTCCTGTGAGAGGCGCTTCGACTTCTTTTCGAGATAGGTCGAATAATTGCCCTCGTAGGGAAAATACTTGCCGCGATCGATCTCGAGAATCCAGCCGACGACATTGTCGAGGAAATAGCGGTCGTGGGTGATCATCAGCACCGCGCCGGCATATTCCTTCAAATGGTTTTCCAGCCATTCGACGCTTTCGGCGTCGAGGTGGTTGGTCGGTTCGTCGAGCAGCAGGATCGACGGCTTCTGGATCAGCAACCGGGTGAGCGCGACGCGGCGCTTCTCACCGCCCGACAGGCTGGTCACCGGCGAGTCCGACGGCGGGCAGCGCAACGCTTCCATCGCCAGTTCGAGCTGACTGTCGAGCGTCCAGCCGTCGATCGCGTCGATCTTGCCCTGAAGCTCGCCCCTCTCCTCCATCAGCGCATCGAAATCGGTGTCGTCCTTGGGATCGCCCATCTCGGCCGAGATCGCGTTGAAGCGATCGACCATGTCGGCGACGCCGCGCGCGCCGTCCTTGACGTTCTCGAGCACCGATTTGGTCGGATCGAGCTCCGGCTCCTGCGCCAGATAGCCGACCGTGATGTTCTCGCCCGGCCATGCCTCACCCGAATAATCCTGGTCGATCCCGGCCATGATCTTCATCAGCGTCGACTTGCCGGCGCCGTTGGGGCCGACGATGCCGATCTTCGCGCCGTGATAGAATTGCAGGTTGATGTTGCTCAGCACCGGCTTGGGGGCGCCGGGGAAAGACTTGGTCATGTCCTTCATGACATATGCGTATTGGGCGGCCATGGCGGCGCGGGCTCCGTGTTTTTGAAATTGCCGGGAAAGTCGAGCGGGCAGATAGCGATTGGGCCGCCGATTGGAAACCCCCGGCGGCTTGCCCGACCCGGTGTATTGGTCCTAAGCAACACGTCCTCCCCAGCGCCGCCCGGCGCCACGGGGCGCCGTTCGTCGCAGGAGACCTGAACCTATGCGCATCCCGCTGATGCTGTCCGTCGCCACGCTTGCCCTCACCGTTCCCACGCTCGCGCTTGCCCAGCGCAACGCCATGCCTGACCCGGTCAAGGTCGATCCCGCTGTCGCCAAGGCGCTCGACGCCGCGCTCAAGGATCAGGTCGCCTGGGACATCGTCGAGGACCTGACGACCGAAGTCGGCCAGCGGCTGGCGGCGACCGAGGCCGAAGCGCGCGCCCGGGCCTGGGCAGTGATCCGGCTGAAGAAGCTCGGCTTCCAGAACGTCCATGTCGAAACCTACAAAATGCCGGTCTGGGTGCGCGGCGCCGAAACCGCCGAGATCGTCGGGCCCTATCCGCAGAAGCTCGTCGTCGCGGCACTGGGCCGCTCGGGCGCGACCCCGCCCGAGGGCATCACCGCCCCGGTCGTCTATTTCCCGGCGCTCGCCGATTTGGTCGCCGCGCCCGACGGCAGCCTGAAGGGCAAGATCGCCTTCATCTCGAACCAGATGAAAGCAGCGCAGGACGGCAGCGGCTATGGCGCCTATGGCGGCGCGCGCTTCATCGGCCCGAACATCGCGGCCAAGAAGGGCGCGTTGGCGACCGTGATCCGCTCGATCGGCAGCGACAAGGGTCGTTGGCCGCATACCGGCGCGACCAATTGGGCGCCGGGCGTGACGCCGATCCCGGCGGGCGCGCTGTCGGTCGCCGATTCGGAACAACTCGAACGCATCTTCGCGCGCACCGACAAGGTGACGATGAAGCTGGTGCTGACGCCGCGGACGCTGCCCGACGCCGAATCGGGCAATGTCGTCGCCGAAGTGCCGGGCACCGATCCCAAGGCCGGCACGATCCTGATCGGTGGCCATCTCGACAGCTGGGATCTCGCCACCGGGGCGATCGATGACGGCGCCGGCATCGCGATCACCACCGCGGCGGCCAAGCGGTTGCTCGACGGCCCGCGTCCGCGCCGCACCATCCGAGTCGTCTGGTTCGGCGCCGAAGAACCCGGCGGTTTCGGCGGCGCTGCTTACGCCAAGGCACATGCCGGCGAGAAATTCGCGATGGCGAGCGAGTCCGATTTCGGCGCCGACAATGTCTGGCGGTTCAACACCAACCTGCCCGACAGCGCCAAGGCGGTCGGCGACCGGCTGGCGGCGGCACTGGCGCCGCTCGGCATCGTGCGTGGCAAGGATGTCGCCGGCGGCGGGACCGATGTCGGTCCGGTGCTCGCGACCGGCGTCCCCGCGGTGACGCTTGCCCAGTCGGGGCAGCGTTATTTCGACTGGCACCACACGCCGGAAGATACGCTCGACAAGATCGATCCCGAACAGTTGCGCCAGAACGTCGCGGCATGGACGACGGTCTTGTCGATCGTCGCCAATGCGCCTGAGGAGTTCGGGCCGGTAACCCCCAATACAAGCGAGTAAAATGCCCGCGGCGGCGGGCGCGGCTGGGCGCAAACCAGCGACGTGCGACAATTTGGTCGTTGACCGTCACATTGTCGCCGTTATTCCTCCAGCTTCGCGAACGGCCAGCCGGCCGGGCTGCGAAACGACGGTAACCTTTTTGGGAGCACCCAGATGAAGAAGATCGCCATTGTTCTCGCCGCCGCGAGCCTGGTGTCCCTCGCGGCCTGCAAATCGCAGACCCCGGCCGCGGCGAATGCCGACGCGGTTGCGGACAATCTGGCGGCCGAAGCCGACAATCTGTCGGATCAGGCCAGCGACCTCAGCAACAACGCCGCCTCGGCCGCGTTGAACAGCGCCTCGGCTACCGCAAACACCGCTGCCGCCAAACTGGACAGCGCGGCCGATTCGATTCGCGCCCAAGCGGCAAACGCGGTAGCTCCGGCCAAGAAGTAAGCGTCGCACCGTCCGGCCTCGCCTGACGGCTCGATTCAGGGGCGACTCCTCCGGGAGTTGCCCCTTCTTCTTATGTGTCGCTCGCCCAATTGCCGGCAGTGAAAAGCCGCGCGAACGAGCCGCTTGCCGCCTGCGGCAATGACGCCTAGAGGATCGCCCGCGTCGGGGAGTGGCGCAGCCTGGTAGCGCATCTGCTTTGGGAGCAGAGGGTCGCAGGTTCGAATCCTGTCTCCCCGACCATTTTACAACAGATTGAATTTACACGATTTTCTAGAAAATGCTGGAGCTACTCACTTAGCGAGTGCTGTAGCAAGTTTCGATCAGGTCCGACGCCGATCAGAGCGGTAGCTGCGGGGCGCTCGATTCGACAGGTTCGGGATAGGCCATCGTCATGTCAGCGGCGATCATCTCGCCCAAATCCCCCACATTAGCCGTCATTGGGACTGACCAGCCCGCGCCTCTCCCGCACCTCATCCAGAGAGATTGGCTCTATCGCTTCGGCAGTCTCCGGGCCGAACGCTCCGAGAAGCGGAATGAGATGACGGCGTTTCTCCGCGATCAGGCGAGCAATGCCGGGGGCCATGCTATCGCTTTCCCCCTTGCCGAAATGACCTAGAACACGCTCGATCTCGACGAGCAAGGCCGCTTCCTTGGTGGGGTAGAGGTTGCCACGGCCATCGCTCCATGCCTGGACAGGCTTGACCGGCAAATCGCCATCGTCGCTCATCTACTCGCCCCCGTTACGCTCGGCACGGGACAATAACCAACGATCCGGCGTTTGTTTCCCGCCGGGAGAACGTCGTGCACGGCACGCTCTCGCGCTGTCATGGACCCCGGAATGCCGAGATTGGTCGGTAACCGCCATTTCGGTTGCGTGTGTCGTGACACACGCACTTTCCCGCATATCTGAATCGTCGAGTTGATAAGCCTGCCGATGCGTGAGCCGACGACAATGCGGAAAACGACCATGCCGAATACCAATCTCACGCCAGCCGAGATCGCCATAATAGCGCAGTTTTGCGGAATCAGCGAACGTCCGCTCGCAAAAACTCCCGAGTGTAAACGACGGGGTGCATTGCCCAGCGCTTGCTAAATGCCGTCGCCGCAGTAAATCCCGCGTCGTCGACCCTCGCCAGCGCGAGGTCGGCCGGCGTTCGGCGTCTCGACGATAGCTCCGCTATTGCCGTACGCCTCCTGGATGGGGCCTGTAGCTCAACTGGTTAGAGCTGGCCGCTCATAACGGCTAGGTTGCGGGTTCAAGTCCTGCCGGGCCCACCAGCGCCGTCGGCCGATGCCGTCGCGATCACCTCATCCAGCCCCGCTGCTCGGGCACCCAGGCGGTCGAGTTCTGCCAACACCTTGTCCCACCACTGCCAGAACGCGCGCAGGTCCGCTTCGTCGCGAACATAGGGCGTGTGGCCCGGTGCGAGCGACGGCGAGTGGAAAGCGAAGCTCAACACGCGAACGCCCTCGCCGATCGCGACGCGAATCGCTTCCATGGCCTCGCGCACCGGAATGCCTTCCGGCGTGAGCGGAATGCGCTGGAGCAGTCCGGATCGTGCCAACACCGCCCTGCCCTTCGGGATCCGCCCGGCCGCCTGATAGAGCTTCATACCGCCCGCGCGGGCCGCACCGGTGAAGACGGTCGACAGCGGCAGCTCGACGATTCCGCCGACGCGAAAGGCATGGTTGCCGAGCGCGGAGAAATCGGGGCCGCCCTCCGCCGCATAGTCGAACCCCGGTCGCATCGAACTGTCGAGGCGATAGCCATGTGCCGCCAGCAGATCGAAGCTGGCCGGACCCAGACCATAACGCCCGGCGCGATAGGCGGTTGGCCGAGTCCCGAACGCATTCGTGATCGCATCGGTCAGCGCGGTCAGCTTCGCGGCTTCGAGCGCGCGCGGCAAATTGCCGGCGAAACTGTTGGCCGGGGTCAGCGCTTCATCGAACGGCGGATTGACCCAGGGATGAAGCTGGGTGCCGACCGCGGTGCCGCCGGTCAGCAACGGTCCGATCAGATCGATCGCGCGTGGGTCTGTCGCGATGGGGTGGTCGACCATCAGCGCGAGCGGCACGCCGGATGCCGCGAACCTTGCCTGCGCCGCGGGTAGTGCCGAGACTGCGGAGACCGACCGGTTCTCGCGCGCGAGCGGCTGGCTCCAGTCGAATTCCTCCTCGGTGTCGACGAACACGACGAAGCGCGCACCGAACGACTCCGGCCACGCGACGAGGTCGCCGGCCGCCGGCGGTTGCGGACGGAACACTTCGGTCACGTCAATTTGAAGAGAGCTGCCCCACGTCGTGATCCAACGCCGCCGGCAGGCGCAATGTCAAGCGTTGCTCGCCGATCTTCAAATTGCCGCCGAGCTCTCCGGCGAGGTTGCGTGCCAGCCTGAGCCCGAACGCGGTGCCGAGCAATGTGCCTTCCTGGTCTTCGCCCTCGAGCGTCAGCAAGGCTTCGCCCGGCCACGCGGCGAACGCGCGCGGACGCTCGACCGCGACGCGGGCCTGGCCGTCCTTCGCCGATACTCGGATCGCGATCCGCTCGCCGATCCCGCTGGCACCGACCGCCAACGCCATCAATCGGCTGATCAGCCGCGCAACCGCGACGTCGTCACCGGCGATCGACAGGCCCGGGGGGCCGGCATCGATATCGACCACCGACTGGCGGAGCAGCATCAGCGGTTCGAGATCGCGCGCGGCACGCTTCAGCAACGGCGCCACCTCGACCACGCCGGGGCGCAGGACCAGTGCATCCTGTTCGATCCGCGCCGCGGTGTCGACGTCGTCGATCGCGGCAAGCAAGCCATGCGTGTCATGGCGAATCGCCGCGGCGCGTTCGCGATAGACGTCGGGCGCGGGCCCGAGCACTTGCGCCTCGATCATCTCGGCAAAGCCCGAAATCGCGTTGGTCGGCGTCCGCAATTCGTGGACCAGGGCGCGCAGCGCTTCGGGCGACGGGCTGTTCCTGGCCATGGTTTCGGCGCGCTGGTCGGCGCGCGGACGCCGCGCCACGCCACGATAACCGGTGAACCGGCCGCTGCTTGGGTCGAACGCCGGGGTCGCCGACAATTGCCATTGCCCCGCGGCGGTCGACGACCCGGCAATCACCAGCCGCGCGTCGGCGAACGACGCACGGCGGCTGAATGCGCCGCTGACCACGCCGTCGACCTGCGCCGACCCAGTGCCGAGCAGCACCCCGATCAGCGGTTCGCGCGGCGCCCCGTCGACCCAGCGGATCGTGCCGGTCGCGTCGGTCTCGAAGCAGAAATGATCGATCGGCCCGTCGCCGGCGATCGCCCGTGGTGGACGCCCCAGCCCACCATGGTCGCGCTGATAGGCATCGATGCGAGCGACCAGGTCGGCGATCGGGAACGGTCCGCGTGGCGCGGGCGGCGGACTGGCGCCATTGGCCGGCGCGCTCGGCACCGGCTGACCGCGCTGTGCTATATCGCCGACGATCGGCCGGTCCGGCACGATGCCGGCAACGGACGCGCTCGCCTCGATCGGGACGATCGCCGGCTTTGGCTCGCCGTCGGGGCGCGGCAAGGCGAAGTCCGATCGTCCGAAACTGTTGAGCGCGCGCACCGTCGCCGGGGGCAGGTCCCGACGATGACGCATCAGCGACCGCGAGGCCGGCGGCAAATGGGGCAGCATCACGCCCCATTCCTCGCCCGTCAGCCGAGCCACCGCGATGACCGGCGCCGCGACCGACGGCTCGTCTTCTGCGAACAGTCGGACGAGTTCCGCGGGCGGGTTGGCAAAAGCGAGGCTGCGCGCGCTCGCCGCGCGAATCCGTACCGGCACGCGGGCGCGAATCGTCCGCAATTGCGCGATTGCCCTGGAGTCGGGAGTCGCCCGCCGCCGCCCGATCAAATCGGTCAGTTGGCGCCACGCCGACTGCGCGCCGAACGACGTCGCCATATCGGCGCCGAGCACGGTGTCGAGACTGTCGTCGAAGCGCAAGTAACGTTGCCCTCAGATCGCGCGGAACCGCCGCGCCTTAGGAAATTCTTAACCGCAGTGGAGCGCGCTTCAAACGGTTCATTTTGACCCGTTGCATAGTGGGACGATTGCGCAACTCTGCAATTATATTATGTTGCCGGTCAGGCTAACCCACATAAAATTCTTGGAGAACCGACGATGGCGTTGGATCGGATCGATCGGCAGATATTGTCATTGCTACAGGCCGATGGACGGATGACCAATGTCGAGCTGGCCGACCGCGTCGGCCTGACGGCGCCGCCATGTCTGCGGCGCGTCCGGGCGCTCGAGGAAGCGGGGGCGATCAAGGGCTATCACGCCGAACTCGATCCCGCGACTCTGGGCTATCCGATCACCGTCTTCGCGATGGTCAGCCTGAAAAGCCAGGCGGAACGTGACCTGACCGCGTTCGAATCGCATATCGCGACGATTCCCGAAGTGCGCGAATGCCACATGCTCAACGGCGAAATCGACTTCATCCTGAAGATCGTCGCCGGCGACCTGAAGGCGTTCCAGGA
>DASVNU010000128.1:0-8390 GCA_036383655.1 Sphingomonas sp. | reverse complement strand
GCCAAGGGGCTGGACGCGCAGGGCATCGCCACTGCCGCCAAGCTTTATTGGAATCTGGAAACGGCCGCGCTGGTCGAGCACGCTATCGCCCGCGGAGAAGGCCATCTCGCCGCAGACGGGCCGCTGGTGGTCGCCACCGGCCGGCACACCGGGCGGTCGGCGCAGGACAAGTTCATCGTCCGCGACGCCGAGACTGAATCGAGCGTCTGGTGGGGCAAGACCAACAAGGCGATGAGCCCCGACGCGTTCGCCGCGCTCAAGGCCGATCTCCTGGCGGCGCTGGGTCGGCAGGATAGCCTGTTCGTGCAGGATCTGTACGGCGGTTCGCAGCCGTCGAACCGGGTCAACGTGCGCGTGATCACCCAATATGCCTGGCACAGCCTGTTCATCCGCACGATGCTGGTCCGTCCGGCGGCGCACGACCTCGCGGGTTTCGCCGCCGACTATACGATCATCGACCTGCCGAGCTTCCGCGCCGATCCCGAGCGCCATGGCTGCCGCACGGAGACCGTGATCGCGGTCAATTTCAGCGAAAAGCTGATCCTGATCGGCGGCACCGAATATGCCGGTGAGATGAAGAAGTCGGTGTTTGGGCTCCTCAACTATCTGTTACCCGTCAAGGGCATCATGCCGATGCATTGTTCGGCCAATATAGGGTCCGAGGGCGGTTCGGCGGTGTTCTTCGGCCTGTCCGGTACCGGCAAGACGACACTGTCCGCGGACGCCAGCCGCACGCTGATCGGCGACGACGAGCATGGCTGGTCGGACGATGCCGTGTTCAATTTCGAGGGCGGTTGCTACGCCAAGATGATCCGCCTGTCGGCCGAGGCCGAGCCGGAGATCTACGCGACCACCAAGCGTTTCGGCACCGTGCTCGAGAATGTCGTGATGGACCCGGAGACTCGCGTCCTCGACCTCGACGACAACAGCCTCGCCGAGAATTCGCGCGGCGCCTATCCGATCGACTTCATCCCCAATGCGTCGGCTGCGAACATGGGGCCGGTGCCGCGCAACATCGTGATGCTGACCGCCGACGCGTTCGGCGTGCTGCCGCCGATCGCCAAGCTCACGCCCGACCAGGCGATGTACCACTTCCTGTCGGGCTATACGGCCAAGGTCGCCGGCACAGAGATCGGCGTCACCGAGCCCGAAGCGACCTTCTCGACCTGTTTCGGCGCGCCGTTCATGCCGCGCCACCCGTCGGTCTATGGCAATTTGCTCAAGGAGCGGATCGCCAAAGGCGGGGTCGATTGCTGGCTGGTCAATACCGGCTGGACCGGCGGCAAATACGGCGTCGGCAAGCGTATGCCGATCAAGGCGACGCGCGCGCTGCTCAACGCCGCGCTCGACGGCAGCCTGAACGACGCCGAATTCCGCACCGATCCCAATTTCGGGTTCGAGGTGCCGGTCGCGGTGCCGGGCGTCGACAGCGCGATCCTCGATCCGCGCGAGACCTGGGCGAACAAGGCCGAATACGATGCCATGGCGGCGAGGCTGGTCGATCTGTTCGTCGAGAATTTCGCGCAATTCGCGGATCATGTCGACGAAGGGGTGCGACAATCCGCGCCCCGGACCCCCGCCACCGCCGAATAACGGCTCGATCTGCGGTCGGGCCTCCCCAACGGAAGCCCGACCAATGACCGATCACAATATCCGATTCTTCGCCGACGACGATGCCGTCCGCCATGTGGGGGAGGGGCTGCTCGCGCGGACCTTGCCCAAGGCCGAGTGGACGCACGAGGCGCATCTTGCCGCGTGCCTGTGGCTGCTGACCGAACGCCCCGATATCCATGTCGAGCGTGACCTGCCCGCGATCATCTCCGGCTATAATGAGGCGGTCGGCGGGGTGAACGACGATACCCAGGGTTATCATCACACCATCACGCTGACCTATGTCGCTGCGGTGCGCGATTTTCTGTCGCGGGGCGCGGCGGACCGAAGCCTGGTGGAGTCGGTCAATGCGCTGCTTGCGGCGCCCGAAGGCAGGCGCGACTGGCCGTTTGCTCTCTATTCCCGCGACCGGTTGTTTTCGGTAGAGGCCCGGCGGGGATATGTGGCGCCCGACCTCGCCGGGGCCGCGCGCTCGAGCAATAGGTAGTTTATGTCGGAATCCGAGCGGTATTGGGCCGATGGCAGTCTCCATTTGCCGGGCCTGTTCCCGAGCAATATGCTGGCGCTGTTCTTTGATCAGATGCGCATCGACCTGGTCGGCGATCGCAGCTGGGTGGACGATTTCGGCGCGCGCGGACCGCTGTTCAACAACCAGGCGATCGAAGTCTATTCGATGCAATATGCGCCGATGCGCGCGTTTCTGTGGGGATTGACGCCGCGGATTGCGGCAACGGTCGATCGATCGCTGCTGCCGACCTATGCCTATCTGCGTATTTATCAGCAAGGCGACGTGTGCCGCGTCCACACCGATCGTCCGGCCTGCGAGCACAGCCTGTCGTTGATGATCACCAGCGGTGAGAACCTGCCCTGGGCATTGTCGGTCGGCCACGACCATATCGCCGAGCCGCGGCCCGTTATCGCCGAGGATTTCGAAGGCGATCCTTATACCTCGATGGCGATGTCGCCGGGCGACGGCGTTCTGTACCAGGGCGTACACTATCGGCATGGCCGGCTCGAGCCCAACCCGAATAGCTGGTCGGCGCATTTGTTCCTGCACTGGATCGACGCGAACGGCCGCTATGCCGACGAGGCGTTCGATCGTCCGGCGATCGAGCGTGCCCGGCGGCAGGAACGGCAGCGCGCCTGAATTTCACGTTGTTGCGCCGCCGCGACCGGCTAGAGTGGGGAGGCGGAGTCGTTTCGCACTCAATGGTTGAAAGGAAGCCCCCATGTCGTTGCTCGATGGGATTCTCTCGCAGGTAACCGGAAACGCCGATATCCAGAACCTCGCCGCCAAGGTCGGGATCTCGCCCGATCAGGCCGAGAGTGCGGTCATGGCGCTCGCCAAGTCGCATACCGAGCCCGGTGACACGGTCGAAGGCGCCGCGGCGTCGACCGGTCTCGGTTCGGACGTGCTCAGCCAGATCGTCGGCCATATCGGCGGTGAAGGGTCGCTCGGCCAGTTCGCCTCGCTGCTCAACGGCGCCGAAGGCTCGGGCATTCTCGGCAAGCTTGGTGGGCTCGGCGGGCTCGCTTCGGGCCTGTTCGGCGGCGGCGAGAAGGCCTGACGACGATGAGTTCGGGGCAGAGTGCTTGATTGTCGAATCGAGCACTCTGTCCCAACTATTTGTGATCGCATCGCTTTCGCGGAAAGTCGGCGTCCGCTTTCCGAGGGATGCTTAAGCGGGTTCGACCGACAACACGCTCCCGGTGGCGCCGGTGATCCGCACGAGCGCCCCGGCGGGTGCATCGGGTCCCGTCGCACTCCAGGCGCCGTCGCCGACCTTGACGCGGCCTTCGCCGGCGACGATCGCCTCGCATACCTCGACCGTCTTGCCGATCAATTTGGCGGTACGGTCGTTCAGCCCGTGCGACGGCCCGGCCGTGCGGACGCGATGATACCAGCGCCGACCGATCGCGACGGCGACCGCGCTGAACGCGGCGAACAACAAGGCCTGTGCCACCCAGCCTAGGCCGGGGAAGGCCAGCACGACGAACCCCGTCAGCGCCGCGCCGGCACCGACGAAGATCATGAAGAACCCCGGCGCGATCAGTTCCGCGATCGCCAGCGCCAAAGCGGCGGCTAGCCACAAGGCGCCCAGGCTCCACTCCAATCCGAACAGCGTCATGATAATCGTCCTATCGTGTGCGCGGTGCCGAAGGGTTGTTGGGGGCTCCCGCAGGAGTGCCCAGCGCGTCGCGCGCCAGTTCGCCGATACCGCCCAACGTGCCCATCAATTGCGTCGCCTCGACCGGGAACAGGATCGTCTTGGCATTGGGTGACGTCGCGAACAGCCCGATCGCCTCGACATATTTCTGGGCGATGAAATAGTTGATCGCCTGGGTGCTGCCGCCCTCGATCGCGTCCGACACCATCTTGGTGGCGGTGGCTTCGGCCTGAGCGGAGCGTTCGCGCGCCTCGGCGTCGCGGAACGCGGCTTCCTTGCGGCCCTCGGCCTCGAGGATCTGCGCCTGCTTCTGGCCCTCGGCGCGGTTGATCTCGTTTTGCCGCGCGGCTTCGGATTCGAGGATCGTCGCGCGCTTCTCGCGCTCGGCCTTCATCTGGCGAGTCATCGCGTTGACGATGTCCGCGGGCGGGCGGATGTCCTTGAGTTCGACGCGGGTGATCTTGACTCCCCAGGCCTCGGTCGCGTGGTCGACCACCGACAGCAGGCGGGCGTTGATCTCGTCGCGCTTGGACAGCAATTCATCGAGGTCCATCGACCCCATCACGGTGCGCAAATTGGTCGTCGCCAGCTGCATGATCGCGACATAGAGGTCGCTGACTTCATAGGCCGCCTTGGCCGCGTCGAGCACCTGGAAGAACACCACTCCGTCGACCGCGACCATCGCATTGTCCTTGGTGATGATCTCCTGACCCGGGATATCGAGCACTTGCTCCATCATGTTCACGCGGCGCCCGATGCGGTCGAACATCGGCGTGATGAACGTCAGGCCAGGTTGCGCGACATAGGTGAACTTGCCGAAGCGCTCGACGGTATATTGATAGCCCTGCCGTACGACTTTGATCGAGCTGAGGAGGTAGATCACCACCAGTACGCCCGCTAGCAATCCGATGATTGCACCCATCACCACTTCCCCCAAAAGTCCGTTCGGCAGGACCGCCGATCTCGCCGTGATAGTAACAGATCGCGGTCGCCAATATAGCGAAATGCGACACGCACGCGGTCGTCGAGCGCGGGCCCTAGCTAATCCGGCGGCCCGCGTTTACATGGACCGCCAACCTGCGATTCGAGAGATTGGCGCTCCCCATGAATATCCGGCTCGGCCTGACCTTTGACGACGTATTGCTCGTACCGGCCGAGTCCGACGTGCTGCCGAGCGAGGCCGATACCGCGACGCGGCTGACGCGCGGCATCGCTCTGTCGATCCCGATCCTGTCCTCGGCGATGGATACGGTGACCGAGGCCGACATGGCGATCGTCATGGCGCAGCTCGGCGGGATCGGGGTGCTTCACCGCAATTTGTCGGTCGAGGAACAGGTCGCCGCGGTCCGCGCGGTCAAGCGCTACGAAAGTGGAATGGTGGTCAATCCGATCACCATCGCACCCAACGCGACGCTCGCCGAGGCGCAGGCGTTGATGGCGCACCACCGGATCAGCGGGATTCCGGTAACCGAAACCAACGGCAAATTGGTCGGTATCCTGACCAACCGCGATGTTCGCTTCGCCGGCAATCCCAAACAGCCCGTCTCCGAACTGATGACGAAGGACAATCTGGCGACTGCCTCGATCGGTGTCCGGCACGAAGAGGCACGACACCTGCTCCACCAGCGCAGGATCGAAAAGCTGCTGGTGGTCGACGACGACTATAAGTGCGTCGGGCTGATCACCGTGAAGGACATCGAAAAGGCGGTGACCTATCCCAACGCGACCAAGGACGAAGCGGGCCGGTTGCGCGTCGCCGCCGCGACCACGGTCGGCGACAAGGGATTCGAGCGGACCGCCGCACTGGTCGATGCCGAGCTCGATCTGGTGGTGATCGATACCGCGCATGGCCATAACAAGGACGTGGCGCGCGCGGTCGAACGGGTGAAGAAGCTGTCGAACTCGGTCCAGGTCATCGCCGGCAATGTCGCGACCGCCGAAGCGACGCGCGCGCTGATCGATGCCGGCGCCGACGGGATCAAGGTCGGGATTGGGCCGGGGTCGATCTGCACCACGCGCGTCGTCGCCGGGGTGGGCGTGCCTCAGCTGACCGCGGTGATGGATTGCGCCGAGGAAGGCGCCAAGGCGGGCGTGCCGATCATCGCCGACGGCGGCATCCGCACCTCGGGCGACATGGCCAAGGCGCTGGCGGCAGGTGCGTCGACCTGCATGATCGGGTCGCTGCTCGCCGGTACCGAGGAAGCGCCCGGCGAAACCTTCCTGTATCAGGGCCGTGCCTATAAATCGTATCGCGGCATGGGCTCGGTCGGCGCGATGGGCCGCGGCTCGGCCGATCGTTATTTCCAGGGCGACATCAAGGACCAGATGAAGCTGGTGCCCGAAGGCATCGAGGGTCAGGTCGCGTTCAAGGGGCCGGCGCGCGACGTCATCCACCAGCTGGTCGGCGGCATTCGTGCGGCGATGGGCTATACCGGGTCGCGCACCATCACGGACCTGCAGAAGCGCGCGCAATTCGTCCAGATCACCGGCGCGGGACTGCAGGAAAGCCATGTCCACGACGTGACGATCACGCGCGAGGCGCCGAATTACCCGACGCGATGACGCCGGGCGCACGCCTGGCGGCAGCGATCGAGCTGCTCGACGCCGCGATCGTTGCTGCCCGTGAAGGCGGTGCCGCGGCCGATACCCTGATCGCCCGCTATTTCGCGACACGGCGCTATGCCGGGTCGAAGGATCGCCGCGCGGTGCGCGAGCTGGTCTATGAAGCCATTCGCCGGTTCGGTGAGCCGCCGGTCTCGGGGCGTGAGGCCATGGTTGCGCTTGCCGATCTCGATCCCGGGATCGCGGCTATGTTCGACGGCTCGGGACACGCCCCCCAAGCGATCGATCCCGACGAACCGCGCACTGCCGAAGCGCGGGTGCCGGGATGGCTGGGCAGGCGGCTGGCGGCGTCGGGGCTGGAGCCGGCGGATATCGCCAGCCTGATCGACCGCGCGCCGCTCGACCTGCGCGTCAATCGCTTGCGCACAACGCCTGCCGAAGCAGCCGAGTTGTTTACAGAGGTGCGTCCGGTCGACGGTGCGCCCGATGCTCTCCGCCTGCCGACCGGGAGTGCGGTCGACCAGACGCAGGCCTGGCAGGACGGCCTGGTCGAAATCCAGGATGCCGGCAGCCAGATGGTCACTGCGGCGGCGCACGTCGAGCCCGACATGCAAGTGATCGACCTGTGCGCGGGCGCGGGCGGCAAGGCGCTCGCTTTGGCGGCGGCCATGGACAATCGCGGGACCGTGCTGGCGAGCGACGTCGATCGGGGCCGGCTGTCGCGTCTCCCGCCACGGGCGGAGCGCGCCGGGGCGACGATCATCGAAACCAGGTTGCTCGACGGCGACCGTGAAGCGGCGGCACTGGAGGATTGGAGCGATCGCGCCGATGTCGTGCTGATCGACGCGCCCTGTTCCGGCACCGGCACATGGCGGCGCAACCCGGAGGCGCGCTGGCGCCTGAGCCCGCCGCGCATTGCTCGCCTGGTCGCGACGCAATCGCGGCTGCTCGATCTCGGCGCGACGCTCGTCCGCCCCGGCGGCGCATTGGTTTATATCGTCTGTTCACTGCTCGACGAGGAAGGGGCAGGGCAGGTCGATCGCTTCCTCACCGACCATCCCGGCTGGACCGCCGAAGCGCCGATCGCGCAGGGGCGGCCGCGCGGAGTCGGCAGGCGGCTCACCCCGGCGCACGACGCGACCGACGGCTTTTTTGTCGCGCGGCTGATCCGGCCATGCTAGCCGGTGGCGTTGTGCCCCGAGTGGAGACGATCATGCGTTTTTCGCCCGTAGCGCTCGCAATCGCTTTGGCGGGACTGAGCGTTTCGACTTCCCTGCAAGGCCAGCGCGCCGATGCGCAGATCGACCCGCGGTCGATGGCATTGCTGACGCAGGGCCGAGCGGCCGCGGCGTCGGGGAACCTCGATAGCGCGACCGACCTGATCGAAACCGCGCTGGCGGTCGATCCGCGCAACCGCGCCGCGTTCCTGGAACTTGCAACGGTCGCGACGCGCCAGGGTCTGCCCGGCAAGGCGATCCGACTCTACCGCGAGGCATTGTCGATCGAGCCCAACGACATGTCTGCCTTGCGCGGTCAGGGCGAAGCGTTGGTGTCCAAGGGCGCGATGGAAGCGGCACGCGAGAATCTGGCGCGGATCAAGACATTGTGCGGCAAGAAGCCGTGCCCGGATGCGATGACCTTGGCCTCGGTCATCGCCAAGGGCCCGCCGCCGAGCGCGGCCCCGGCAACCAAGGTTCCCGAAACCGCCGACGCTTCGAAATAGGGTGTGTAAAGCCCTCTCCCGTTTACGGGTGCACCGGGTCGGTCATGCCTCCGGCATGACCTGAACAGCGCGGGGCGCTGTTCACCCGGTGCAGGTTGGGTGAGGGTCTTCTTTCTTCTTCCAAGCGAATAAGCTGAAAAGAAGAAAGAAGACCCTCACCCTCCCACCGCTGCGCGGCGGGCCCCTCCCTCTCCCGCAGGCGGGAGAGGGGCTCTCGCTTGCGACATCGTTCAGGACAAGCAGCGCGCGAGCTCGATGAACTCCTCGACCGATACCGTTTCGGCCCGCCGTGCGGGGTCGATGCCGACTTTCTCGAGCGCTTCGAG
>DASVNU010000127.1:0-1909 GCA_036383655.1 Sphingomonas sp. | reverse complement strand
TCGTCGCCAAGCTGCCCGTCCTCCCCTTCTTCCGCGGCATCGTCGATGCGTTGGTCGTCGCCTTCTCGACCGCGTCGAGCGGGGCAACCCTGCCGGTCGCGATGCGCGTGTCCGAGGACAATCTCGGCATCAGTCGCCCGGTCTATTCGACCGTGCTGCCCTTGGGCGCGAGCATCGGCAAGGACGGCACCGCCATGTACGTCGGCCTGCTCAGCCTGTTCGCGCTCCAGGCGTTCGGCACGCCGCTGACGCCGTCGGTCTATCTGCTCGTGCTGCTGACCGGATCGCTCGCCGCATTCGGCACCGCGCCGGTCCCGTCCGCGTCGCTGTTCATGCTCGCCGCGGTGCTGTCGGCGGTCGGTGTCCCGCCCGAGCAGACCGCGCTCGTGGTTGGCTTCGTCCTGCCGTTCGACCGCCTGCTCGACATGACCCGTACCGTCCCGAGCGCCTGCGCCAACCTCGCGGTCGCCACGACCGTCGCGCGCTGGGAAGGCGAGCTCGACGAGGCAGTCTATCGCTCGACCAACGATGAATGACGCCACGCTGATCGAAGCGAGCCTGATCGCGCTCGATGGCCGTGAGGCGGCGATGCGCGGGCTGTTGTTCGATCGCTTCTTCGCGCGCTTCCCCGATCGCCGCGCGATCTTCATCCATGTCGACGCGACCTCGGTGCGGATGACCGACGAGACGTTGCAATGGATGTACGGGCTCGCACAGGACCGGAAATGGGTCTGGAGCCAGGTTGCCGAACTCGTCTTCAACCACCGCAATTACGGCGAGCTCCGTCAGGACGAATATGATCTGTTCGTCGACTTCGCGATCGATGCGCTGCGCGACACGATCGACGCCTGGGACGCGCCGACCGAGGGCGCGTGGCGGCGGCAGGCGGCGACGCTCAAGACATTGATCGCGCGGGCACGCGCCGAATGGGCGGCGTCGCCGCTCGCTTTTTCCTGATCGGGGGACGCAACATATGACGAAACAGGCTCTCGCGCTCGTCGTCACGCTGGCGATCGCGGTCCCCGCCGCGGCGCAGGACAAGGACCTCACGGCGCGGGTCGAGGCGACGCTGGCGCAGGCCGGACCCGGCACGCGGTTCGGCATCGTCGTGGTCGACGATCAGGGCCGCGACGTCGTCGCGATCAATCCAGACGCGCGCTTCATCCCCGCATCGAACACCAAGATGTTCACCACCGCCACCGCGCTCGACACGATGGGCGACCTGACCCAGCCCGACACGACCGGCGGGGCCGCGGTGCGGCTCGACGGGCGCGACGCCGTGCTGATCGGCAATGGCGATGCGCGGCTGTCGGGCGCCGACGATTGCACCGTCGATTGCCTGACGACGCTCGCCGACGCGGTGGCGAAGAAAACCCGGGTGGTCGGCGACGTGATCGGCGACGACACCCTCCTCCCGGACGAGCGCTGGGGCCCGGGGATGAGCTGGAACAACATCCCGACGCGATCGGGTACTGGCACCTCGGCGCTGACGATGGATGACAATGAATTGCCGGTGACCGTCACGCCCGGCGCGGTCGGTGCAGTGCCCAAGGTCGAGTTGCCGGCTTATTACACTGCCGACAATCGATTGATCACCGTCGCGGGCAGCAAGAGTTCGGTCGAGTTCGACCGCGCCCCCAATGGCTATGAGCTTCGCCTGACCGGCACGATCGGCGCCGACGCCAAGCCCGACAAATTGCGCGTCGGGATCGACGATCCGGCGCGCTACGCCGCGTGGCGCTTCGCCAATCTGCTCAAGGCGCGCGGCGTCCGTGTCACCGGCACGGTTGGGGTCCGCCACCGCCCGTTGATGCCCGGCGACGACCCCGCGATCCGCGGCAATGCCCCGCCCGCGCGGCCGCCGCTGCCGCCGGTGCTTGCCAAGCTGACTCCGCCGCCGCTGATGGAC
>DASVNU010000126.1:0-5288 GCA_036383655.1 Sphingomonas sp. | reverse complement strand
CACGCGGATCGCCGAACCGTCGAGCTTGCCCTTGAGCTCGGGCAGTACCTCGGCGACAGCGCGCGCGGCGCCGGTGGTGGTCGGAATGATCGACATCGCCGCCGCCCGCGCGCGGCGCAGGTCGGAATGGATCTGATCGAGGATCTTCTGATCGTTGGTATAAGCATGGACCGTGGTCATCAGGCCGCGCTCGATGCCGAATTCGTCGTTCAGCACCTTGGCGACCGGCGCCAGGCAATTGGTCGTGCACGAGGCGTTCGAGACGATATTGTGGTCGGCGGTCAGCTTGTCGTGGTTGACGCCGTAGACGACGGTAAGATCGACATTCTTGCCAGGCGCCGAGATCAGCACTTTCTTGGCGCCGGCATCGATATGCTTCTGGCAAGCGTCGCGATCGGTGAAGAAACCGGTGCATTCGAGCACCAGCTCGACGCCCAGTTCCTTGTGCGGCAGGTTCGCCGGATCGCGTTCGGCGGTGACGCGGATGCGCTTGCCGTCGATCACCATGTCCTGCCCGTCGGCATGGACTTCGCCCGGCCATTTGCCATGGACCGAGTCGCGCTTGAACAGCCAGGCATTGGCCTTGGCATCACCAAGATCGTTGATCGCCACCAGGTCGAGGCCGGTATCGCCCTGCGCGAGCATCGCGCGCGCCACCAGACGTCCGATCCGTCCGAACCCGTTGATTGCAACCTTCACCGCCATGTGTTCCGCTCCCTGAGCCGCTGATGCCGGCACGCGCGAATGGGGCCGGTCGGTCGCGGGTGCCTTTGGGGATGCCGGCGCGGCGCGTCAACCGTCAGCACCGGCATTTTACGCCCGCTACGGCCATTCCGCAGCCCTCGCCGACCGCACGATAAGCAACTGTTCGCGACGGATCGGCCGCCGTCACGGCGATGATCGGCGGCGAGACCGAGCCCTTTGCACGGCGAAACGATCTTGCCGCGTCCCCTTGCCGTGCTATCTCCCTCCGATGGCAGACGCTTCCCCGACCGATCGGATCGACGCCGCGCTCGCCCGCATCGAACGCGCCGTCTCGGCGCGCGACAGGAGCGCGCAGGATTTGAAGACACGACACGAATCGCTGCGCACCCGCGTCGGCGAGGCGATCGCCGCGCTCGATGCGCTGGGGGCGAGGAATGGCTGAGGTCACGCTGACGATCGGCGACCGCCGCCACAATGTCGCTTGCCGCGACGGTGAGGAAGCCCAGCTTCGCCGATTGGGAGAAATGCTTGATCAGCGCTGGGCGATGGCCAACCGCGCCTCGGGCGGCCTCAACGCCGAACGCACCATGCTGCTGATCGCGCTGATGCTCGCCGACAATCTCCATCAGGCGGAAAATCGCCCGTTGGTGGATGGCGGTCCCAGCCCCGCTTACCTCAATCGCCTTGCCGACCGCCTGGAAGCGCTTGCCGAGACCCTTGAGAAACCGGCACCGAGCGCCTAGATTCATGCACGGCGGGTACTGCCCGATACGAGCCTTTATTATCCCTGAGGCTATTCATCATCCATGGGGGCTGTCCCTGTCCGGATCCTGGTCCGACGCATATGGCCCCCACCTGACGTACCGTGCGTCAGAGGATAACCCGGCAAACGATCCACGGTGGTCCCGCCACTCCACCGGAACATGACGAACAACAGCAAACAGGCGCTGCGGGCGCGACTCCGCGCCGCGCGCGACGCCTTTGTCGCGGGCAAGCCCTCGCCGATCGCGGTGCCCGACGCGTTTCGCGCGCGGCTAGACCACGGCCTGACCGTCACCTCCTATGTCCCGATCGGCAGCGAAGCCGATCCCTCGCCGCTGGCGCGCGCCGCGGTCGAGGCGGGATGCGTGCTCGCCCTGCCCCATGTCACGGTCCGCAGTGAGCCGATGCGGTTCCTCGCCTGGGAAACCGAAGCGGCGCTGGAGGCCGGGCCGTTCGGGCTCAGCCAGCCGCCCGCGCTTGCCGCCGAATTACGACCCGACATCATCCTGACCCCGATGCTGGCGTTCGACGCCAGGCTCGATCGCCTGGGCCAGGGCGCGGGCTATTATGACGGCGTCTTCGCGCGCTTCCCCGATGCCTGGCGCGTCGGCGTCGCCTGGAGCGTCCAGCAGGTCGAGGATTTGCCGGTCGATCCGTGGGATGTGAAGCTCCACGCCGTCGTCACCGAACAGGGATGGATCACACGATGAACCCGCCGCCGACACCGCGCTGGCAGAAGCCGGTGGGCATGCTCGCCATCATGGCGTTGATCGCGATCTGGTGCATCGCCGTCGTCAGCCTGTCGCCTTGGGTGGGACAATGGCCGGCCTGGATCCAATTGCCGTTCTATCTCGTCACCGGCATCGTATGGTTATGGCTGCTGCCGATGCGTCGCATGCTGCGTTGGATGGAAACCGGTCGCTGGAAGTAGCGCCGTGTTCACGCTATATTCGCATCATGAACGCCGAACGCGACCTGTTTGAAATGAGCCCCGAAGCCGAGGCGGCGGCCGACGCGAAGGCGCTGGCCGATATCGCGGCGGGCAAAGGTGTTCCGCACGAAAAGGTCGTTGCCTGGCTCAAGACCTGGGGCACGCCCCAGGAGGGACCGCCCCCCGCCGAATGGTTCGAATAATCTGGCTTGAGGATGCGATCATATCGATCGAGGCAATCCGTGGATATCTTCGTCAGTTCAATCCGGAGGCCGCTGACCGGTTCGTTCAGCGACTGGTAGATGCAGGCAACAGTCTCGCCGACTTCCCAAATCGCTGACGTCTCACCGACGATGGCTTTCGCGAGCTCGTTTCCGTCTCGCCCTACGTGCTGCGTTATTGGGTAGCCGACGAGGCGGTCTATATCGCGCGCATCAAGCATGGACGACAGCAGCGCTGAGCCATTTCGGTTCGCCGAAAATGGCGCGAGTGACGGGGCTCGAACCCGCGACCTCCGGCGTGACAGGCCGGCGCTCTAACCAACTGAGCTACACCCGCTTGGAAGCGTGAGGCGCGGCCACTAAGCGAGCCGCCCCCCAGTGTCAACAGCGGTCAAATCAGTTTCGTCGCACACCCCAGCGACCGCGCTTGCGTTCGCTGACCAGCGTGCCGTGTTCGAACAGGAACCCGGCGATGTCGGGCTTGCCCGCCGCGCCGATCACGGTCTGCATGATGATCAGCAGCGGCACCGCGAGCAACGCGCCGGGCGTGCCCCATACCCAGCTCCAGAAGCTCAGCGAGATCAGGATCAGCACCGGGCTGATCGTCAGGCGATGCCCGACGATGAACGGCGTCACCGCATTGGCTTCGAGCAGATGGCAACCGATCATGATTCCGGCCGGCATCAGCGCCACCCAGATGTCGGGAAAGGTCATCAGCCCACCGACCGCGAGCAGCAGGGCGGCGACGATCGGCCCGAAATAGGGAATGTAGTTGAGCAAGGTGACGATGCCGCCCCACATCAACGGGTAAGGCATGCCGATCAGCCACAAGGCGGCCGAGACGATCAGTCCGAGCACGATGTTGATCGCGGTGATCGTGCCGAGATAGGCCGAGACGTCGTCGACCACGTCCTGGATCACCCGCGCCGTCGCCATCGCGCCGCCGAAGCTCGAGCGGCTGGTGATCGTGCGCCGCCGCGTCCGCGTCCAGCCGGCGAGGAAGAAGAACACCACCAGCACGCCGAAGAATATCTGTACCAGCGCGGCCGGCGCCGATGTGGCGATGAGGTCGAGCAGCGAACTCGGCGGCGATACCGGCGACGCGGACCGGACTTTGGGAATGGTGGCGATATGCGCCGCCGCCTTGTTGATGTATTTCTCGAGGCTCGCATAAAGGTCGAGCACCGGTGCCAGGTTCGCCTGGATACGGTCGATCCGTTCGGGCAGGCGGCGGAAGAATTCGATCGCCGGGACGACGATCGCGGCCAGCGCGACGTTCGCCGCGGCCAGGAAGGTCAGCACGCAGATCAATGAGGCGAGCCAGGACGGCAGCCGGCGCCGCTCGAGCCATTCGAGCACCGGAATGAGCGCGATCGAGATGACCAGGGCGATCGTGATCGGCAGGAAGAATTCGGCGCCCGCCTTGAGCGCGAACGGCAACCCGATCACCAGCCCGACACCGGCGATCAACGTCAGCGCGGCGAGCAGGCGATCACGCCGGGGATCGATGACGGGGGGCGGACCATCGTCGGCCGACGCCGGCGGCTCGGGCGCGCTCGGCACGACCGCTGCGGCGCCGCCTACTGTCGCCGACAAACTCGCCCCTATGCCGCTCTCACCGTTACTCATAGCGCTTCCCTAGCGCCATTGGCTGGCAAAGTAATCCCGGCTAGCGTCGTGAAATGGGCGACAAGCTGCTGGTCATCGACGAAGGCACGACCTCCACCCGCGCGATGCTGTTCGCGCCCGACGGCACATGCCTGGGCAGCGAATCGGCCGACCTGACTCAGCATTACCCCTCCCCTGGCCTGGTCGAGCACGACGCCGTCGAGATCTGGGACCGGACGCTCGCCTGCACCCGGAAAATGGTCGCGCTTGCCGGCGGCGCCGAGGCGGTGGCCGCGATCGGTATCACCAACCAGCGTGAGACGGTGGTGTTCTGGGACAAAAAGAGCGGCGAGCCGCTGGCGCCCGCGATCGTCTGGCAGGACCGGCGCACGGCGTCATGGTGCCGCGAGCTCAAGGAAGCAGGGCACGAGCCGACCGTCCAGGCGCGCACCGGCCTGTTGCTCGATCCCTATTTCTCGGGATCCAAGATCGGCTGGGCGATGGCCAATTGGCCGCAGCTCAAGCAAGCGGGCGACCGGCTGGCGGTCGGCACGATCGATTCGTGGCTGGTGTGGAAGCTCACCGCCAACGACAATCGCGGCGGGCTGCACATCACCGACGCGACCAATGCCAGTCGTACCGCGCTGATGGCGATCGGTAGCGGGCATTGGGACGATGGCCTGATCGACCTGTTCGACGCGCCGCGCCAGGCGCTGCCCGAGATCGTCGATTGCGCGGGCAATTATGGCACCACCAGCCTGTTCGGCGCGCCGATCCCGATCTGCGGCATGGCCGGCGATCAGCAGGCGGCGACGATCGGTCAGGCCTGCCTGACGCCGGGCGATACCAAGGCGACGTTCGGCACCGGTGCGTTCGTGCTGACGCAATATGGCGCGCGCCAGCCGACCTCGAAGAACCGCCTGCTCGCGACGGTCGCCTGGCAACTCGATGGTCGCCGCGCTTATGCGCTCGAAGGCTCGGTGTTCGTTGCCGGCAGCCTGGTCCAGTGGCTGCGCGATTCGCTCAAGCTGATCGCGACCGCCGACGAGACCGAGGGACTG
>DASVNU010000125.1:0-11098 GCA_036383655.1 Sphingomonas sp. | reverse complement strand
CCGCCGATGATTCCGATTCCCGGATTATTCTTCAAAATTACCCCTCCACCTCAGTGGCTTATCTATATGACGAACGGCATTCGTCACGAACGCATGACGCAAATTTTTTTAGAGCGCGATCGCCACGGACTTGACCTCCGTATAGGCATCCACACCCTCGCGGCCGTTCTCGCGGCCCCAGCCTGATTGCTTGAAGCCGCCGAACGGCAATGCGGGGTCGAGCCCGCCGCCATTCACCCGGACGGTGCCGGCCTTGAGCTTGCGTGCCAGTTTGTGCGCGGCGGACAAATCATTGGTCCACACCACCGCGCCCAAGCCATAATCACTGGCATTGGCGTCGGCGGCGATGCGATCGAGGTCCTGGTCGGCGAACGACATCGCACACAATACCGGGCCGAAAATCTCTTCTCGGCGCACGGCCATCTCGGCCCGGGTCCCGGTGAGGACCGCCGGCGCGACGAAGAAGCCCTCGCCGTCGATCTCGCGGCCGCCGGCATGCAGGGTGGCCCCATCGGAAACGCCGCTTTTGACATAGCCGCGGACGCGGTCGCGCTGTTCTTGGGAGATCAACGGGCCCATGGTCGTATCGGCGTCGAACCCCGAACCGAGCTTCATCGCGTCGGCGATCTTGCCGACCCCCTCGACGACCTGGTCGAAATGGCGCTCATGGACGAACAGCCGCGAGCCGGCGTTGCAGACCTGGCCGGCATTGGTGAAGATCGCGCGCGCGGCGCCTTCGATGGCCTTGAGCGGATCGGCATCGGGCAGCACGATCACCGGAGTCTTGCCGCCAAGCTCGAGCGTGACGCGCTTGAAATTGCCGGCGGCGGCGCGAAGGATCAGCCGGCCGACTTCGGTCGAGCCGGTGAAGGAGACCTTGGCGACGCCGGGATGCGCGGTCAGCGCCGCGCCGACAGGCTCGCCGAAACCGGTCAACAGATTGAACACCCCGGCGGGGAAGCCGATTTCCTCGACCAGATGCGCGAGGCGCAACGCGGTCAGCGAGGTTTCCTCCGCGGGCTTGAGGATCACGGCACAACCGGCGGCAAGCGCCGGGCCGATTTTGGCGCAGGCCATCGCGAGCGGCGCGTTCCATGGGACGATCTGGGCGACGACGCCGACCGGTTCGCGCAGAGTGTAAGCGTGCCACGTACCCATGCCCGACAATGCGATGGTCTCGCCGTTGAGCTTGGTCGCCCAGCCGGCATTGTAGCGCAGCGATTCGATCGCGTGAGGGATGTGGAAGAATTTGGCGTCGCGCACCGGCATGCCGTTGTCGAGCGTCTCCAGTGCGGCGAATTCGTCAATATTGGCCTCGAGCGCATCGGCGAGGCGATTGATCAGGCGCGCGCGCGCCGACGGCTTCATCTCGCTCCATTCGGGATCGTCCATCGCCGTCCGCGCGGCGACCACCGCGCGATCGACATCGGCTGCGCTCGCTTCGGCGATATCGGCATGTTTGGCGGCGGTCGCTGGATTGTGGCTTGCGAAGGTTTTGCCTTCGAGCGGATCGATCCACTGGCCGCCGATGAACAATTTGTGTGTCTTGGCGGCAAAGGCCCGCGCCTTGTCCAGCGAGGGCACTTGCGGTTGTTCCAGCGTTGCCGCGCTTGTCATTTCAGGGCCCCTCTCAGCACAATTTACGCTCGGAAGGCGGTCCACACTCGTCCGCCGAGCTTCGCCTCCAAGATGCACCATAACCAACGACATTATATCTTGTCGAATGCTATTTGCCATGCCACAACGCAATCGACCGGGCCGCGGCAGGCTTTCGCGCCCCAAAATTATCTTGCGTCAGGGGCGTTTGCGCTTCCGAAAGACGGGAAGACGGCATGCCTGAGAGAGAGCGCGAATTTGATTACATCGTCGTCGGCGCCGGATCGGCCGGCTGCGTGCTCGCCAATCGGCTGAGCGAAAGCGGCACGGAGTCGGTGCTGCTGATCGAGGCCGGCGGCAAGGATGACAATTGGCTGTTCCGGATGCCTTTGGGCTTCATGATGGCCGCCGCCAATCCGACCTATGACTGGGGCTATTCCAGCGAGCCGGACGCCAAATTGGCGGGGCGATCAATGCCTCTGCCGCGCGGGCGCGTCCATGGCGGTTCCTCCTCGGTGAATGGCATGATCTACATGCGCGGTCATTCGCGGGACTATGACGGCTGGGCCCAGATGGGGGCTCGCGGCTGGAGTTATGCCGACGTCCTGCCCTATTTCCGCAAGATGGAGACGAGCTGGCGCGGCGCCGGGAAATATCATGGCGACAGCGGACCGCTCAGCGTTACGCCGGTCGATGGCAGCCGCTTGTTGCAGGCGCCGATCCGGCAATCGGTGGTCGCTGCCGGCTATACGGAAAGCGACGATCTGAGCGGGGACAGGCAGGAGGGCTTTTCCGGGTGCGAAGTGACGGTCGATCGCAAGGGCCGGCGCGCCAGCACGGCCCGCGCCTATCTCGCGCCGGCGCTGAAACGCCCCAATTTAACCGTGCTTTCGGGCGCGCAGGTGACCCGGATACTGATCGAGGACAAGCGCGCCGTCGGCGTCGAAGTCAGCCAGGAGGGCAGGCTTTCGCAGCTGCGCGCGCGCAAGGAAGTGGTGCTGAGCGGCGGGGCCTATAATTCGCCGCAATTGCTGATGCTGTCGGGGATCGGACCGGCAGCGCAGCTCGACGCACTGGGCATTCCGCTGGAAGTCGATGCACCGGGGGTCGGCCGCGACCTGTCCGAGCACCCCTTGGTCTACATGACCTTCGCGGCGCGCGACACCAGCTTCCTCAGCGCGCTCCGCTTCGATCGTGCGGCCTGGTCGGTGCTGCGCTGGATCGCGACCGGGAAGGGCCCCTTCGCCAGCCAGATCACCAGCGGCGTACAGATGCTGCGCACGAGGCCCGAGCTCGAGCGTCCCAACATCCAATTGGTGTTTCTTCCGGTGCGGCTCGATGCCAAGCTCTGGTATCCGTTCGGCAAGCAGCAAAGCCACGTCCTGTCGGTGATGGTGATGCAATTGCATCCCGAGAGCCGCGGCACGGTCGAATTGCGTTCATCCGATCCGCTCGCCAA
This sequence comes from Sphingomonas sp., assembly GCA_036383655.1. Lineage (GTDB taxonomy): Bacteria > Pseudomonadota > Alphaproteobacteria > Sphingomonadales > Sphingomonadaceae > Sphingomonas. Next base: position 8,043 of record DASVNU010000125.1, on the reverse strand, counting down.
GCCGCGCATCGATCTCAACCTGCTTTCCACCCCCACCGACTTTGCCGACATCCGCGGCGGCATCGCAGCGGTGCGCAAGATCTTCGCGGCATCGCCGCTGCACGAAATGGTCGAGAAGGAGATCGCGCCGGGCAGCGGCGCCGATCTCGACGACTTTATTCGTAACAACCTCAAGATCACCCAGCACCCGACCGGCACCTGCCGGATGGGCGAAGATCCCGGCGCGGTCGTAGACAGCAACTTGCGGGTGAAGGGCATATCCGGACTGCGGGTCGTCGATGCATCGGTGATGCCGACGGTGCCGGGCGCCAACATCAACGCCGCGGTGATCATGGTCGCCGAACGCGGCGCGGATTTGATCCGCGGCCTGGCACCTCTCGCGCCGGAAAGCTGATCGACCTGCAATTTACCGATGGCGAGCCCAGTCGCCGAAATACCGGCACGGATCCGCCGCCCCTTCGTCGACAGCGAAGCGAGCGTGGCAGCGGGATTGTCGGGTGAGGTATTGAGCTAGCCGATCAGACCTAGATCACTTCTCGTCTTGGCAGTCGCCGGCCTCTCGCTGCTGGATGACGTTCAGGAGCAGTCGTGAGGCAGTGATCGATGCGGGCCAGGAGGCGTAGAAGGCGAGATGCAGCATCGCTTCGCCCAATTCCTCCCTGGTGACGCCGTTATCGAGCGCCAATCCGAGATGCGCCTCGAGCTGCTGGTGGCGATTGGCGGTCATCAGCGCGGCAACGGTGAGCAAGGAGCGGTCGCGCTTCGACAGCTCCTTGCGCTCCCATACCTCGTTGTAGAGAATCCGGTCGGTCATCTCGACGAGGCCGGGAGCCACTGCTCCCAGTTCGTCGCCCTTCTTGGCGCTGGGCCGGATCATCCCGCCTACTTCCCTTCGCGGTTGTAATTACCGAGACCCGGTTTGTAGCTCTTCTCATCGAGGAACTGGACCATGCCCTTTTCGCGGCCCTTTTCGCGATCGACGAACGTGGTTTGATCAACCTTGGCGGTAAGATATTCGGCGGCGAGCTCCCAGTCCATCTCCCGGGCGTACTTATAGGCCATGCGCGCCTGGCGGAGCGTCGTCGGGTTCTTGTCGAGCAGGATCCTGGCGAGCTCGCGGGTGCGCTCCTTGAGCTTGTCGGCGGGCACCGCTTCGTTGACGAGGCCAAGTTCCTTGGCGCGCTTGCCGTCGAAATTCTCGCCTGTCATCACGTAGTAGAGCGCCTCGCGGTCGCCCATCAGCGTCGAGATCGCCTTTGAGACCACGCCGCCGGGGATAATGCCCCAGTTGATTTCGGAGAGGCCGAACACTGCTTTCTCGTCAGCGATGGCCAGGTCGCAGCAAATCAGCGGCGTGAAGGCGCCGCCGAAGCACCAGCCATTGACCATGGCGATGGTCGGCTTGGCGTAATACATCAAGGTCCGCCACTGCCAGGCACGGGTCTCGCGATAGGCGCGGTGGCGCTCGACGTCGCTGATCGCGTCCGAGGCGCGGAAGAATCCCTGAAGATCCATGCCCGCCGAAAAGGCTTCGCCACTACCGGTCAGGACGATGACGCCGCAGCGATCGTCGATCTCGAGCGCGTCGAGCACCTGGTTCATCTCGCGCGCCAGTTCCATGCTCATGGCGTTGCGCTTTTCGGGTCGGTTGAGATGGACCCAGGCGATGCCATCCTCGAACTGGACGAGGACGGTGTTGCCGCCGGGGATGGGCTTTTCTTCGGTGGTTGCCATGGTCGTTTCCATCTGTCTGATCCTGTAATTATGCGCCGGTGACGATCAGCGCGTCGAGCGCGACAGCGCCCTCGCCCTGGGCCAGCACCATCAGCGGGTTGATATCGATCTCTTCGATGGCGAGTCCGGCGCGCATCGCCGCGCCAACCTTGACCACCACATCGGCGACGGCGTTGACGTCGCGCGCGGGCCTTCCGCGGAACTCGCCGAGCATCTTGGCCCCGCGCAGCCCCAGGATGCGCTCGACGGCGCGGGCATGCGAGATATCGGCGGGGAGCAGTTCCGCGGCGTCGAGCGCCTCGATCAGCACGCCGCCCAGGCCCACGAGCACCGACGGGCCCCATTCGGGATGATTCCGCGCGCCGACGACGAGCTCGAGCCCGGGCGCGGACATCTGTTCGACCAGAACGCCATCGAGCGTCACCGCGCCGACATTGGCCATCAGCATCGCCCAGCCGTCGCGCAGCGCGGCGTCGTCGCGCAGATTGAGGATCACGCCGCCGGCGTCGCTCTTGTGTGACAGCGCCACGGCCTGCGCCTTGAGCACGACCGGAAAGCCGACGCGGGCGGCGATTGCGAGAGCGTCATCGACCGTGGCGGCGAGGTCGCCGGCGGGGACTTGGACGCCGATGCGGCGAAGAAAATCCTTGCCGACATACTCGGGTTTCACGCCGGGCGCGCCCCAGCCGGTCAGGCCGGTCGCGACCGGCGTGCGATCGCTGACACTGTCCAGCGCCGCCGCATAGCGGGCAACCGCGGCGAAGGCGCGCATCGCGCGCTCGGGCGAGCGGAACAGCGGGGTTTCGCTCGCGCGCATCGCCGCGACGAACTCGGCGTCCAGCGGCGATTCGTCACCGGTAATCACGACGGCCACGGGCTTGGTCGCGGTCAATGCCACCGGGATGATCGAGTCGCCCTTCGAGCGCTGCTGCGAAGGGCCGCCACCGGCCATGGGCAAGAGGACCGCGCCGACGGCTGGATCGCCGAGCATGGCCTGGGTCGACTGGCCGAAGATGCCGCCATTGGTGAAGCCGGTGGTGCCGACGTCGAGCGGATTGTCGATCTCCATGCCGGCGGGAAGCAGCGTCGAAATGCGCGCCAGCGTCTCGGCCGAAAGATCGGCGACCGGCAGCGAGATATCCTCGGCGAAGTCGAACGCCATGCCGCGGATCGCGCCGGAGTTCGTCACGATGCCTAGCGCGCCGACGGGAGGCGACGGGAAGCGGTGGAGGATCGCGACGGTGTCGAACAATTCGTCCATCGTATCGACGACGACGACCGCTTCGTTCTCCACCGCAATGCGCATCAGCGCATAATCTCCGACCATCGAGCCGGTGTGCGATTGCGCCGCTTCCTGGCCGCGTTTGCTGCGGCCAGGATGCATCATGATCACCGGCACGCTGGCGTCGCGCGCCTTGCGGACCGCGCGCAGAAACGCCTGCGGGTTCCGGATCTGCTCGACATAGAGGGCGATCGCGTTGGCGGTGCCCTCGGCAACGACCAGGTCGATCAGGTCGCTGGCATGAACCACGGCTTCGTTCCCGGTGGCGACCGACAGCGATACCGCGATGCCACGGCCGAGCATGCCGGAGCGGATGCCCGACGCGGTCGCGCCGCTCTGCGCGACCACCGCGACGTTGCGGCGATCGCCGAGCGGCTGGGGGTGCGCGGGTTCGAAGGTCAGCGCCGCGCCGCCGGCATAATTGACATAGCCCATGCAATTGGGGCCGAGCAGCGCCATGCCGGCGTTGTTGCAAATCGCGGCGATATCTTCCTGCTCGCGGCGGCCCTCGTCGCTACCCTCGGCAAAGCCCGAGGCGAAGACGATGACGCCCCCGACGCCACGCGCCGCAGCCGCCTCGACCGCGGGCAAGATCGCCGCGCGCGGCACATTGAGCACCAGCGCGTCGACGCCTTCAGGCAACTCGTCGACCGCCTTCACGCAGGGGCGGCCGTTGATCTCGTCGCGGGTCGGGCTAATCAGGTGGATCGGCCCGTCGAAGCCGAAGCGTTCGCAATTGGCGAGGACGACGCCGCCCATCGTCGTCGGATCGGGCGAGGCGCCGGCAATGGCGATCGAGCGCGGCTTGAGAAGGCGTGCGAGAGAGGATGCGGGATCGGCGTCTGCCGGCGCGCTTCGTAGCAGAGCTTGCGCTAGGTCCGCCAAGTCGAATTCCTCCCCAAGCCCCTCGCGGGCAGTGCTTTGCCGGCATGTTGTCGCGCCCCCTTCGCAGGTCCAATGCCAATTTTGGCCGGTTACGATAAGATCACGATATGAGTTCTCAACTCCGTCACTCTGATGCCTAAGCGGTATCGGGCCGCCCGCGATTAGGAATTAGACGGACTGACTACTACGGCGCTATATAACAGCCAAGCTGCGATAGCAGCGGCCCTGGATGAGGAGCGCCGATGTACGGGCAGAACGATTTGCGGACGACGCTGGTCACCGCGCAAAAGGGCCCCTCGCCCAAAAGCTTCAAGCACGCCAGCTATGCGCGCTTCTACGCGCAGCCGGCGCAACAAAGCACCGACCTGGCCAACACCTGGTATGCTCGCGGCGCGACCATGATCGTGGCCTATAGCGACGTCGAAGCGGGCGCGGTGTTCGAGCGGAGCAGCCAGCCCGACGAATATGCGGTGGTGATCCCGGACGATGGCGTCGAGATCGAGATCAGCATCGCGGAGGGCAGCGCGATCGCCAGCGGCAAGACGGTCAGCTTCGTCCCGGCGGGCGCGAGCAAGATCACCGTGCTGAAAGCGGGGCGCATCCTCCGCCTGTTCACCGTGGAATCCGCCGACCTGACAGCGCTCTGTTCGAACGCCGCCGATTATGCCGAGCCGGATCCCAATGTGCCGCCGTTCGTCGCGTGGCCCGATCCGGTCGGCGGCCGCAAGGTGCGCGTCTATTCGGGCAACGTCGCCCCCGAACAGGGCCGCTTTGGGCGAATCTATCGCGGCTCGACCATCATGGTCAATTTCGGCGACGGCCGCGTCGGCCCGCGAGCCGCGGACAATCTCTCGCCACACCATCATGATGACTTCGAGCAATATTCGGTCGTGCTCGACGGCGACTATATCCACCATCTGCGCTGGCCCTGGATCAGCGATTCGACGCAGTGGATCGAGGACGAGCACGAGCGCTGTGGAGCACCTTCGGTAGCGGTGATCCCGCCCCCGGCAACCCACACTTCGCAGGGAATCGGCGAAGGGCTCAACCGTCTGCTCGACATATTCTGCCCGCCTCGCCGCGACTTTTCGGACAAACCCGGCTGGGTACTGAACGCGGCCGATTACCCGATGCCCGAAACTAAGGAGATCGCAGCATGAGCGACCGGATCGGCGACCTCCTGAAAGGGGCGATCGACCTGCATTGTCACAGCGGGCCATCGGTGATGCCGCGCAGCCTCAATCATGTCGAGGCGATCAAGGAAGGCGAGGCGGCCCGCCTGCGCGCGATTCTGTTCAAGGACCATTATTATTCGGTCACGCCGGTCTCGGCATTGCTCGACGAGATCATGCCCGGCTCGGTGAAGTTGCTGACCGGGGTGCCGCTCAACAACACCACGGGCGGGCTCAATCCCTATGCCGTCGAGCATGGTTTCAAGCTCGGCGCGCGCCTGGTGTGGATGCCGACCTTCTCGGCGGCCAACCATATCCGCCATTCGCACCGCCGGCAGTTCCTGCCGACCAAGGACGCGATGCTCGCGCCGACGATGCTCACGGTGGTCGACGAACGCGGCAAGCTCAAGGACGAGGTCAAGCAGATCCTCGACCAGATCGCCGCCTATGACGCGGTGCTATCGGCGGGGCATCTCCACATCAGCGAGATCTGGCCGTTGTTCGCCGAGGCCAAGGAGCGCGGCGTCACCCGCTTGCTGGTCAACCACCCGACCTTCCTGATCGGGTGCAGCGTCTCTGACATGGCCGAGCTTGCAAGGATGGGCGCCTATCTCGAGCATAGCTGCTGCATGTGGGCGGGGGTCCAGGGCAAGGGCTACAGCCACGACAGCCTCAAGATGTGCGTCGATGCCGGCGGCGTCGCCAACACGATCATCGGATCGGACCTCGGTCAGGTCGGCAATCCTTCACCGGTCGAGGGATTGCGCTACGTCATCCAGATGCTGATCGACATCGGCTACACCAATGCCGAGATTCGCGCGATGATCGGCGACAATCCCGCCCGGCTGGTCGGCCTCGACGATGCCGAGCCGGCCGCGGAGGGCGTGCTGGCGCAGGCGCTGTCCGCCTGACCTCCCGACAAGGAAAACCCATGGACCACCAGTTTCGTCTGCTCATCGATGGCGCCTTGGTCGCCGGAGCGAGCAGCTTCGACGTGATCAACCCGGCGCTCGACGCGCCGTTCGCGCAATGCCCCAAGGCCGATGCGGCGATGCTGGAGACCGCGATCGCCGCGGCCAAGCGCGCCTTCCCGGCCTGGGCCGCGACGCCGATGGCCGAGCGCGGCGCCAAGGTGGAGGCACTGGCGGCGGCGCTCGAAGCGCGCGTGCCCGAATTCGCCGCGCTCATGACCTCGGAGCAGGGGAAGCCGCTCGACCAGGCAACCAAGGAAATCCGCGGCTGCGTGTTCGTGCTGCGCGCCTTCGCGGCGATGCGGCTCGAGCCGAAACTGCTGCGCGACGAAGGCGGCAATCGCGTCACCGAGCATCGCACGCCGTTGGGCGTGGTCGCGGCGATCACCCCGTGGAACTACCCATTGATCCTGCTCGCCAATAAGGTCGGGCCGGCGCTGATGGCGGGCAACACGATGGTCTGCAAGCCGGCGCCGACGACGCCGCTTACGACGTTGCTGTTCGGCGAGCTGTGCCAGGCGATCCTGCCCGCGGGCGTGATCAACATGCTGTGCGATCAGAACGAGCTTGGGCCGGTGCTGACGACGCATCCCGATATCGCCAAGATCTCGTTCACCGGATCGACCGCGACCGGCAAGAAAGTGCTCGCCTCGTCCGCGGACAGCCTCAAGCGCGTAACGCTCGAGCTGGGCGGTAACGACGCCGCGATCGTGCTCGACGATGTCGACGCCAAATATGCCGCGGGCAAGGTCTTTGAAGGCGCGATGCGCAATGCCGGGCAGATCTGCGTAGCGGTCAAGCGCGCTTATGTGCCCGACACGATGTACGACGAATTCTGCGACGAGATGGCGCGGCTGGCCAGGGAAATGGTCGTCGACGACGGCGCCAACCAGGGCGCGCAGATCGGGCCGGTCCAGAACAAGCTCCAGTTCGACAAGGTCTGGGCGCTGGTCGAGGACAGCAAATCGCGCGGCACCGTGATCGCCGGCGGCGAGCCGCTCGACCGGCCGGGCTATTTCATATCGCCGACGATCGTCCGCGACATCGACGACGATGCGCCGCTGGTCCGCGAGGAGCAGTTCGGACCGGTCCTGCCGGTGCTCAGCTATTCCGACGTCGACGAGCTGATCGAACGCGTCAACGGCACCGATTATGGGCTGGGCGGCACCGTCTGGGGCAAGGATCTGGTCCGCGCCAATCAGGTGGCGGCACGCGTGACGTCGGGCACGGTGTGGATCAACCAGCTGATGGCGATCGATCCGCGCATTCCGTTCCGCGGGCTCAAGCAATCGGGGATGGGTACCGAAATGGGCATCGAGGGACTGGAGGAATATACCCAGCCGCACGTGATCAACGCCGTGGCGCTCGACGCGGCGTGACGCTGGCGGCGTTGCGGCCAATGGCCGCCGAGCGGATCGACGGACGCGCAATCGCCGCGCGGCTCGATGCCGAGACCGCAGCCAACGTCGCCGCGATCGTCGCACGCGACGGGATCGCACCCGGCCTGGCAGTGGTGCTGGTGGGTGAGGATCCGGCGAGCCAGGTCTATGTCGGCCGCAAGATCGAGGCGTGCGCGCGCGTCGGCATCGCCTCGTCCGAACACCGCCTGCCCGCCGAGACGCCGCAGAACGCGCTGCTGGCGTTGATCGCGCGGCTCAACGCCGATCCGCGCGTCCATGGCATCCTGGTCCAGGTGCCGCTGCCCGCGCATATCGATGCCGGGATCGTGCTCGGCGCGATCGACCCGGGCAAGGATGTCGACGGTTTCCACCCGGTCAACGTAGGACGGCTGTCGACCGGCACTGGCGGGCTGGTGCCATGCACCCCGCTCGGGGTGATGATGCTGCTCGACAGCGTGCTGCCGAATCTGACCGGGCTCGACGCGGTGGTGATCGGCAAGTCGAACATCGTCGGCAAGCCGATCGCGATGCTGCTGCTCGAGCGCGAGGCAACGGTGACGGTGACGCATATCGAGACGCGCGGGCTCGCCGATATCGTC
>DASVNU010000124.1:0-5230 GCA_036383655.1 Sphingomonas sp. | reverse complement strand
CTGGGCGCTCGCCACCAGCCACGGCTTCTCGGGCGGCTATGCCACCACCAGCCACTCGGTCTCGGCCAGCGTGCTGGCGGGCAGCGGCGGCGCGATGCAGCGCGATTACGGACACCGCACGGCGCGCCACCGTGCGCATCTCCCCTCGCCCGAAGCGATCGGCCGCGAGGCCGGCGAGCGCGCGGTCGCCCGGCTCCATCCCGGCAAGGTCGCGAGCGGTCCGATGCCGGTGCTGTTCGATCCGCGCGTCGGCGCGTCGCTGATCGGTCATCTGACCGGCGCCATCTCGGGCGCCGCGATCGCGCGCGGCACCAGCTTCCTGCTCGGCAAATTGGGCGAGCAGATTTTCGCGAACGGAATCCATATCATCGACGATCCGCTCCGCCCGCATGGCCTGCGCTCGCGGCCGTTCGATGGCGAGGGGCTGGCGGTGTCCGCGACCAACCTGATCCAGGACGGCGTGCTGACGACCTGGCTGCTCGAATCGGCTTCGGCGCGGCAACTCGGGCTCGAACCGACCGGCCATGCCGCGCGCGGCGGCGCCGGCGCGCCCGGGGTCAGCACCAGCAACACCTATCTCGCCGCGGGCAAGACCAGCCGCGACGATCTGATCGCGGGTGTGAAACGCGGCGTCTACGTCACCGAGCTGATCGGCCAGGGTGTCAACACCGTCACCGGCGATTACAGTCGTGGCGCGGCGGGTTTCCTGATCGAGGACGGCGTGCTCACCACGCCGGTCGACGAATTCACTATCGCCGGCAATTTGAAGGAGATGTTCCTCCAGCTGACCGCCGCCGACGACCTCGAATTCCGCTATGCGACCAATGTTCCCACACTCCGCATCGACGGCATGACGGTCGCGAGCGCCTAGTGCGGCGCTCTGAGCTGATCGACGACATCGCAGCCATCGCGGCGGAGGCCGGCGCCTATGCGCTGGCGCGCTGGCGGACCGATTTTGCGCGCTGGGAAAAGGCGCCGGGCAACCCGGTCTGCCAGGTCGACATCGACGTCAACAATCTGCTCCGCGAGCGGTTGGCCGCGCTCGCCCCCGATGCCGGTTGGTTGTCGGAGGAAACGGTCGACGATGCGGTGCGGCTCAACCATCGCCGCTGCTGGGTGGTCGATCCGATCGACGGCACGCGCGATTACATCCGCGGGCGCGAGGGCTGGGCGGTGTCGATCGCCTTGGTCGATGGCGAGCAGCCGGTGGCGGCGGTCCTCGATGCCCCGGCTTTGGGAGAGGTCTGGCGCGCCGAGACCGGCAAGGGCGCGACGCTCAACAATCAACCGATCACGCATAGTGGTCGCACCGTCTTCACCGGCGCGCGCACGCCGACCGATGTGCTGCCGAGCGTCGATGCCGATCTGGTCGCGGTCGCCAAGCCCAACTCGATCGCGCTGCGCATCGCGATGGTCGCGGCGGGTCAGGCCGATCTGCTTGCGACGATCCGCTGGGGCAATGAATGGGATATTGCCGCTGCCGTGCTGATCGCGCGCGAAGCGGGTTGCGCGGTTAGCGACGCGGTGGGGCGCAAATTGCGCTTCAACACGCCGCGCGCCGAGGCGTTCGGGGTGCTCGCGACGGCGCCGGGTATCCACCTCGCGGCAATCGCACGGTTGCATGAGCGCGCGGTCGCGGGCTTGGGCAAGCCCCGCTGAAGCTTGTAATTTTTCCCTCGAACTGAAGATGAAGACGCCTCCCCGGCGAAGGCCGGGGTCTAGCTTCGGCGTCGTGGAGATGGCGCCCCGCTGCTGTTAGTTCATGGCGACTGGGCCCCGGCCTTCGCCGGGGAGGCGTTATAAATTACGACCGCATCGTATCTTGGTTAGACTTCAGCCCTCGAGCTGGCGGATCAGGCTGCGGACCGCGCCGTCGATCTCGTGATCGCTGCCGCGCAATTCCTCGATGCGGCGCACCGCATGGATCACCGTCGAATGGTCGCGCCCGCCGAACTTGCGGCCAATCTCGGGCAGCGAGCGCGTGGTCAGGCGCTTGGCGAGGTACATCGCGATCTGACGCGGGCGGGCGACCACCACGGCGCGGCGCGCCGAGACGAGATCGACCGGCTTGAGGTCGTAATGCGCCGACACCGCGCGCTGGATCTCGTCGATCGTGATCCGCTTGGTGCCACCGCGCAATATGTCGCCCAAGGTCGCCTGGGCGAACTCGAGGTTGATCTCTTCGCCGGTCAACTGGGCATAAGCGACCAGCCGGTTGAGCGCGCCTTCGATCTCGCGCAGGCTGCCGGTGACCTTGAGCGCGAGCAGTTCGAGCACCTCTTGAGGCACCTTGACCTCGGGCAATTCGCCGAGGCGGTGATCGAGCAAGGCGCGGCGCAGCGTCGCGTCGGGCGATTTGATGTCGGCGACCAGGCCCATCGCCAGCCGCGACACGATCCGCGCCTCGACATCGTCGAGCCCCTGCGGGTGGCGATCGGCGGTGATGACCAGGCGCTTGCCCGCCGCGGTCAGCTCGTTGATCGTGTGGAAGAATTCGTCCTGGGTCGGTTTCTTGCCCGAGATGAAATGCAGATCGTCGATCATCAGCAGATCGGCGCTGCGCAACCGGGTCTTGAAGGCATGCGTATCGTTGGCGCGAATCGCCGCGACGAATTCGAACATGAATCGCTCGGCCGACATCAGGATCACCCGCGCGTCGGGAACCGCCGCCAGATAGGCATGGCCGATCGCGTGCATCAGATGGGTCTTGCCCAACCCCGTGCCCGAATGGAGGAACAACGGACTGAACCGCGGCACACCCGCTTCGGCGAGCGCCCGGGCGGCGTTGAACGCGACTCGGTTCGACGGATCGACCACGAATCGCTCGAAGGTCAGGCGCGGATCGAGTGTCGGACGCTCGGCGGCTTCGACGGGAGCGGGCGATTCGGCGGGCTGTTCGGCGGCGATCCGCAGCACCGCGGGCGCGGACGCCTGGCGCACTTCGATCGACACGGTGCGAATCGCCGGGATCGCGGCGCGGAATTCCTGGACCAGTCGGTCCTGATAGTGATTGCGGACCCAATTGGCGGTGAACGCCGACGGCAGCGTCAGGCATACCGTGGTCTCGTCGTCGCTGTCGTCCAGCTCGATCGGCTTGAGCCATTGCTCGAACAGCCGCGCGCCAGCCGATTCCCTCAGGTTCTTGCGGATTCTCGCCCAGGCATTGAGTACTTCCCCGGGCACGACACCTTCCCTTGCTACCGAAACCGCCACCCGCAACAACCCCTTCCCCACCGGCCCACGCCCCCGCAACGGGCCCGATTCGTTAGACAGACGCCTCCCCTCAGCCGGAAATGCCATCCGCCTGAACGCGAGTACTGCTATGATTCGGCGAGCACCTGATGGGCGCTGCGAGGATTGATTATGAAGCTCGAAGCCCGTCGATCAACCCCGTCGATGACAGAAATATTAAAATAAAAAAGTTGACTCGCCCTGACCCGCAGAAATCCGGGCTTCCCTAAATAAGTCTCTGAATTTAGGTGAATTTCACATTACGCTTCTGTGAACTATTTGCGAATCGCAGGTTTTCCCATGGTTAGTGGATTCGTTAGAACATCGGGTATGGCGATCGCTGCAGGGCAGCATGGCGATGGCGACGAACAGCAAAAAGCCCGCCGGTGACTTGCTCACCGGCGGGCGCCTTCCCCGCTACGAAATCGAACGGTTTAGAGCGACGCGAGTCGCTTGGTCAGGCGCGAGAACTTGCGGCTCGCGGTGTTCTTGTGGAGCACGCCCTTGGCGACGCCACGCTGCAACTCGGGCTGCACGGCGGCCAGCGCGACGGTCGCGGCGTCCTTGTCGCCGGCGGCCAGTGCCGACTCGACCTTCTTGACGAAGGTACGGATGCGACCGACGCGGTTGCCGTTGATTTCGGCGCGACGGTCGTTGCGACGGATACGCTTTTTCGCTTGCGGCGTGTTCGCCATGAAAGTCCTCTGAGTTTCGCAAAGAAATGGGACGGTCACGGCATATAGCCGCGTCCGGAAGCGGTGGCCCTTAGCGAGGCGGGGAGATTCGGTCAACCGCGTTGAGGGATTGAGGTTCGCGCAAAGGCGCGAAGATTTTGTTCGCGCTGAGGCGCGGAGGTGTCATCCTTACTCTGCGCCTCTGCGCGAAATCTCACTCTTTGCACCTTCGCGCCTTTGCGTGAACACTCTTGCTACGTCTCCAACCTCGACGGCTATGATTGGCAGACCGGGCACCAGAAGGTCGATCGCCCGCCCTCGGTATAGCGCTGGACCGTGCCGCCGCAGCCGCAGGGTTCGCCTTCGCGGCCATAGACCGCGAACTGTTTGGAGAAATAGCCGAGTTCGCCGTCGGGCCGGGCGAAGTCGCGCAGGCTCGATCCGCCCGCCGCGATCGCCGAGTCGAGCACCGCCCGCACCTCGGCCACCAACCGGTCGAGCCGCGCGAGGCTGATCCGTCCCGCCTCGCGCTTGGGCGAGATGCGCGCAGCATAGAGCGCTTCGCAGACATAGATATTGCCCAGGCCCGCAACGATCCGCTGGTCGAGCAGCATCTGCTTGATCGACGCGAAGCGGGTCTTGAGCGCGGCTTTGAGATAAGTCGCGGTGAAGTCCGGGCCGAGCGGCTCGGGGCCGAGCGGCTTGAACGCCGGAAAATCGGCCAGCCCATCGGTCGGCACCAGGTCGACCGATCCGAATCGCCGCGGGTCGTTGAGCACCACGCGCCGCTCTTCGCCGGTGTCGATCACCAGATGATCGTGAGTCAGCAGTTCGTGCGGATCGACTCGCCAGCGCCCCGACATGCCGAGGTGGAAGATCATCGTGTCACCGCGATCCGTCTCGATCAGCCCGTATTTTGCGCGACGCCCCAGGCCGGTGACGGTCGCCCCGGTCATCCGCTGCGCGAGATCGGGCGGGAACGGCCGGCGCAGGTCGCCGCGTCGCGTAATCACGTGCGTCAGCCGCTGGCCCTTGAGCACGGGCTCCAGTCCGCGGACGGTGGTTTCTACTTCGGGAAGCTCTGGCATCGCGTCGTCATATCGCCATTCCAGCGAAAGCGGGAATGACGAAGATAAGGGCGGGGATGACGGCGCATGATTGCCTCGCTACAGCCCGCGCATGACCGATAAAGTCTCCTTCGGCTACGAAGAGGTAAGCCCCGAGGAAAAGACCCGCCGCGTCGGCGGCGTCTTCGCCAGCGTCGCCAGCAAATATGACGTGATGAACGACGCCATGTCGGGCGGGCTGCACCGCGTGTGGAAGGA
>DASVNU010000123.1:0-6569 GCA_036383655.1 Sphingomonas sp. | reverse complement strand
AATTGCAGGAAGCTGTCGGCCCCGGCATCGAACCGCAGGCGTGACAGCCGCGCGGCGTCGTCGCTCGCGGTCACCGCGCGCTTGAGCGCCGCTTCGCGTTCGATCGCCCCGCCCAGCCGCGCCAGCGCCTGTTCGGTTTCCTGCAACGCGGCCAGCACCGCGGCGTCGAACTTGGCCAGACTGCCATTGGCGGTCGCCTCGGCCTGATGGACGCGGGCGCGCGCGGCGCCGTTGAACGGGAAGTTCCAGCTGATCAGCGGGCCGAACGAGAAACCGAGCGATTGCGGCTTGCCGATGTCGCCGAGCTTCGACGCGCCGAGACTGACCGAACCGAGCAGCCGAATCGACGGATAGAGGTCGGCGGTCGCCACCCCGACCCGCGCCACGTCGCCAGCCAGCGTGCGTTCGGCGGCGCGGACGTCGGGGCGCCGCGCGAGCAATGCCTGGCCGTCACCCACCGGCAGCGCCTGCGGCACTTCGGGCGCACGGACGCAGGCGGCGGCCGCGGCATCGACCCGCGCCGGCGGATCGCCGGTCAACACCGCCAGCGCGTAGAGCGAGGCGCGGCGTTCGGCTTCGAGCGCGGGCACCTGGGCATTGGCCTGTTCGACCAGCACCGCGGCACGATCGACATCGCGCTGCGTCCCGCGTCCGGCGTCGAACAGCCGCCTGGTCAGGTCGAGCGTGTTGTTCTGATATTGTGCCGTCTCGCGCGCGACACCGGCTTGCGCGGCGAACGAACAGGCGCTGGCATAGGCCCGCGCGGTTTCCGCCGCCACCGAGACGCGCGCTGCGTCGACCTGCGCTTGCGCCGAGGCCGCATCGGCGCGCGCCGCCTGGATCGATCGCGTCACGCCGCCGAACAGGTCGACTTCGTAGGACGCGTCGTATCCGGTCGAGAAGAAGTCGGTATCGATCTTCTGACCGGTCGGCGCGGTGATCCGTTCGTATTGATATTGCGCGCTGGCATCGCCGGTCGGTAGCCGTCCGGCACGCGCTTCGGACAATACCGCCCGCGCGCGCTGCAGGTTCGCGGCGGCGACGCGCAGGTCAGTATTGTTGACCAGCGCCTTTTCGACCAGCCGGTCGACATTGGCATCGTCGAACAGCTGCCACCATTTATCCGGTAGCGGGCTGGGCGTAACGCCGGAGACGGCCGATTCGCGCAACGTCGCGTCGGGCGCGGCGATGTCGGCGGGCTTCTTGTAATTGGGCCCGACGACGCAAGCCGACAGCGTGAGCGCGGACAGGCCGAGCGCCGAGAGGATCGCGACCCTGGTCATTCGGCGGGCTCCGGCAAGGCATCGGGCGGCGCCTGGTCCTTGGGCGGTGCCGCGTCCTTCGGCTTGCGGTTCACCTTGCTCGCGACCCAGTCGCCGAAGGTGCGGCAGATGACGTAGAAGCTGGGCGTGAACAGCAGGCCGAACGTGGTCACGCCGATCATTCCGAAGAACACCGCGACGCCCAGCGCGCGACGCATCTCTGCGCCCGGCCCCGACCCGATCACCAGCGGCAGCACGCCGAGGATGAACGCGATCGAGGTCATCACGATCGGGCGCAGGCGCTGCTCGGCGGCGTGCTTGGCCGCCTCGTGCATCTCCATCCCGGCTTCCTCGTTCTGGCGCGCGAATTCGACGATCAGGATCGCGTTCTTCGCCGCCAGCCCGATCAGCACGACCAGCCCGATCTGCGTCAGGATGTTGTTGTCGCCGCCCCACAGATTGACGCCCAGGATCGCCGCCAACAGGCACATCGGCACGATCAGGATGACCGCCAGCGGCAGCACCAGACTCTCGTAATTGGCCGCGAGCAGCAGGAACACGAACAGCACCGCGAGCCCGAACGCGATCGCCCCGGTATTGCCCGCTTGTTGCTGCTGAAAGGCGAGCTCGGTCCATTCGAAGCTCATCCCCTTGGGCAGGGTCTTGGCGGCGATATCCGCCATCGTCTTCAACGACTGGCCGCTCGAAAAGCCGCGCTTGGTGTCGCCCTGCAACTCGGCGGAGGGATAGAGGTTGTAGCGCACCACGCGATACGGACCGCTGTCGTTGCGCAGGGTCATCACCGCGTCGAGCGGCACCATGTTGCCCGCCGCCGACCGCGTCCGCAGCCGGCCGACATCGGATACCGAATCGCGATACGGCGCGTCGGCCTGCGCGGTCACGCGCCAGGTGCGGCCGATATAGTTGAAATCGTTGATATAGGTCGAACCGAGATAGGTACCGAGCGTCGAGAAGACGTTGGCGACCGGCACGCCCAGTTTCTCCGCGCGCTCGCGGTCGATATCGGCGAACAGCCGCGGTGTGCGCGTGTTGAAGGTGGTGAAGCTCGGCCCGATGCCTTCGGCCTGGTTGGCCGCCATCATCATCTTGAACGCGACGCCTTCGAGCGCCTTGTAGCCCAGATTGCCGCGATCCTCGATCAGCATCTTCCAGCCGCCGCCGGTGCCGATGCCGCGAACCGGTGGCGGCGGGATCACCAGGATGTTGCCGCCGGTGATCTCACCGAACGCCTTGCGCATCTCACCCGCGACCTCATCGGCAGACTTGCGCTGGCCGAACGGCTTCAACGGAATGAACATCGCCGCGGCGTTGGACGAGGTCGAGAAGGTCGCACCGTCCAGCCCGGCGAACGCGACCGTGTTGCCCGTTGCCGGATTCCTCCGCGCGATCTCGCCCGCGCGCTGCATCAATTCGGTCGTGCGCTGGAGCGAGGCGCCCGGCGGCAACTGCATCGCCGCGATCAGATAGCCCTGATCCTGCGCCGGGATGAACCCGCTCGGCGTCGCGGTGAAGCGCCAGCCGGCCAGCGCGATCAGCCCGACATAGATGATCGCGATCAGCGCCAACGTGCGCACCGCCCGCTTGGTATAGCGACCGAATAGCTTGGCGACGCGGTCGAACCCATGGTTGAACCAGCGGCCGAACTTCGCCGGATAGTAAAGCAGCCCCGGCTTGGGCTCGCCATGGTCGCGCGGCTTGAGCACGATCGCGGCGAGCGCCGGCGACAGCGTCAGCGATACGAAGCACGAGATCACCGCCGCCGATACGATGGTGAGCGCGAATTGCTGATAGAATTGTCCCGAAATGCCCGGGATGAAACTGGTCGGCACGAACACGCCGCACAAGACCAGCGAGATCGCGATCAGCGCGCCCGAAACCTCGTCCATCGTCTCATGCGCGGCTTCGCGCGGCGTCAGCCCCTTTTCCTCCATCAGGCGCTCGATATTCTCGACCACCACGATCGCGTCATCGACGACGATGCCGACCGCCAGCACCATGCCGAACAGCGACAGATTGTTGAGGCTGAACCCGAAGGCGGCGAGCGCGGCAAGGCTGCCGATCAGCGAGATCGGCACCGCGACCAGCGGGATCACCGTCGCGCGCCAATTCTGCAGGAACAGCAGCACGACCAGCGCGACCAGGATGATCGCCTCGATCAGCGTATGCTGCACCGCCTCGATCGACGCCTGGATATATTCGGTCGGATTATAGGGGATCGAATATTTCATCCCCGGCGGGAAGCTTTTCGAGGTCTGCTCGATCTCCGCCTTGACCGCGTCAGCCGTGGTCAGCGCGTTCGATCCCGGCAATTGGGTGATGCCCATCGCGGTCATCGGCTTGCCGTCGAGCAGCGCGTTGATCGTATAATCCTGCGCGCCCAGTTCGATCCGCGCGACGTCGCGCAACTGAGTCAGATGCCCCTGCGCGTCGCGCTTGATGATGATCTGGCCGAACTGTTCAGGCGTGGTCAGCCGCCCTTCGGTCTGGATGCCGAGCTGGAAGCTGGTGCCGCCCTGGTTGAACGGCGGCTGGCCGACCGACCCGACAGCGACCTGCGCATTCTGCGCGCGGATCGCGGTGACGATCTCATCGACCGTGAGGTCGCGCACCGCGGCGCGGTCGGGATCGATCCAGACGCGCATGTTGTAATCGCGCCCGCCGAACGCGCGGACGCCACCGACGCCGGGGATGCGCAACAGGCGGTCGATGACCTGGGTGGTCGCATAGTTCGAGATATATTGCTGGCCGAGCGACCCGTCAGGAGAGGTCAGCGCGATCACCATCAGGATGTCGGGCGAATTCTTGCGCACGGTGACGCCGATCTGGCGCACCTGGTCGGGCAGGCGCGGTTCGGCAGTGGCGACGCGGTTCTGCACCAGCACCTGCGCCTGGTCGACATTGACCCCCTGTTTGAAAGTCACCGTGATCTGCAGCGCGCCGTCGCCGGTCGCCGACGAGGACATGTAGATCATGTTCTCGACGCCGTTGATCGATTCCTCGAGCGGCGCGGCGACCGTTTCGGACAATGTCTCCGCCGTCGCGCCCGGATAGGTCGCCGAAACGACCACCGTCGGCGGCGCGATCTCGGGATATTGCGCGACCGGCAGACCGGGATAGGCGACCAGCCCGAACACGACGATCAGGATCGACATCACCGCCGCGAAGATCGGGCGTTCGATGAAGAAATGGGGGAATTTCACCTGACCGACCCGCTCAGCGCGTCGTGGCTTCGGACGGCGGCGGGGCGGCGACCGGGGTCGAGACCGGCGACGTATCGACGGCACGTGGCATGATCTTCACCAGCTTCGCATTGACCGGAACTCCCGGCTGCAACTGGGTCAGCCCGTCGATCACCACGCGATCCTTTGGCCCGATGCCTGTCTTGACCACGCGCAGCCCCTCGACCAGCGGCCCGGTCTCGACGTTACGCTGCGCGGTCTTGCCGTCGCTGCCGGCCACGAACACCGTCTTGCGCGTCTGGTCGGTGGCGATCGCCTCGTCGGGGACCAGCACCGCAGCGTACGATCCCGAGCCGAGCAGCCGTGCGCGCCCGAACATGCCCGGCACCAGGAAGCCCTTGGGGTTATCGACCTCGGCATGCGCGCGGATCGTGCCCGATTGCGGGTCGATCGCATTGTCGACGAACACCATGCGGCCGTGCCAGCGATAGTCCGACTCGTCGGCCAGTTGGATCTCGACCGGGTTGGGAGCGTAACGCGACGACTTGCGCTCCCCTTCCTGCGCCTGGCGGATATATTTGAGGTAGAAGCTCTCGGCGCCGTCGAAGCTGAACCAGATCGGGTTGACCGAGACGACGCGCGTCAACAGCGTCTGTCCGGCATTGACGAAATCGCCGATCGCCACCCTTTTGTCCGACACGCGGCCCGCGATCGGCGCGCGAATCACGGTATAGCCGAGATCGAGCGAGCGGCTCTTTACCGTCGCCCGCGCGCCCGCCAGCCCGGCGATCGTGCTGCGCTGCGTGGCGAGCTTGGTCTCATATTCTTCCTGGCTGATCGCCTTGCCCGCCAGCAGCGTCCTGGCGCGGGCAAGCTCGGTCTGCGCGTTGGCCAGCGCGGCTTGCGCCTTCGCCTCATCGGCCTGCGCCTGGGCGAGCGCCGCCTTGAACGGCGCCTGGTCGATCACGAACAGCACCTGGCCCTTGCCGACCTCGACGCCTTCGCGAAATCCCACTTGCTGGACGACGCCCGACACGCGCGGCATCACCTGGACGTCCTGGATCGCCTCGAACCGGCCGACATAATCGTCCCAGTCGGTGACCGCGCGCTGGAGCGGATAGGCGACCGAGACATTGGGCTTGGGCGGCGGGGGCGGCGCCTGCTTGCCGCATGACGCCAGAACCAATGCGGCGATAATCGCCGCGCTGCGAGCAATTTTCCCCATATGGCCTAATCGGCCCAAAGCCGAATTAGTTCAATAGTGTAACGAAAAAATATTGCACCTGCGAAGAGCGTGCGCCGTGCCGATCGCCGCCTCGCCGAAAAATCGCCCCTCCCCCAGCGATCAAAGCCTGATAGATTGCGTCCGTCTTTGGAGGATGCGCGATGGGTTTGGGTGATTTCCTGAAGAAGCAGCTGGTCGACGTCATCGATTGGGTGGACGAACCAGGTGTGCTCGCGATCCGTTATCCGATGCAGGATCGCGAGATCCAGAATGGCGGCCAGCTGACCGTGCGCGAAGGCCAGGTCGCGATGTTCTATAACGAGGGCAAGCTGGCCGATGCATTCGAGCCGGGGCAGCACACGCTCAACACACAGAACCTGCCGCTGCTGACCGCGATCATGAACTGGGACAAAGGCTTCAAGTCCCCGTTCAAGGCCGACGTCTATTTCTTCACTCAGCGCGAGCAGACCGGCCTGAAATGGGGCACGCCGCAGCCGATCACGGTGCGCGACAAGGAATTCGGCCCGCTGCGTATCCGCGCGTTCGGCAGCTATTCGTTCCGGATCGAGGATGTCGCGACTTTCGCGGTCAAGATGATGGGGTCGCTCGATCGGCTGACCGTCGTCGATCTCGACCAGCAATTGCGCGCGGTGATCAACACCGCGATCGCCACCGCCTTGGGCGGCAGCGAGATCGCGTTCATCGACCTGGCCGGCAACCAGCAGGCGATGTCGGACAAGATCAAGGGCGAAGTCGAGAACGGATTCAAGGAATGGGGCCTGTCGTGCCGCACTTTCTATGTCGAGAGCGTGTCGCTGCCCGAGAACGTCCAGGAATATCTCGACAAGGGCAGCTCGATGCGCGTGCTCGGCAATCTCGACC
>DASVNU010000122.1:0-15109 GCA_036383655.1 Sphingomonas sp. | reverse complement strand
GGTCCCGCCCGCCGCGCAGATCGGATTGTGGGCGCCCGGGATCATCATCCTGCTGCGCGTGGCGCAGGGGCTGGCGCTGGGCGGCGAATATGGCGGGGCGGCGATCTATGTCGCCGAGCATTCGCCGCCGGGTAAGGCAGGCTTCTATACCAGCTTCATCCAGGCATGCGTCGCGGGCGGCTTCATCCTCAGCCTCGCGGTCGTGCTGCTGACCAAGCTCGCGGTGACCGAGGCGGCCTGGGCGGCCTGGGCATGGCGCTTCCCGTTCCTGTTCTCGCTGGTGCTGCTCGCGGTGTCGCTGTGGATGCGGCTCAAACTCAGCGAAAGCCCGGTGTTCAAGGCGATCAAGGACGCCGGTGAGACGGTCAAGAATCCTATCGTCTCCAGCTTCACCTATCCCGGCAATCTCAAGCGGCTGTTCGTCGCCTTGTTCGGCGTGGCCGCCGGCCTGACGGTGATCTGGTACACGGCGTTGTTCTCGACCCTGTCGTTCCTGACGACGACGATGCGAGTCGAGGAAACCACCGCGCAATTGATCGTCGGCGTCGCCGGCGGCGCGGGATTGTTCTGGTTCATCTATTTCGGGCGGCTGTCCGACCGCGTCGGGCGCAAGGGGCCGATCGTGATCGGCTATGCGGTAACGCTGCTCCTGCTGTTCCCGATCTTCTGGGTGATCGGCAGCGCCGCCAATCCCGATCTCGCGCACGCCGCCAAGCGCGCGCCGGTGGTCGTGTCGGGACCGCATTGCACCTATGACCCGTTCGCGGCGAAGCAGCTCGATCGCTGCGGCCAGCTGCTCGACTATTTCTCCAAGAAGGGCATTGCTTATACCAAGGACACCACGCCCGCGATCGCGGTGCTGATCGGCGGCGACGCGGTGCCCGACACCAGCCCGGCGGGGCTCGACGCGGCGCTCGCCGCCAATGGCTACAAGCTCGACAAGGTGCGGCCGACGCCGATCGGAATCGCCGTCATCATCTTCGCGATGCTGGTGATGGGCGCGCTGGCGGGCGCGACCTATGGTCCGGTCGCCGCGCTGCTCGCCGAGATGTTCCCGGCGCGCATCCGCTACAGCTCGATGTCGATCCCCTATCATATCGGTACCGGCTATTTCGGTGGTTTCCTGCCCTTCATCAGCCAGTATATCGTCGCCAAGACCGGCAATCCCTACGGCGGGCTGTGGTATACTTGGGTAGTCGTGCTGATGGCCTTGCTGGTTTCGTTGTGGGGCCTGAAGTGGAAGGGCGACAAGCTTCCGGATTGACCCGTCCGGGGGTGGCATGGCGCGCTGCCTCCCGCTAGGCAACGCGGATGTTCGAGCTTCCTCTCCGCCTGCGTCGCGACGCCGACGCGCTTGTGGCCAATTGGCGGGAACTCGCCCGGATGAGCGGGACGGCGGCGTGCGGCGCGGCGATCAAGGCAGACGGCTATGGGCTCGGCGCCGCTTGGGTCGCGGAGACGCTGGCCGCCGCCGGGTGCCGCGACTTCTTCGTCGCCACCTGGACCGAAGCCGCTGCGCTCGCACCGCTCGGATTGCCCAGCCTGTCGGTGTTCCATGGCGTGCGGGACGAGGACATGGGACTGGCGCTGTCGGGCATCGCGACGCCGGTGCTCAACACGGCGGCGCAGGCGGCGCGCTGGCGCGATGCCGGCGGGGCGGCATGCCACGTCATGCTCGACACCGGCATGAACCGGCTGGGACTGGGGGAGGGCGACCTCGCCACCGGCGCGCTCGACGGGATCGCAATCGACACGCTGATGAGCCATCTTGCCTCGGCCGACGAGGACAGCTCCCAGAATGGCGACCAGCGCGACCGGTTCGTCGCGATGGCGGCAAGGATCGCGGCGCGGCGGCTCAGCCTCGCCAATTCGGCCGGGATCGCGCTGGGAGCCGATTACGCTTTCGACCTCACGCGCCCGGGCCTTGCTCTCTATGGCGGCGTCCCCCGGCGCGAACTCGCCGGCACGATCGGCCAGGTCGCGCATCCCGAAGCGCAGGTGCTCCAGCGCCGCACCGTGCGCGCGGGAGAGACGGTCGGGTACAATGCTACCTGGACAGCGCCCGCCGATACCGAGGTCGCGATCCTCAATTACGGCTATGCCGATGGCTATTTCAGGGGATTTTCGGGACGCGGCGCGGCATTGCTCGGGGACGCCGCACTGCCGCTCCTCGGCCGCGTGTCGATGGACCTGATCGCGATCGACGTGACCGGTCACGACGTCGCCGAGGGCGACTGGCTGACGATCGATTTCGACTTGCCGCGCGCCGGGGCGCAATCGGGCATGTCGCAATATGAATTGCTGACGGGGCTTGGATCGCGGTTCGAGCGGATCGGTTAACCAGACGCTGTCCAGGGGTCGTGGGGGCGGGCGCGTATCCAGCGCGTCGCGATCCATTTCGTACCCTGGCTGATCGGCAGGCCGGCATGCCGCATACGGGGATCCGGGCGCCCGTCGGGCAGGACATTGTCGAATATGATTGTGTCGCCGCTGCGCGGTACGACCCGGATGCGAAGGTCGGGAAAGTCCGTCTCTCCGCCGGCGAATCCCTGGTTCAGATAGATGATCGCCGTCGCAATCCGCTGGTTGCCGATGCCTGGCAAGGCGTCGGAATGCAGTCGGTATTGCTGCCCGGGGGCGTATCGCAGGACCTGAATCGGCTCGCCCTGTCGGATATCGATCCCGGCCATCGCCGCAATTCGCCGGTTGATTGCGGTCACCGCCAGCGACTCGCGCGTCGGGCCGATTACGGCACCATCCGAGGTGCGGATAGGATGCTGGACGTGTCGGCCGGTGGCCGGATCGACCACGACGCTCGGCTCGATGATATCCGCGACTGCCTGGGCGAGGTGCGCGCACTCGTCGGGAGTGAAGGCCGAGCGGAATATCCTGACGCGCGGTGCGTCGGACAGGCGGTCGCAGGACGGCAGTTCGCGCGGGGCGCCATCGGGCAGGAGATTCATCGCCTGCACCAGCGCTAGATGATGCGCCGCGATCTCGTCATGCGGTGCCGCGCGCTCGATCAACGCGAGCGCGGCTGCCCAGTCGGCGGGGGCGCCGGAGCCGTTGGCAGTCAGCGCGATTTCCATCAGGGTGGCATCACGATGGCCGCTTTGGCGTGCCTGCGCCAGCAGGTCACGGGCAACGGGCAGGTCGCGAGGAACCGGATCGCCGACCAGCCGCCAGATCGCGATCATGAACATCGCGTCGGGGTCGCCGCGGTCGGCGGCCGAGCTTGCGATCGCGATCGCACCGGCGCGGTCGCCGCGCGTCAGCAGCGATTGCGCGAGATCGACGGCGGACTGGGCGGTCATTTCCCGGCAATGGCACAAAAAAAGGGCCGGCGAAATCGCCGGCCCTTCGAGAGTTGGATGAGTTGATCAGAACTTCGCCTGGATACCCGCATAGAACCGGCGGCCGATCGGCTCGAAGATACCAGATCCGGCACCGATACCCGTTGCGCCGAGCGGCGGGACGCGGTTGGTTACGTTGTCGACACCGAGGTAGAAGCTCGACCCCTTGTTGATGTTCACGCCGAGACGCAGATCGACGTACATCACTGCCGGGTAGAACGGGATGCTGAAATCGTCGAGATTCTGCGGCGGACGACCCTGGAACGACTGATGGTTCTCGATCGCGCCGACCGACATCTTCGACAGATAGCGGAACTGCGTATCGAAAAACACCTGGCCGAAATCGGCGTTCAGGTTGACGTTGAACGCGTCCTTGGGCGATCCGAGTTCGCCCACCGCCGTATCGCCGAAGCCCGGCGACGACGGGTTGAGGAACGAGGTGTTTTCCAGAACGTGGGTCCACATCACGTGGCCGGTCAGCTGCACGCCGCCGAGTTGCCGGCGATAGCCGAGATCGACGTCGACGCCGCGCACCTTGAGCTTGGCATAATTCAGCGTCTGCTGAATCAGGCTGCCCTCAACGATGCGGAACGCCTGCTCGCCCTTCGGACCGGTTCCACCGCTCGCAACGCGCTGGAACAGGCCGCAGAACTGGTTCTGCAGATTTGGCGCATCGTAGCACGCATTGACGATCGCCTGCGCGCTCGGCGCGGTGATCACCTTGTTCACGCTGATGTTATAGTAATCGACCGAGAGCGACAGGCCCGGGGTCCAGCGCGGTTGGATCACGACGCCATAGGTGTACGAATCCGAGTTTTCAGACTGCAGCTTCGGGTTGCCGCCGCTCTGGATCTCGAGCGACTGCGCATAGACGTAATCGTACGAAGCGGGGATACCGGCCGCGAGGCAGTTCGGTCCGCGGTTCGAGGTGCCGTTGCCGACGTTACGCGCCGAACACGGATCGCTGAAGCCGGGCGCGAAGTTCTGCCCGAACGGTGCGTACAGGTCGGTCAGGTTGGGTGCACGGACCGCGCGCGAATAGTTCGCGCGGAACTTGATGTCCGGTACCGGTGCATAAACACCGCCGACATTGTAGGTCCAGACAGTACCCGCAGAGCCCTTGTAGCTCGAGAAGCGGCCGGCGCCGCTGATTTCGAGGCTGTTCGCGAACGGCAGGTCCTTCAGGATCGGCAACCGGATTTCGCCGAAAGCTTCCGTGACCTCGAACGACGGCGGCGCGAACTTGGCGATCGCATTGTAGAAAGTGTAGCCATTTTCGACCAGCGGGTCCTCACGGAAGAACGCCGTCTCCTTGCGGTATTCGCCACCAACGGCGAAGTACACCGGACCGCCGGGCAGGTTGAAGAACTTGCTGGTGTCACCCGATACCGACGCGGTCACGTCGAGCTGGGTGATCTTGCCCTTAGCGATGGTGTCCTGGAGGATGTAGTTCTTGACCGCGCTCGATGCCTGGTTGCCGAACGGATTGTACGGTACGCAGGCCGCGATATCCGCCGCCAGACGCGAAGGATCACCGCCGAAATCGTCATAGGCACGAGTCGGATCCAGCTTCGAGCCGCAAACGATGTTGCCATTGGCGACACCGGTCTGGAACTTGCCCTGATCGACCGCGTCAAGTGCGAGCAGTTCACGCTGGACGTTCACGTTACCCAGCACCTTGGTGCTCTCGTTGAACTGCCCGTAATTGACCGAGAGCTCATATTTCCAATCGTCATTGAACGTGCCGCGGACGCCGCCGACGATACGGAAGGTCTCGCGCTTGGCCGCTTCCGACCGGATGCCCAGATCGGTCTGGTTCTTACGCAGGATGAAGCGATACGAGCCACTGTTGATCGCCGCGATATTCGCCGCGGTCAGAGGCGCGCTCGTGCTCGAGGCCATGTTGACGCCGCTTGCCAGGATAGCGTTTGCGATCGTCGAACGCGCGGCTGGGTCCAGGAACGGGTTGTCGAGACGCGGGCGCTCGTAGAAACCGTCGATCGTGCTGCCGGTGAAGAACGCCGGACCCGAACCGCCCTGACCATATGAGTTGGTGCGGACATATTTGGCTTCGATGAACGGCACGAAAGCGGGCGAAATCTCGAAATGCCCGATAAGGTTGGCCGAATAGCGATCGAGCTGCGGCAGAATCTGCAACAACTGTCCCTCGCGGCGCGTGTCGCCGTTGCCGCCGATGAAGGAACCGGTCGGTACGGCCGACGCAGTGCCGGTCGCGCCAGCCGACGTGCCCAGGCCGACGCGCGTACCGGTCTGCGCGACCAGCGAGCCGTTCGACTGGAACAGATAGTTACAGGTGTACGCGCGGCCGGCCGGTTGGGCGATCGTCGCGACAGAGTCACGGCCGCAGGCAGCGGTCGGGCTGGCGATAGCTACCGTGCCGTTCGCCGAGAAAGTGCCGACGCGGATATCGCGGAAGAAGACGGAATCCGGAATCCCATCCGAATTCCACGAGGTGTTCCCGCCGCCAAGACCGGCAGGATCGCTGTCCACGGTGACGAAGCCGTTGTTTTGCGACATATAGCTGCGGTCCGAAGCGTACAGGCTGTTCTGGCGCGCATATTCCAGGTCGATCGCGATATTGCCGCGGCCGCCGGCGAAGTTCTTGCCGGCCAGGATGCTGGCATAATAGGCGCCGGCATCGCCATATTGGCTGATATTGCCCTGGGCCTTGAGCTGGACGCCTTCGAAATGATCCTTGAGGACGAAGTTGACCACGCCCGCGAGCGCGTCCGAACCGTAGATCGCCGAGTCACCGCCCGTGACGATGTCGATACGCTCGATCAGATCGGTCGGGAAGGTGTTGATGTCGGGCGATACCGCGTTGCTCAGGATGTCCGCGGCGACGTGACGGCGGCCATTGACCAGCACCAGCGTACGCTGCGGGCCGAGGCCGCGAAGATCGAGCAGGTTGAGGCCCGAGGTGCCGAGGAAGCGGGTCGAGTTGGCCTGGCTAAAGGTCGATTGCAGCGCGGGCAGGTTGTTGAGCACGTCGCCGGTCGAGATGTTGCCAGTCTGCGTCAGCTCAGCGGCGGACACTGCCGTGACTGGGCTGATCGACTGCAAGTTCGGGTTCGAAATGCGCGAACCCGTAATGACGATTTCGTTGTTGTCCTTGTCCTTGTCGTCGCTGGCTGCGGCGGCTGCCTGCGGATCGGTCTGCGGCGCCGCTTCGGGAGCGGTGGTAGCCGCAGGCGTGGACTTGTCCGCTTTGGCAAAGGCGACTGCCGGCATTGCCGACAGCACGCCGACGAGCGCGGTCGCGCCCAGAAAACGCTGGATGTTCATGTTAGGCCCCTTGCTGTCGAGGTCTAGATGCCTCGGTGCGGCGATAGAAGCCTCGCAGCTTCATTCATGCAAGGTTCAGTACCCCGACACCGGCCATGTTTTCAGTGGGGCGTGGTAAATCTGCAACGCCACTTGGCAAAGCTTACGCCGCTGTCGCCAATCGCGCAATTTTAGAACCCGGCGAGCTAATCCTCACCGCTCGACGCACATGGCGATTCCCATGCCGCCGCCGATGCACAGCGTCGCCAGGCCCTTTTTGGCGTCGCGCTTGGCCATCTCGTACAGCAGGGTCGTCAGCACGCGCGCGCCCGACGCGCCGATCGGGTGGCCGATCGCGATCGCGCCGCCATTGACGTTGACCTTGTCGGGATCCCAGCCGAGCTCCTTGCCGACCGACAGCGCCTGCGCGGCGAACGCTTCATTGGCCTCGATCAGGTCGAGATCGGCGATCGACCAGCCGGCCTTTTCCAGCGCGCGGCGCGTCGCCGGCACCGGGCCGAGGCCCATGATCGAGGGATCGACGCCGGCCGATGCCCAGCTCGCGATCCTTGCCAGCACCGGGGCGCCGCGCCTGGCTGCCTCGTCGGCCGACATCACCACCAATGCCGCCGCGCCGTCGTTCAGGCCCGAGGCATTGGCGGCGGTCACCGTGCCGTCCTTCTTGAACGCGGGGCGCACGCCCGACACGCTGTCGATCGTCACGCCTGCCCGGATATATTCGTCGTCGGCGATGATGGTGTCGCCCTTGCGGCCCTTGATCGTCACGGGAACGATCTCGTCGCGGAAGCGGCCCGACGAGCGCGCGGCGTCGGCCAGATTCTGCGAGCGCACCGAGAACTCGTCCTGCATCTCGCGCGTGATCTGATATTGTTCGGCCAAATTCTCCGCGGTGATTCCCATGTGATAGCCGTTGAACACATCGGTCAGGCCGTCGCGGATCATCGTGTCGATCAGCTCGAGCGTTCCCATCTTCTGGCCGGCGCGGATGGTCTGGGCATGCGCGCTCTGCGACATCGATTCCTGCCCGCCCGCAACGACGATCCGCGCGTCGCCGGTGGCGACGGCCTGCGCCGCCAGCGCGACGGTGCGCAAGCCCGATCCACAGACCTGGTTGACGCCCCAGGCAGGGATTTCCTTGGGCACGCCCGCCGCCATCGATGCCTGGCGCGCCGGGTTCTGGCCTTGGGCGGCGGTCAGCACCTGGCCCAGGATGACTTCGGACACGTCCTCGCCCGCGACGCCCGCCTGCGCCAGCGCCGCCTCGATCGCGATCCGCCCGAGTTCGTGCGCGGGCGTTCCCCCGAACGCGCCCATGAAGCTGCCTACCGGCGTGCGCTTGGCGGCGGTGATGACGATATCGGTCATGGACGACTCCGGGTTCAGATGGGTGGTTGGCGGCTATCTAGGCGCGCTTAAGCCAGTCCGCCAGCGGCTCCCACAATTGGACTTTGGCCCGGCCACCCACCACCATGCCGACATGGCCCGCGCCCAGGTCGTGGCGATCGGCCAGGTTCGCGGCGCTTTCCTTGGGGACGATGCGATCGCTCAAGGAAACGAACTCGACCGAGGGGCAGGGGAGGGCGTGCGGATCGACGGCCACGCCGTTGACCCGCCAACCGCCGCTGCCGGTCAGGTCGCCGTCGATGAAGTCCTCGAACAATTGCCGTCCGGCGGCGTAAGGCAGCGGCGCGCCGGCATTGGCCCAATCCTCGAGTGCTATGAAGCCTCGATGGCCCGCGCTGCCGGGCTCCATCCGCCCGAACGCCTCATATTTCGACACCGTACGTCCCGGATCCAGCCGCCAGAACCCGGTCTGCAGGACTTCCATCGGCACCAGTCCCATCGCTTCGCACGATGGTTTGGCGGCGTCCCATAATTCGGCGATCGCCGCGCGGCCGCCGCCGAACCCGGCGAAATGCCATGGCGTGGCGATCAGCGCGACGCCTGCTATCCGGGCGGTCGCCGCCGCGCCGAGCGCCAGCGTACCCCCCAGGCAATAGCCGACCAGCAAGGGCGGTTCCTCGAACCTGGCGATCAACGGCAACAGGATGCGCTCGACATGCGCGGTCACGTCCAGCACGCGATCGGCCGGCGATGGCTCGCCCCAATCGAGCAGATAGGGATGCAGCCCCTGTTCGCTGCACCAGCGCAATAAAGAGTTTTGCGGCGCAAGATCGAGGATCGCCGACGGGTTGATCAGCGAGGGCACGAAGATCACTTGCCGACCGCTGCCGCCATAGTCGCGGAGCCGCGCCCGCTGGCGTCTGAATCGTGCCGGCGCGGGACGCTTCTTGCCCTTGCGCGGCGCCAGCTGATACGCCTTCAGGCCGGCTAGCGCGGCGGCGCGGCGTTCGGGCGATGCTGCGGTCTCTTCGCGCAGCATTTCGAGGAACAATGGTAAAGGGCGCGGTCCATGTTGCGGTGCGTCATGCATCGGTGGTACAGCCGCGACAAATCATTGGAGGGGCGTCCCCATCATGAAGAAGCAAGCGGCCACTGACGGCCCGGTGATCATCAAGAAATACGCCAATCGTCGACTCTATAATACCGAAAGCTCGTCCTACATCACGCTCGACCATCTCGCCGCGATGACGCGCGAAGGGCGCGATTTCAAGGTGGTCGACGCCAAAACCGATGAGGACATCACGCACAATGTCCTGACCCAGATCATCATGGAAGAGGAAGCGCGCGGGCAGACAATGCTGCCGGTCAATTTCCTGCGCCAGCTGATCGCGATGTATGGCGATTCGATGCAGGCGTTCGTGCCGAGCTATCTCGAAGCGTCGATGGACAGCTTCCGCCGCAACCAGGAACAGTTCAAATCGGCGGTCGAAGGCGCGTTCGCCAATTCGCCCTTCGCCGAGATCGCCAAGCGCAACATGGCGATGTTCGAAGCGGCGACCTCGGCCTTCAAGCCGCAGGCGACGACGGGCGCTCCCGCGCCCAAGCCGGCGGCGCCGGCCGGTGGCGACGACGACGTCTCAGCGCTCAAGGCGGAACTCGCGCGGCTGCAGGAAAAGATCGAGAAGCTCGGCCATTAAGTCATGGGTTTGTCGGCGAAGCAGATCGCCGGGGCGGCGGCGGCTGCCCTGGCGTTGCTCGCGCTCGTCGCGGGCATCGCCGATTGGCGGCACAAGAAGCGCAACGACCTCGATCGCGTGTCGCTGTTCGACTGGCGCAATATCCAGGTGTTCGCGCTGATCGGCGCGATCATCGCCGCGGCGGTGGCGTTCCAGGTGTAGCCGGCACGGTCCGCGCGGGCAGGTCGCGGCGCAGATAGACAAGGGTGCGATAGTCGGCGCGCGGGACGCTGTAGATCACGCGATAGTTCGGCAGCGCCGCTTTCAGCGCGGCGAGACTGTCCCGATTCCAGATCTCGAGCCGCCGTGTCGAGGTGACGATCACCGGCGGCCGCGCCGCGAGGACGCGCCGGACCTCGGCCGCCTCGTCGATCCCGGTCGCTCCCTGCTCGGTGGTATAGGCCAGCAGGTTGGGGAAAGCGTATCGCGTTGGCAGGCAGGTGCCCGCGAGCTCATAGGTGATGGTGTCGCCGATGAATATATAGGGGCAGCCGCCATGGCTGTTGGCCTTGACCAGCGCCGCGACCGCATAGGCGCCCTCGCCATCGTTATTCTTGATCCCGCGCTCGACGACGTTGAGCAGCAGCCCAAGCGCCAGCGTCGCGATCAGCAGCCGCGACGACCGGCCCAGCGCGCGCGCCGCGATCACCGCGACCGGCGCGACCAGCGGCAGCGCGTAATGATCGAAGAACGTGCCGATCAGCAGGAACCCGCCGCCGGCGGCGGCCAGCCAGCCGAACCCGATCAGCGCTTCCTCACGTCGCTCGGTCCGCGTGCGCCACGCCCAGGCGATCGCTGCCGAGACGATCAACGGCGACAAGGTCGCGACGATCCCCAGCAACCGCATCGCCAATTGGTCGGCCGGATAGCCCGCGCGGAGGAAGATCGAGGTGACGTTGGCGAACCAGAAGGCGTCGAACGCCTTGGTGCCAAGGAGCCAGTAATAGGTCCCGATCGCCAGGGTCGGGGCCAGCCCCGCGACCACCCACAGCAAGGCGGCGCCGGCGAGCATTGCCCATCCCGCCCCGGCGCGGCGCAGATACCAGAGATGGACGCAGCCGATGAACACGCCCTCGATCGCGGGCGTATATTTGGTCTGGATCGCGAGCCCGCCAAGCAGGCAGGCGACCGTTCCCCAGCCGACGATCGCCCGCACCGCGCCGGTCCGCGTGCGCTCGGGCAAATGGAGCGCGATCAGCGCCGCGCCCGCCACGAACAGATTGTAGAAGATCGGCGATTGCCCGCCGCGCCCGCCCAGCAATGGCAACCAGATCAGATAGGCCGCGCCCGCCGCCAGCGCGCCCGTCCGGCTCGCTCCCGTCCGCAGCGCCGCGCGCCACACGATATAGGCGGTCGCGGTGGCGAACAGGCTCGCAACCAATTGATAGGCGATCACGCCGTCCCCGGGCAGCAGGCGCATCGCGGCATAGATCAGGAACAGCCCGACCGGCTTGCGGTCCCAGATATCGATATAGGGCAAGGCGCCGTGCAGCATGCGGTCACCGACCAGCAGATAATATTGCTCGTCGACATGGATGACCGGATTGCCGAAGTCCCAGGCGCGCAAGGCGAGCGCGACGACCGCGAGCACCGCCGCCATCTGCCAGGCCCTGAGTCGATCCAACCCGCCTGCGCTCAATAGAAACGCTCCAGCGTCAGTTTGCGCTCGCCGCCGCCGCAGATGCCCAGCCGCACGATTCGGCCGGGATCGGCGACCGACCAGGTCGAGATTGGCTCGCTGGCGTAATTGGCGGTGATCGGTTGGCCATCGACGCTGCAGATCTGGTCGCCCGCTTGCCAGCCGGCGGTGGCCGCCGGACTGCCGCGCATGACGTGGAGCACGCGCAAGCGATCGCTGTAGAAGCCGACGAGCAGTCCGCTGGTCGATCGCAGCGGGGGGCGGTCGACGTCGCCGCCGGCGGCCATCACCATGCGGCCCGCGCTGGGATCGAGCAGCACGCGATAGCGCTGGAGATAGCCCAGCCCGATTCGTCCCGCCGCGCCCATTTGCGCAGAAAAACCGCGGCCCAATTCGATCCGCGCCTCGGCGTCGCGCACCATCGTCTCACCCACGCGAACCGCGGGCAACACGGTCAGTTCGGAGGTGACCGGCCCGGCGATGCTGTACGAAATCGTGGTGGTGGTCGCGGGCTTGGCGCCGCCCACCGATTTCCACGCCTCGTCGGACATGGTGATGGTCGCGCCGTCGCCGGTGTCGACGATCATCGGGCGCAGCCTGGTGCCGTCGATCGACATCTCGCTGACGTAGAATTGGTCGCGCAACGCCATCGCCAGCGGCGCGGTCTGGCCGGCAAAGGGCAGGCGACCGCTCGGCAACAGGCGGAAGCGTTGCGCGGCGAAGTCGATGTCGAGCGCGTAGCGGCGCAACAGGTCGCTGCCGATCACCGCGTCGATCGTGGCGCCGTTGCCGGTAGCGCCGCCCGGCAAATCGAGCACGCCGAGGCGTCCGCCGCTGCGCGTCAGCCCGCCGATCGCGAGGATACGCCCGTTGATCTGGCCCATCGCGACGGAGCCGCCGATACCGACGCCTTCGCCGCCGCCCGAAACCTTGAGCCCGGCGCGGCTGGCGAAGCGGCGCGAGACTACCGACAGGCTGAACCCGGTGTCGAGAATCGCGGTGACCGCGCGACCGTCGACCGTCATCTGGAACTGGATCTGGTTGCCGGGAGTCAGTTCGAACGGCACCCATTGCGCTTCTGCATCTGGCGAGAGCACGACGCGTTCGGGCTGCGGTGCGGGCATCGCCGGCGGCATCGCTCCGCCCAAGGGCAGAGCAGCAAGCATCAGCAAGGGCAGCATGCGGCGGCGCATGCCACCCGCTTATACCTGTCGCGACCCCGCGGATACGGGGTAAAATACGTGTTAACCGCGTTGTTTGCGCTTCGGCGTCAGCGAGCCGGTCGCGGCCCCGTGCCGATTACAAGCAAGCTTCGAGATACGCCTGGTCGAACCCGAATTGGCGAGCTTTTTCGAGCGTGTAGGGGCGCAGGCCCATCGCGCGATATTCGCCGACGACCTTACCGTCGGCCGATTCGCTCTGATATTCGAACTTGAACAGTTCCTGCGTCACGATGACCGGCCCTTCCATGCCGATCACCTCGGTGATGTTGGTCACGCGGCGGCTGCCGTCGCGCAGGCGCTTCACCTGGACGATCATGTCGACCGAATCGGCGATCTGGCGGCTGATCGCTTCCTTCGGGATCTTGATGTCGCCCATCAGCACCATGTTCTCCATACGGCCCAGGCATTCGCGCGGGCTGTTGGAGTGGAGCGTACACATCGATCCGTCGTGACCGGTGTTCATCGCGGCGAGCAGGTCGAAACATTCCGACCCGCGAATTTCGCCGAGGATGATGCGATCGGGACGCATACGCAGCGCGTTCTTGACGAGATCGCGGATGGTGATCTCGCCCTGGCCCTCGAGGTTCGCCGGGCGGGTTTCGAGCGGCAGCCAGTGCGGCTGCTGCAGCCGAAGTTCGGCCGCGTCCTCGATCGTCAGCACGCGCTCGCCCGGGTCGATCATCTTCGACAGAGCGTTGAGCATCGTCGTCTTGCCCGAACCGGTACCGCCCGAGATGACGACGTTGAACCGGCACGCGCCGGCGATCTTGAGCGCGGTCGCCATCTTCTGCGACATCGAGCCGAAGCCCGCCATCATGTCGAGCGTGATCGGCTTGTTGGAGAATTTACGAATCGAGATCGCGGTGCCGCGCAAGCTGAGTGGCGGGACGATCACGTTGACGCGGCTGCCGTCCTTCAAACGGGCGTCAGCCAGCGGTGTGGTCTGGTCGACGCGACGGCCGACCGAGTTGCAGATGCGCTGCGCGATCTGGAACAGATGTTCCTCGTCGCGGAACTGGATCGGCGCGATCTCCAGCTTGCCCTTGCGTTCGATGAACGTCTGGTTGGGGCCGTTGACCATGATATCGCTGATATCGGGATCGGCGATCAATTCCTCGAGCGGACCCAGGCCGAGCAATTCGTCGACCAGCACTTTTTCGAGCGCGAACTGCTCGCGGCGGTTGAGCGTCAGCTTGAGCTCGGCGAGCACCTCGCCGATGATCGGGCGGAACTCCTCGGCCAGCTCGTCCTTGTTGAGCGTGGCGGCGGCTTCCGGATCAACGCGCTCGAGCAGGCGCGGCAGCACCTGTTCCTTGATCTTGTGGACCGATGCCTCGAACCCTTCGGCCTTCAGGCCGGCGGCTTCGCCGCTGGCGTTCTGGCGTTCGGTCAGCCGTGCCATCGCCTCGGCATTGCTGCCGGGCATATTGCCTTGCGCCTGATCCGCGTCGATGTCGTCCGCATTGGGAAGCGGCGGGAATTGTTCCGCGGTGTCCGCGGCAGGCTGGGCGCCCCCCGGGCCTTGCATTGGACGCGCGACGCCGAACGCCGGCCTGCCGGCCGCCCCGGCACCCATTCCACTACGGCGCCCGAACGCGCTCATGCCCCTCGATCCTTCATGGTCAGGCCGGTCGTAGGGGCTAAGATTTGACAATTTCCTAACCAAGCAGATGCCGGGTTAAGCTGGGCCCGGCGACATGGGGAGGCGACGATGCGTCGAATGATAGTGCTCGGACTGGCATTGCTGGCGACGGGGGCCGGATCGGCGCCGGCGATGCCGGGCTGGCTCGCTGGATGCTGGAGCGAGCAGAAGGGTCCCAACTGGACCGAGGAATGCTGGACCGCGCCGCGCGGCGGCAACATGCTGGGCAGCGGCCGCAACGGCCGTGGCGACGACGTTCGGTCGTGGGAAGCGATGCAGATCGAGCGCGGAACGGACGGCAAGCTCGTCTATTATGCCTCGCCCAAGGGAGCGCCGCGTGTCGCTTTCGCCGAACTGTCGTCAGGCCCGCGTGAAATCGTCTTCGCCAACCCGCAGCATGATTATCCGCAGCGCATCCGCTATTGGCGCGAGGGCATGGATCTGGCGGCGGAGATCAGCCTGATGGACGGGACCAAGGCGTTTCGCTGGCGGTACACGCGCCGGCTGGGGAGCTGATCCACCCGATACGACAAGGCCCGCCGCTCCTTGCGAGCGACGGGCCTTGTCATTGGTCGTTGGTCGACCGTTCAGCCGGCCTGTTCGGCCAGCACCGTCAACCCACTCGCCGACACCTCGGCGAACCCGCCCTTGATCGGCACCAACTCGGGTTCCGACTTGTCGGCCTTGTAGATCGCGAGGTTGCCGTCGCGGATCGTCGACATGAAGGGCGCATGGCCCTGGAGCACGCCGAAGTCGCCTTCGGTGCCCGGCACCACGACCTGATAGACTTCCTCCGAGCGGAGGAGCTTTTCGGGCGTCACGAGTTCGAAGTGCAGCATTGCCTTATTCCTAAATCCCCTCTCCCC
>DASVNU010000121.1:0-6923 GCA_036383655.1 Sphingomonas sp. | reverse complement strand
AGTCCCAGCGCCTCGATCGCGGCAGCCGTCGCGGCGTTGCCCGGTTCGGGGCGCAGCACCGCGATGGCACGGGTCAACCGCCGAACCCCGCGCGGATCGCCGGCGTCGCGCGCTCGAGCAGCGCACCGGCGAGGTCGCGTGCCAAGGCCTCACCGTCGGGGCCCGAGGCATCGCCCGCGACATGGTCGCCGCCATCCTCGGACAGCAATTCGGCGCGCAAGATCACCTTATCACCCGCGATCGTCGCCAGCGCGGCGATCGGCGAATGGCACGTCGCGTCGAGCGTTGCGAGGAACGCGCGCTCGCAGCGCACCGCATGGCTGGTCGCCTGATGGTCGATCGCCACGAGCAGCGCCGCCGTCATGGCGTCATCGGCGCGGCATTCGATTCCCACCGCGCCTTGCGCCGGCGCGGGCAGCATCTCCTCGATCGCCAGGGCAATTCCGACATCGCCACGCCCCAGCCGGTCGAGCCCCGCCGCCGCGAGCAACGTGGCGTCAGCCTCACCCGCGGCTAGCTTGGCCAGCCGCGTATCGACATTGCCACGGAACAGCACCACCGACACGTCCGGCCGCGCGCGCAACACCTGGGCGCGCCGCCGCGGACTGCTCGTGCCGACGACGCCATTCGCACGGATCGCGGCCAGGCTGTCGGCGCCGACCAGTCGGTCGCGAACGTCCGCGCGTTCCAGCATCGCGGCGATCATGATCGCGTCGGGCCGGATCGTCTCGACGTCCTTCATCGAATGGACCGCGAGGTCGATCTCGCCGTCGAGCAGCGCGCGGTCGAGTTCCTTGGTCCACAAGGCCTTGCCGCCGATCTCGGCCAATGCGCGGTCCTGGACGCGGTCGCCGGTGGTACGGATGACGTGGATCTCGCAGGCAACGCCATGCGCGGCAGCGAGCGCGTCTTTCACCATATTGGCCTGGACGAGAGCGAGCGGCGATCCGCGCGTGCCGAGTTTGAGGACGGTCATCAGGGTTCCTCTAGCGAGCAGCGCAGCGCGTGTCGAAGGGAAGCCGGGTGCCTAATTCCATTCGTCACCCCCGCGAAAGCGGGGGCCCATCTCCCGCGCTGGCAACGCGCGGCACGGGTACGAGATGGGTCCCCGCGTTCGCGGGGATGACGGCCTGCATTGCTACTAACTGCGTAACTTCGACAATCGCGACCCGAGCGGTATAGGACATCGCATGACGATCATCCTTGGCCTCGAATCCTCGTGCGACGAGACCGCGGCGGCATTGGTCACCAGCGACCGGCGCATCCTGTCGCACAAGCTGGCCGGACAGGAAGCCGCGCACCGTCCCTATGGCGGCGTGGTGCCCGAAATCGCCGCGCGCGCGCATGTCGAGGCGCTCGAGCCGCTGGTCGCCGCCGCACTGGCGGAAGCCGGCCTCACGCTGGCAGAGGTCGACGCGATCGCGGCGACGGCGGGACCGGGGCTGATCGGTGGCGTGATGGTCGGCCTCGTCACCGGCAAGGCGCTGGCGCATGCGGCGGGCAAGCCGCTGGTCGCGGTCAACCATCTCGAAGGCCATGCGCTGAGCCCGCGCCTCGCCGATCGCGATCTCGCTTTCCCCTATCTGCTGCTGCTCGTCTCGGGTGGGCATTGCCAATTGCTGCTGGTCGAAGGCGTCGGACATTATCGCCGCCTTGCCACCACGATCGACGACGCCGCCGGCGAGGCGTTCGACAAGACCGCCAAGATTCTCGGGCTCGGTTTCCCCGGCGGTCCCGCGGTCGAACGCGCCGCCGCGCAGGGCAAGGACGTGGTGCCGCTGCCGCGTCCGCTGCTCGGTTCGGCCGAACCGCATTTCTCGTTCGCGGGGCTCAAAAGCGCGGTGCTGCGCGCGCACGACACCGGGCAGTGGCGCGTCGAAGATATCGCCGCGAGCTTCCAGCAGGCGGCGGTCGATTGCCTGGTCGACCGCACGCGGCGGCAATTGGGCGATACCGACGCGACGGCGCTGGTGGTCGCGGGCGGTGTCGCGGCGAACGGCGCGGTTCGTACCGCGCTCGAATCGCTCGCGGGCGACTATGGCTTGCCGTTCAGCGTGCCGCCGCAATGGCTGTGCACCGACAATGCCGCGATGATCGCCTGGGCCGGCGCCGAGCGCTTCGCTTTGGGGCTGACCGATCCGCTCGACATCGCCGCGCGCCCGCGCTGGCCGCTCGATCCCGATGCGGAAAAGGTGCGTGGGGCAGGAGTGAAAGCGTGAAAATAGGCGTGATCGGCGGCGGCGCATGGGGCACCGCTTTGGCGCAAATCGCGGCAGCCGATGGCCAGCCGGTCGTGCTGTGGGCGCGCGAGCCCGAGGTGGTCGAGTCGATCAACGCGCGCCACGTCAACGAGCTGTTCCTGTCCAACGTGCGATTGTCCGACAGCATCGTCGCGACCGACGATCTCGACGCGCTTCGCGATACCGACGCCTTGCTGGTGGTGGCGCCCGCACAGCACGTCCGCGCAGTGCTCGGCGGGCAGGATTTCGGCGCCAAGCCGCTCGTCCTCTGCGCCAAGGGGATCGAGGCAGGAAGCCGGCTGCTGGTCGGGGAGGTCGCGCGCCAGGTCCAGCCCGCCGCGCCGATCGCGGTGCTGTCGGGGCCGACCTTCGCGCATGAAGTGGCGGCGGGACTGCCCACCGCGGTGACGCTGGCGTGCGAGCACGCCGATCTCGGCGCGGCCCTCGCCGAGCGATTGGCGTCGACCACCTTTCGGACCTACGCGTCGGACGACGTCATCGGCGCGGAGATCGGTGGTGCGGTCAAGAACGTGCTCGCGATCGGATGCGGCGTGGTCGAGGGCGCCGGGCTCGGGCAGAATGCGCGCGCCGCACTGATCGCGCGCGGCTTTGCCGAGATGACGCGATTCGGCCTGGCGCGCGGCGCGCGGGCAGAAACGATGGCGGGTCTGTCGGGGCTCGGCGATCTGGTGCTCACCTGCTCGTCGACCAGCAGCCGCAATTTCTCGCTCGGCGTTGGGCTGGGCGAGGGGCGGTCGGCGCGCGAGCTGCTCGCCGACCGGCGCACCGTCGCGGAAGGCGCCTTCACCGCACCGGTCCTACGCGAGGCCGCCGCCGAAGCGGGCGTCGACATGCCGGTGACCGAGGCGGTGTACGCGCTGCTCGAGGGGGCTCCCGTAGCCGATGTGATCGGCGCGCTGCTCAGCCGGCCGCTGCGGGACGAGCGCGAGTAATCCACTCCGTCACGCCGGCCTCGTGCCGGGGTCCACGGTGCCTCGATCCCGGGGCTCGAACCGCTTGCTTCACGCTCGCCTCCCTGTGGACCCCGGGACAAGCCCGGGGTGACGGTTTGGGTCAGGGCTTCCGAAACTTATAGATGAACTGATCCGTATGCCCGCGGATCGTCTTGTCGAACACCGCCTTGCTGTGATCGTCGGCCGGATTGGCGAGCAGCTTCGACTCGCCATCGAACACGAATCCCGCCGCGGTCACTTGTTTCCTGACAATCGCCGGATCGATCCGGTGGAGCGTATCGGTGTCGCGCATGCCCGATCCCGCCGCGGCGGCATGATCGATGATCAGATAGGTACCGCCCGGTTTGAGCGCGTCGAACACCGCCTTGTTGAGCACGGCGGGATCGATCGAACCCATGAACTTGTCGGGATAATCGTGATAATTCTGCGAGGTGAAGACCAGATCGACCTTCTCGGCTGCGGTCAGGCTGGTCGTCGGCTGGGTGCTCGCCGACACATTGGCGAAGGCGGGCGTGCCGGCCGCCGCCGCATAGCGTTTGACGTCACTGCCCGCTTCCGCCGCATAGGCTTGCGGCCAGATGCCGTAGATATGCCCCGACGGCCCGACGATGCGCGCGAAAGTGCGCGTCCAATATCCGCCGCCCGGGATCAGGTCGATCACCTTGTCGCCCGCTTTCACCCCGGCGAAGGCGGCGATCTCCGGCCCGTGGCGGCGCGCGTCGAGCGCCACGTCGCGGGCCAGCCGCGTGTCGGCGGTGGCGGTGTTGCCGGTATCCCATTTCTGCGTGCAGCCGCCGAGCGCGGCGGCGCCCAGCAGCACCGCCAACCCGGCCCGGATCACTTGAGCGGCTTCCGGAATTTGTAGATGAACTGGTCGGTCACGCCGCGGATCTTGACGTCGAACACCTTGAGCGTGTGATCGTCCTTGGGATTGGCCAGCGCCTTCGATTCGCCGACGAAGGTGAAGCCGGCGGCGAGCACCTGCTTCTTGACGATCGCCGGGTCGATGCGGTGGAGCGTTCCGGTATCGGTCAGGCCGCTGCCGGCGGGGGCGACATGATCGATCACGACATAAATGCCGCCGGGCTTGAGCGCCTTGAACACAGCGGCGTTGAACGCAGTCAGCGCCGGTTCGCCGCGCCCGTCGTTAGGCAGATCGTGATAATTCTGCACCGTCCAGATCAGGTCGGCCGGCTTGCCGAGCG
This sequence comes from Sphingomonas sp., assembly GCA_036383655.1. Classification (GTDB taxonomy): domain Bacteria; phylum Pseudomonadota; class Alphaproteobacteria; order Sphingomonadales; family Sphingomonadaceae; genus Sphingomonas. Next base: position 2,504 of record DASVNU010000121.1, on the reverse strand, counting down.
TGATCAGCCCGGCGTCGACCGCGGCGGTGACATTGCCCAGCTTGCGGCCGTTCAAGGCATCCACCGTCGCCTTGGCGCGATCGCCGGCCGCGCTCGGCCACAAGGCATAGACATGCCCGGTCGGCCCCACCACATTCGTGAAGATGCGCGTCCAATAACCCTGGCCCGGCAGGAAATCGACCACTTGCCAGCCCGGCTTCACGCCCGAAAAGGCGAGTACCTCGGCGGCGTGGCGGCGCGCATCGTCGCTCGCCTGGTCGGCGCGGGCCGGGTCGGCCAGCGCCTTGGCGATGGCGGGCGACACGTCCGACTTCGCCACTACCGCCATCGGCACGGCGACCGCGGCAACCGCCGCCAGCATGATTCCAAAGCGCATCGACCCTCTCCTTCGTGGCAATCGTTACGCCTTGATCTAGACTTGTGCCGTGGCGGTTCAATGACCGCGTGCGTCACACGTCGAGATTGGCGACGTTCAGCGCATTCTCCTGGATGAATTCGCGCCGTGGCTCGACCACGTCGCCCATCAACCGGGTGAAAATCTCGTCGGCGACGTCGGCCTGGTCGACCGCGACGCGCAGCATCGATCGGTTGGTCGGATCGAGCGTGGTTTCCCACAATTGCTCGGGGTTCATCTCGCCCAGCCCCTTGTAGCGCTGGATCGACAGGCCCTTGCGCCCCGCCGCCAGGATCGCCTCGAGCAATTGCGACGGCCGCGCGATCAGCGCTTCCCCCTTGCCGACGGTGACCGGCAAATCTTCATTCTCGTCAACCTCCGCAGCGGCTTCCTCGGCAGCCGTCGCCGCCGCGGCCGCCTTGCTCGGCACCAGTTTGACCGCGCTCGCGAAGCTGTCGGCCTGCTCGGCGGCGAGGCCGTGCATCTTGCGCGCCTCAGCCGAGCTCAGGAATGCCGCCTCGACGACGTGATGGTCGGTAACCCCGCGCCACAGCCGCTGGAAATGGAGCGAGCCTTCCTCGGTCAATTGCGCGGTCCAGGTCGCCTCGGGATCGCCGCCGTCGAGCTTGATCGTGGTCGCCTGCAGCCGCGCCGCGCGCTGTGCAATGCTGGCTTCGGGATCGAACACGCCGTCCATCGCCAGCGCCTCGATGATGCTGGGGTCATAGCGCCGCGGCACGAACCGCATCAGCGACCGCATGCGACGAGCATGGTCGACCAGCGACCGCAGCGCGTCGCCGCTGCCGACCCCATCGAGCGAGCTCGACGTAACCCCGGCCGCGACCAGATATTCCTCCAGCGCGGCTTCGTCCTTCAGATAGACTTCGGACCGCCCGCGCGTCGCCTTGTAGAGCGGCGGCTGCGCGATGAAGAGGTGCCCGCCTTCGATGATCTCGGGCATCTGGCGATAGAAGAAGGTCAGCAGCAAGGTGCGGATATGCGCGCCGTCGACATCGGCGTCGGTCATGATCACGACCTTGTGATAGCGCAATTTCTCCAGGTTGAAATCGTCGCGCCCGATCCCGGTGCCCATCGCCTGGATCAAGGTCCCGATCTCGCGCGACGACAGCATGCGGTCGAACCGCGCGCGCTCGACGTTGAGGATCTTGCCGCGCAACGGCAGGATCGCCTGGAAATGGCGGTCGCGGCCCTGTTTGGCGGAGCCGCCAGCGGAGTCACCCTCGACCAGGAACAATTCGGACTTGGCCGGGTCCTTTTCCTGGCAGTCGGCGAGCTTGCCGGGCAGGCTGGAAATCCCCAGCACCGACTTGCGGCTCGCTTCGCGTGCCTTGCGCGCGGCCTCGCGCGCGGCGGCGGCGTCGATCACCTTCTGGATGATCTGGCGCGCATTGGCCGGATTCTCCTCGAGCCATTCGGCCATCTTGTCGGCGAGCAGGCTTTCGAGCGGCTGGCGCACTTCGGACGAGACGAGCTTGTCCTTGGTCTGCGAGCTGAACTTGGGATCGGGCAATTTGACCGAGACGATCGCGGTCAGCCCTTCACGCATGTCGTCGCCGGTCAGGCTGACCTTTTCCTTCTTCATCTGCCCCGATTTCTCGGCATAGGCATTGAGCGTGCGCGTCAGCGCCGATCGGAACGCGGCCAGATGCGTCCCGCCGTCACGCTGCGGGATGTTGTTGGTGAAGCACAGGACGTTCTCGTAATAGGAATCATTCCATTCGAGCGCGACGTCGATGCCGATATCGTCGCGCTGGCCGGAAATCGCGATCGGTTCCGGGAACAGCGGCGCCTTGGTGCGGTCGAGATATTTCACGAACGCGGCGATGCCGCCTTCATAATAGAGCTCGATCGTCTTCGGCTCCTCGTGCCGCGCGTCGGTCAGGAACAGCCGCACGCCCGAATTGAGGAACGCCAGCTCGCGATAGCGATGTTCGAGCTTCTCGAAGTCGAATTCGATGATCTTGAAGGTAGAGGGCGACGGCAGGAACGTGACGCGCGTCCCCTTCTGGCCCTCGGCGGCCTTGCCGACCACCTTGAGCGGGGCGACCGCGTCGCCATGGGCGAAGCGCATATAATGCTCCTCGCCGTC
>DASVNU010000120.1:0-1950 GCA_036383655.1 Sphingomonas sp. | reverse complement strand
GCAGCAGGCCGAGCGCGAGAAGCTGCAGGATTATATCGCACGCAATTCCGCCCGCGCGTCGACCGCCAAGCAGGCGCAGAGCCGCGCCAAGGCGCTCGCCCGGATGCAGCCGATCGCCGAGATCGTCGACGATCCGTCGCTCAGCTTCGACTTCCCCAATCCCGGCGAATTGCGCCCGCCGCTGATCACGCTCGATATGGCGGCAGTCGGCTATGGCGACACGCCGGTACTCAAGAAGCTCAACCTGCGGCTCGATCCCGACGATCGCATCGCGTTGCTCGGCCGCAACGGCAACGGCAAGACCACGCTCGCGCGCCTGCTCGCCGCGCAACTCGCGCCGATGGAAGGCGCGATGAACGCGACCGGCAAGATGAAGGTCGGCTATTTCACCCAGTACCAGGTCGAGGAGCTCGATAGCGGCGACACCCCGCTCCAGCACATGACGCGAGTCATGAAGGGTGCGACGCCGGGCGCGGTGCGCGCACAGCTCGGCCGGTTCGGCTTTTCGGGCGACAAGGCGACGACGATGGTCGGCAAATTGTCGGGCGGCGAGCGCGCGCGACTGGCGCTGGCGCTGATCACGCGCGAGGCGCCGCATCTGCTGATCCTCGACGAACCGACCAACCACTTGGACGTCGATGCGCGCGAAGCCTTGGTTCAGGCGCTCAACGCTTATTCAGGTGCGGTGGTGATCGTCAGCCACGATCGCCACATGCTCGAGATGAGCGCCGACCGGCTGGTGCTGGTCGACAACGGCACTGCGTCCGATTTCGACGGCAGCCTGGACGATTATATTGCCTTCGTGCTGGCCAAGGACGCCGGGGGCGAAGGATCGTCCGAAGCCAAGGTCAGCCGCAAGGACGCCCGCCGCGCCGCTGCGGAAGCGCGCGAACAGAGCCAGGGGCTGCGCAAGGCGGCCAAGGCGGCCGAGGCGGAGTTGGCCAGGCTGACCGAGCAGCGCAGCGTGATCGATCGCGCGATGTTCGATCCGTCGTCGGCCGCGCCGGACCTCGCCAAGCTGACGATGACCGCGCTGATGAAGCACCGTGCGGAGGTCGAGGCGAAGATCGAGGCGGCGGAAGCCGCGTGGCTGGAAGCGAGCGAGAAGCTGGAGCAAGTGGCGGCCTGATTTCCCTCTCCCACCAGATTCGCCCCCCGCCCTCGCGCATGATAGGCTCCCTCCCCGACCGGCCCGCGCCGGCGCATGAGGAGAGAGCCTGATGCAGCAATTGAGCGCGCAGGATGCGTCGTTCGTCTATCTCGAGACTCCGCACACACCGATGCACATCGGATCGGTCGGCATCTACGATCCGACGACCGCGCCCGGCGGGTTCGTGCGGTTCAAGGACATCCTCCGCTTCATTGCCAGCCGGCTGCAAGGCGCGCGCAGTTTCCGCCAGCGGCTGGTCCGCGTGCCGTTCGACGTCGACCATCCCTATTGGATCGAGGATCCCGAATTCGACCTCGAATTCCACGTCCGCCACATCGCGCTGCCCAAGCCGGGCGATTGGCGACAGCTCTGTATCCAGGTCGCACGACTCCATGCGCGCCCGCTCGATCTGTCGAAGCCCTTGTGGGAATTCACCGTGGTCGAGGGGCTCGACAACATCCCCGGTCTGCCGCCGGGGTGTTTCGCGCTCGTCTCCAAGGTCCATCACGCCGCGATCGACGGCATGTCGGGAGTCGAGATGTCGGCAGCGGTCCACGATCTCGATCCGTTGATGGCGACGCCCGACAAGCCCGACACCTGGCAGCCGGAGAATATGCCGCGTGTCGCCGACTTGTTGACGCGCAGCTATTTCAACAATCTGCTCCAACCGATGCGCATCGCCGAGACGATCGGCCGCTCGCTGCCGGGCATGGCCAAGCTCGCGGTGCAGGCGGGCAAGGGTGACGTCAGCCTCAAGAACACGCGTGCCGCGCCCAATACGCGGTTCAACGGCAAGGTCG
>DASVNU010000119.1:0-1600 GCA_036383655.1 Sphingomonas sp. | reverse complement strand
AAAAAACGCCCGCTCGCGCAGACGTCACCGCTCCCGCGTCGCCGCGAATTTCACCTTGGGATAGCGGTCGGCGACATAGCCGACGTCCCACGCGCTCTTGGCCATGTACACCGGGTTGCCGTCGCGATCCTTGGCCAAGGCACCGCGATTGAGGTCGAGGAATTCCTTGAGCGCGGCGGGATCGTCCGACGAAATCCACCGCGCGGTCTCGTACGGCGCCATCTCCAGCCCAGCCGCGACCTTGTACTCGGCCTCCAGCCGGCTGATCAGCACTTCGAGCTGCAACTGGCCGACCACGCCGATCACCCAGTTCGACCCGATCTCGGGATAGAAGACCTGGGTCACGCCTTCCTCGGCCATGTCGTCGAGCGCCTTGCGCAACTGCTTGGTCTTGGTCGGGTCCTTGAGCACGACGCGGCGCAGGATTTCGGGCGCGAAATTGGGCAGCCCGGTGAAGCGCACATCGGCGCGCTCGGACAAGGTATCGCCGACCCGCAACGTGCCGTGATTGGGAATGCCGATGATGTCGCCCGGGTACGCCTCGTCGGCGACCTCGCGATTCTGCGCGAAGAACAGGATCGGCGAATGCACCGCGATCGGTTTGCCGTGGCCGGTTGGGGTCAGTTTCATGCCGCGCTTGAACACGCCCGAGCACAATCGCATGAACGCGATACGGTCGCGATGCTGCGGGTCCATATTGGCCTGGACCTTGAACACGAAGCCGGTGACCTCGTCGAAATCGGGCGAGACCGGCGCGGGGTCGGCCGGCTGCGGCCGCGGCGGCGGGGCGTAATCGGCGAGCGCGGCGATCAGCTCGGCGACGCCGAAATCCTTCAGCGCCGATCCGAAATAGACCGGGGTCAAATCGCCATGGCGATAGGAGTCGGCGTCGAACGCGGCATAGCCCGCCTGCGCCAGCTCGACTTCCTCGGCGATGTCGATCGGCAGTTCGGGTGCGTCCTCGACCTTGCCGAGGAATTCGCGGCTGTCGCCCTCGGGCCGGCTGACGCGATTGGTGGTCAGATCGAGCACGCCCTGGAACTGTCCGCCCATGCCCACCGGCCAGCTCATCGGCGCGACGTCGAGCGCGAGCACGTCCGCGATCTCGTCGAGCAATTCGAACGGCGGACGGCCCTCGCGATCGACCTTGTTGACGAAGGTGATGATCGGCACGGAACGCAGCCGGCAAACCTCGAACAATTTGCGCGTCTGCGCCTCGATCCCGCGCGCGGCGTCGATCACCATGACGGCGGAATCGACCGCGGTCAGCGTGCGATAGGTGTCCTCGGAGAAGTCCTCGTGGCCCGGCGTGTCGAGCAGGTTGAAGGTGATGCCGTCCTTCTCGAACGTCATCACCGAGCTGGTGACCGAGATACCGCGCTGCTGCTCGATCTTCATCCAGTCCGACCGCGCGCGCCGCGTCTGCCCGCGCGCCTTGACCTCGCCGGCGAGATGGATTGCGCCGCCGAAGTACAACAGCTTCTCGGTCAATGTGGTCTTGCCGGCGTCGGGGTGCGAGATGATTGCGAACGTGCGGCGGTCGGAAATACTCATGGTCGCGGCTCCTAGCCGCAGGGTAGGCTCAGGTCGAGGGTCAGGA
>DASVNU010000118.1:0-3920 GCA_036383655.1 Sphingomonas sp. | reverse complement strand
CTCCTGCTCCTGCTCCATCCAGTCCATCGTCGCGGTGCCTTCGTGCACTTCGCCGATCTTGTAGGACTTGCCGGTGTAATAGAGGATGCGCTCGGTCGTCGTCGTCTTGCCGGCGTCGATGTGCGCCATGATGCCGATGTTGCGATAGCGGTCGAGCGGATGGCTGCGGGCCATGATCGTAGCTTCCTTGGAATGTGGGGAGCCGGCCGATCCGGCTGCCCGCTATGTAGGTAATTAAATTACCAATGCCAGATCGCCGGCCCCGCCGCTGCGGAGCCGGCCGATCCAGTCGTGCTTACCAGCGATAATGGCTGAAGGCGCGGTTCGCTTCGGCCATGCGGTGCGTGTCTTCGCGCTTCTTGACCGCGTTGCCGCGGTTGTTCGACGCGTCGAGCAACTCGCCCGACAGACGAGCCGACATGGTGTTTTCCGAGCGCGAGCGCGCGGCCGTGATCAGCCAGCGGATCGCGAGCGCCTGAGCACGCTCGGGACGCACCTCGACCGGAACCTGATAGGTCGCACCGCCGACGCGGCGGCTGCGGACCTCGATGCCCGGCTTGATGTTGTTGAGCGCTTCGTGGAACACCGCGAGCGGGTCCTTCTTGGCGCGGGTTTCGACGGTTTCCATCGCGGAATAGACGATGCCTTCGGCGACCGACTTCTTACCGTCCAGCATGACGCTGTTCATGAACTTCGACAGAACCTCATCCCCGAACTTGGGATCAGGCAGGATTTCCCGCTTTTCGGGACGACGACGACGAGCCATCTTGAACTTTCCTTTACAAACTTCAGCCGATCCGGAACCCGTCCGGGGCTTACTCTGGCTGTGTGATTACTTCGGACGCTTCGCGCCGTACTTCGAACGGCTTTGCTTGCGATCCTTGACGCCCTGCGTGTCGAGCACGCCGCGCAGCACGTGGTAACGCACACCGGGAAGGTCGCGCACACGGCCGCCACGGATCAGGACCACCGAGTGCTCCTGAAGGTTGTGGCCTTCACCGGGAATGTAGCTGATGACTTCGCGCTGGTTGGTCAGGCGAACCTTGGCCACCTTGCGCAGAGCCGAGTTCGGCTTCTTCGGGGTCGTCGTATAGACGCGGGTGCAGACGCCGCGCTTTTGCGGGTTCTGCTCCATCGCAGGGACCTTGGACTTGGCCTTCTGCGGGTCACGGCCCTTGCGGACCAACTGGTTAATCGTCGGCATGAAGCCCTTCACCTTTATGTTACCAGAGAAGTCTGGCGGTTACTTTGCCGGGAGCCATTGTTAGCGAATGCGAAAAAGGACCGAGGGAGCGCCTTTCGGCTTTCCCGGGCCCGTGTCTTCCGGCAACGTTCAGCTCTTGCTCGCGCGGCACGAATGCCGAGTGAGCGGGCGCGCCTATAGACGGGGAGTCGGAAACGGTCAACGGGGGGTGGGCATCGCCTTTGCCTTTTACGAGCCGCTAACCCCCGTGTGGCTAGGACGCTCAAATGCCCGGCGCCGCCCTCCCTCCCCTTATCGTCGCGGTCGGTGCCGCGGCGTGGATCATGGCGCTGACCGCCGCCGTCGCGCGCAGGCAGGGCGTGATGCTCGGTTGGGGCGGGCTCGCGCTCGCGACAAATCCACTCGCCATTTTCTGGATGCCCGTGATCGTCGCCTTGTCGATCGGCCGGCGCGTGCCTGCGAGACTTTGGCCGATCGCCCCGCTGTCCTTTCTCGGCGCGACGATTCTCCTCCGGATCGCGGCATGGCCGACGCCCGATTTCGCCGCGATCTATCTCGGACAAGCCGGCCGGTCGCCCGCGATGGCGATGGATGCACCCAATATCTGGGCGATTGTCCTGGCGCTGCCATGGATCGGCGAGCTGCCGTTGGCGGGACTCGCGATTGCCGCTACCCTGGGGGCATCGGCGTGGTTCATCGCGCATTTCGCCTGGCGCCCACCGGCCGGCAGCGAGGTCATCGCGGCGGGATTGCTGAGCGCCCTGGTCGCCGCCGGTCTGCTGCCGGGAATGAACCATGAGTCCTTTTTCATGGCCGGCATATTGGCGCTGATGCTCGCGGTGATGCGCGGTGGCCGCTGGTCGTGGATGATCTTCGCCCTGATCGCGACCGGATCGATGCTGGGGCTGTTGGGCCATTTCACGGATATCAAGGCCTGCGCGATCGTCGGAGCCGTTCCGATGATCGTCGCGACCGTGTTGATCGCGCGACGGTTCCTCGTCTCGCCCGCCAACGACAACGGTCTGCCGCTCAACCTCTTTCGCGCCTATCCCGCCTGACGCGGAGTCCGGTAAGTTGGCGCGCGAGACTCGGGATTCGCACAAGGGGGTTCAAGATGTTCAACAAGCGTAGCGACGCGCCCGCGTCGACCTACCAACCCGCCGCCACCACGGCGCGCCGGACCAACGGCAGCTCCGGCGCTGGCTTCTCGGTGATCGGCCCCGACGTGGTGGTGACCGGCAACGTCCGCGCCACGGCCGATCTGCACATCGAAGGTCGGATCGAGGGTGATCTGGATTGCGGCAGCCTGGTCGTCGGGGCCGAGGCGCTGATCCAGGGCCAGGTCCGTGCCGAGAGCGCGCGCATCGCCGGCCGGATCGAGGGCGCGGTATCGATCCGCCAGCTGACGGTCGAATCAGGCGCGCGGATCACCGGGGATGTCGAGTATGAGACGATCTCGCTCGAAACCGGCGCGCACGTCGATGGCCGGCTGAAGCATTTCTCCGCCCAGGCTGCCGCGGCGACGGTCACGGTCACGCCAGTGCTGGGGACGCCGCGCGAATTCAAGATGATCGACGCGCCGAGCGAGGAGGAAGCGGCCTGATCGCGGGCCGCGGAGAAATAAAATGGCCGACTGGACGTTACCGATGGACGGCGGATGCCGGTGCGGCGCGGTTCGCTTCCGGATCAGCGCGCCGCCGATGTTCAGCGCGCTCTGCCATTGCACCGGTTGCCAGAAGATGACCGGCGGCGCCTATTCGACCAGCATCGCGGTGTCGCGCGGCGGCTTCACGCTGACCGCAGGCGAGACGGTGATCGGCGGACTGCACGGCGAGCGGCTGCACCACCAGCATTGCGACCATTGCAAGAGCTGGGTCTATACCGATTTCGAGCCCGACATGGGCTTCGTCAACGTGCGCGCGACGATGCTCGACGATCCGAGCTGGGTGACGCCCTTCATCCAGAATTATACCAGCGAAGCGCTGCCCTGGGCGCTCGCCGACTCCCCGCATTCGTACGAGAAATTCCCGGCGATGGAGGAATTCCAGCCGCTGCTCGCCGAGTTCGCCGAGCGTCACGGCGGCGCCTAGCTCCCGAGCATCGCCGCATAGTCGCCTGGCGCGGGCGGCAGGATCGCTCGTGCCGCAATACCGCCGGCGATGGCGATCAGGCAGCATGCCACTGCCGACAAGCAGGACGCGTCGCGAGGGGGCGCCTCTCCGAGCACAGAAGCGCAATGCCCAGCGGCGCTATCATCGGCCAGACTCGTCCCGGCTTCCCCGTCGGCAGGGAGATCAGCACAGAACAGACGACGATGCGACTCCAGCACCTTACGGGCGGTCAGCCGCGTGCGTTCGCGGCCAGCAGCATGCCGACGATGATACAGCCGTTCGGGTCGGTGGCTTCGGGAACCGCGACCTCGCCGTCCGCGACGACGATCTTGTCGATCATCCAGCTGTTTCCGCAGCCTGGGACGAAGGTAAGCGTATAGGTACCGGCAGGAATCTTCTTCAGCCGGTATCGGCCATCGGGCTTTACCCGAGCGCTATACGACTTGCCATCAGCAGTGGTCGCGGTCACACGAGTGTTCCAGTCAGTGGTCCGTATCTTGCCGGCAATGACGCCTTGGGGTCCCTTTTGTCGGGCCATGGCCGGCTCGGCCGCCGCCAGCAGACTCGCCGCCGCGCCGGCCGCGAGCACCATCCGCCGCATGCTC
>DASVNU010000117.1:0-11635 GCA_036383655.1 Sphingomonas sp. | reverse complement strand
GCGCTCGCCGAACGCCATCAGCAACAGGTTCGTCGCGACGATTTGCGCGAGGCCGCCGGCCGCGCAGAACAACAGGAACCCGCGGCCGAGCCCGGGAAACGCGGTGGGCGCGATGACATATTGATAGACGAGCATCATGCCCAGCGCGACCGGCAAGCCGTAGAGATAGCGGACCAGGCCGGCGGCGTTGACCGACAAGGTCTTCGACATCCGCCGCTGCACCGCGGTCCGCCAGGCCTGCAGCCCACCGGCAAGCAGCGTCGAGGGTAGCCAGAGGGGGAAGGTCATTCGGGTCGCGCCGGTGTCGCACTCGTCGCTCCGGCGGAGGCCGGCTTATTGGTCATGATATAGGTGTAGCCGCCCCGCATAATCCCCCGTCGCCCCGGCGCAGGCCGGGGCCGTTACGTTATCTGGCGAGCGCCTTGCGTCAAACCCGGCGGCCCCGGCCTGCACCGGGGCGACGGATCAGGCTCGCTCCAGCAAATGCTCTTTGGCGATCTTCTCCCGCCACACCAGCGGCGCAAGCTGGTGGACGTTATTCCCTTCGCTGTCGACCGCTACAGTCACCGGGAAATCCGTGACCTCGAACTCGTAGATCGCTTCCATCCCCAGATCCTCGAACCCGACGACCTTCGATCCCTTGATCGCCCGCGCCACCAGATACGCCGCTCCGCCGACCGCCATCAGGTATGCCGACTTCGCCTCCTTGATCGCCTCGGTCGCGGCGGGACCACGTTCGGCCTTGCCGACGCAGGCGAGCAGGCCCTGATCGAGCATCATGCGCATGAACTTGTCCATCCGCGTCGCGGTGGTCGGGCCGGCCGGGCCGACGATTTCCTCGCCGACCGGATCGACCGGGCCGACATAATAGATCACCCGCCCCCTGAAGCTGACCGGCAATTCCTCGCCCTTGGCCAGCATGTCGGCGATCCGCTTGTGCGCGGCGTCGCGGCCGGTCAGCATCTTGCCGTTGAGCAGCAGCCGGTCTCCCTGCTTCCAGCTCTGCACGATCTCAGGCGTCAGCGCATCGAGGTCGACGCGAATCGCCGCCTTGTCGGGGGTCCAGTTGACGTCGGGCCATTCATCGAGCTTGGGTGCCTCGAGAAAGGTCGGCCCCGATCCGTCGAGCGTGAAATGCGCGTGGCGCGTCGCGGCGCAATTGGGGATCATCGCCACCGGCTTGCCAGCGGCATGGCACGGCGCGTCCATGATCTTGACGTCGAGAATGGTCGACAGGCCACCCAGCCCCTGCGCGCCGATGCCAAGCGCGTTGACCTTGTCGAAAATCTCGATGCGCAGCGCCTCGATATCGGTCTTCGGCCCGCGCTCTTTCAGCGTCGCCATGTCGATCTGTTCCATCAGCGCCTTCTTGGCGAGCAGCACGCAATGCTCCGCCGTTCCGCCGATGCCGATCCCGAGCATGCCGGGCGGGCACCAGCCGGCGCCCATTTGCGGCAGCATCTCGAGCACCCAGTCGACGATCGAATCCGACGGGTTCATCATCTTGAATTTGGACTTGTTCTCCGACCCGCCGCCCTTGGCCGCGACGTCGACCGACACCTTGTCGCCCGGCACCAATTCGACATGAAGCACGCATGGCGTGTTGTCCTTGGTGTTGCGCCGGGTGAACGCCGGATCGGCGAGGACCGAGGCGCGCAGCTTGTTCTCCGGATTGAGATAGGCGCGGCGAACCCCCTCATCGACCACATCCTGCATCGACCGCGAAATATCGTCGAGGCGGCAGTCCATGCCCCATTTGACGAACACATTGACGATCCCGGTGTCCTGGCAGATCGGCCGATGGCCTTCGGCGCACATCCGACTGTTGGTCAGGATCTGCGCGATCGCGTCCTTGGCCGCGGGCGATTGCTCCGCCTCATAGGCCGTCCCGAGCGCGCGGATATAATCCATCGGGTGATAGTAAGAGATGAACTGAAGCGCGTCGGCGACGCTCTCGATCAGATCGGCTGCGCGGATGGTCGTGGTCATGAACGGGCCCTCTAGCGCCGAGCGCGGCGATGAAACAAGAAGGAGCGATGAAACTCCCCAAGGCCCTCGCCTTCGACGTGTTCGGCACGGTGGTCGATTGGCGCAGCGGGATCGCTCGCGAGGCCGCGCCGTTGCTCGACCAACTGGGCCGTACCGATGTCACGCCCGAAGCGTTCGCGGATGGCTGGCGCGCGCGCTACCAGCCCGCGATGGCGCGCGTGCGATCGGGCGAACGCCCGTTTGTCATTCTCGACACGCTTCATCGCGAAACACTCGAGGATTTGCTGGTCAGCCTGGAGATCGACCCCGGCGAGATCGGCGATGAGCGGTTGCACGACCTGACGCTCGCCTGGCATCGGCTCGATCCCTGGCCCGATGCGGTCGCCGGTCTGACTCGGCTGAAGCGGCGCTTCCCCATCGTCACCTTGTCGAACGGCAATATCGCACTGATGCTCGACATGGCGCGCCGTGGCGGCCTGCCCTGGGACGCGATCCTGGGCGCCGAGGTCAGCGGTCACTACAAGCCCGATCCCGAGGCTTATCTGGCCACCGCCCGCCAGCTAGCCGTCCAGCCCGGCGAACTCTGCCTTGTCGCCGCGCATCATAGCGACCTCGCGGCGGCGCGCGCCGCTGGCCTGCTGACGGCCTATGTCGACCGCCCGATGGAATATGGCGGCCGCCCCGCCCCCGACCGTGGGTTCGCGCAAGACTGGGAGTGGAGTGTTGGCAGCCTGACCGAGTTGGCCGAATTGCTCGGCCCCTGACTCCCTACATCGTCATCCCGGCCTCGTGCCGGGATCCGCCGGGCGGCCAAGTCATGGCCGAGAGCTTCTCAACGTATTGCGATCGGTTAGGCGGATCCCGGCACAAGGCCGGGATACGGCGGTAGTATTGGTGCGCCGGTCGGTCCCCAGCCTCTAGGCCGGTCTCGTCCGCAATTGCCCTTCATAATCCCGCTTGCCAATCGGCACGCCGCGCATACGCAATATGTCGTACGCGGTGACGGCGTGGAAATGAAAATTGGGCAGCGAGAAGGAGAGAATGAAGGTCTCCGCCGTGAACGCCAATCGCCGTGGGCCGATCTGGAGGTCGAGTTCCCTGCCTGTACAGGCATCGATCTCCTCCGGCTCGAACGCCTGCAGCATGGCTTCCGCACGGCCGACCATCGCCTGGAGATCGGCGAACGGCATCGCACCGATCAGCCCGGGTGGCGTGAACGCTCCGGTCTTGAGCGTCTCCACCCCCCAGGCGGCGTGATGCGTCAGGGCTTCGATCTGGAAATGGAACGGCGCCATGTCGGGATAGAGACGCGCTGACACGAAGTCGTCAGGATCGGCGCCGATGTCCTCGCAATGCCTGACCGCACGATCGAGAAAGCCTGTGACGGCGCTGACCGTCTGCAGGAAGGTCGGCACGCTGAGGTCGTAGAGTGACGTTGCCATCGGCTCACTCCTTTCGCTTAATCGCGCCCCTCCGGCGCGCCGAGCGGGAAATAATGGCGGAACGGCCGCGCCTCATCGAGCGCCCGGGCATAGCTCGGCCGCGCGAGCAGACGGTCGCGATAGGCCCAGAGGTTCGCGAACGACCTGGGAATCGCATGGCTCCAATCGGCGTAGAGCAACGCCGGCGCCGCCGCGCAGTCGGCCATACTGAACGCCTCACCCGCCGCCCATTCACGGCCCGCAAGGCGCTTGTCGAGCGTGGCATAAGCCGTGTCGAGCGCCCCTTGCCACCTCGCGTCGTCCTTCACCTCGCGGCCAAGCGCTCCATAAACAATGCGCTGCTGAGGATAGCTGACATAATTGTCGAAGAAGCGGTCCCACATCCGCACCTCGACCGCGGCCTCGGGATTGGCCGGAATCAACGGCTTGTCGGGATATTTGGCGTCGAGATATTCGATGATCGGCGTCGTGTCGAAGATCAGTCGCCGATCATTTTCATCGGCGCCATCGGTCAGCACCGGGAACCGCCCGATCGGCCAGAGCGCGGCGAACTCGCTTGCCACCGGCTCGCTGCCGTCGAGCATCACTTCCTCGAACGCCACGCCCTTTTCGTAAAAGGCGGTCTTGGCCTTCTGGCAATAGGATGAGAACGGGTGCGCGTAGAGTTTCAAAGTCACTTCGTCGCTCCCTTCGCCAGCACGATGTGAAGCGCGCGCTCGCCCATGACCTGCTCGACCGGCGTGAAGCCGAGCGCGGGCAAGTCGATCCCCGCGAACATCGCCTCACCCTGCCCCAAGGTCACTGGCGAGACGGCGTAATGCAGTTCGTCGATCAGGCCGGCCTGCAGATATTGCCGTACGGTCGAGACGCCACCGCCGATCTTGACGTCGAGGGGCCCCGCCGCAGCCTTCGCCTGTTCCAGCGCGCTTTCGATTCCATCGGTGACGAAAATGAAGGTCGTGCCGCCTTCCATCTCGATCGGCGGATGCGGATGATGCGTCAGGATGTAGGTCGGCGCGTGATAGGGCGGGTTGTCGCCCCACCAGCCCTTCCAGTCGGTCCCGTTCCACTCGCCACGGATCGGGCCGTACATGTTGCGGCCCAGGATGAACGCACCGAACCCGGTCATCGCGCGCTCGCCGAAGTCGTTGTCGATGCCGGTCTCGCCGTCGCCCTTGCCGATCATGGTCTGGAAGAATCGGGTCGGGAAGAACCAGCCGTGCACCTGTTCACCGTTCTTGCCGAGCGGGTCGGCAAGGCTCTGTTCCGGTCCCGCACCGAACCCGTCGACCGATACCGAGAACGCACCGACACGTACCTTGCCCATCATCTTCTCCTTTCAGGGTTGTTCGACGAAATCGATCGCCCGCACTTCGATCCCGCTACCGAATCTTCGTCGCAATACCGCTTGCAGTTTGCAAGCGGTTTCTGCATCGGCTAAATTAAGCAGTTGCAGTTTGCAAGCGGTTTTCTTAAGTGTGATTGATGGCCGAAGTGACGCGGTCGGGCTGTCCGATCAACCTGTCGATGGAAGTGCTGGGCGATCGCTGGAGCCTGATCGTCATCCGCGACATCATGTTCGGCAATCGCCATCACTTTCGCGAATTGCTCTCGCACTCGCAGGAAGGAATCGCCTCCAACATCCTGGCTGACAGGCTGAAAAAGCTCGTAGGACGCGGGTTGCTGACCAAACGCGACGATCCCAGCCACAAGCAGAAGGCGATCTACAGCCTGACCGAGCCGGCGATCCAGCTGTTGCCGGTGCTCGCCCAGATCGGCGCCTGGGGCCGCCGCCACTTGCCGACCACCCCCGAACTCGCGATTCGCGCGCAATTGCTCGAGGAGGGCGGCCCGCCGTTGTGGGACGCCTTCATGGCCGAGCTGCGCCACGAACATCTCGGCACGCCATTGCCGCCGAACCACGAACCGGTATTGCCGCGGTTGACTGCCGCATACGAAGCGTTGGCTAATCCCGCCTGACCGGCGATACAGCGCGCCGGAATTTCTTGGAGAGACTCGCATGCCGACCGGCCGATCGTTGCGAATGATGAGCGCGGCGCTGGCGCTGCTCGCGATCGGCGCCACCGATCGGCCGCAACGCGTCTTCAACACGCTCGACAATCGCAATCTGTCGGAATCGACGGTCGACCGCATCGTCCGGCGGGCAATGACGGCGAACCACGTGACCGGGCTCGGCATCGCGGTGATCCGCAAGAACAAGATCGTTTTCATCAAGAGCTATGGCTATGCCTCGCTCGACAGCAAGGCCCCGCTGACGCCGTCGACAATCATGCCCGGCGCATCGCTGACCAAGGCGACTTTCGCCTGGATGCTGATGCAATTGGTCGACGAGGGGAAGGTCGATCTCGACAAGCCGATCGACCAGTATCTGGCCAAGCCATTGCCCGAATACGACGCCTATGCCGACCTCAAGGGCGACGAACGCTGGCGCAAGCTGACCTTGCGGATATTGATGAACCACACCAGCGGCTTCGCCAATTTCCGCTTCTTCGATGATGACAAGAAGCTGCGTTTCCATCGCGATCCCGGCACTCGCTACGGCTATTCGGGCGAAGGCGTTCAGCTCGCCCAGTTCGTGCTCGAACGCGGCCTGGGGATCGACGTCGGCAAGGAAATGCAGGCGCGCGTGTTCGACCGGTTCCGGATGGGCGACACCTCGATGACCTGGCGCGACAGTTATGCGGGGCGGTTCGCCCTTGGCTATACCGCGGACGGCCAGCCTCAGCGGTTCGCGCATCGGCGCAAGGCCGACGTCGCGGGATCGATGACGACCACGCTGGCCGACTGGGCGCGGTTCCTGACAGCGGTGACGCGCGGCGACGGCCTCAGCCGGCCGGCACACGCGGCGATGGTGCGTCCGTCGGTCTGGATCGACAGCCCCGTGCAATTCCCGACGCTGATCGGGGAGCGGACCGACCGCTGGAAAGCGATCAAGCTGGGCTATGCGGTCGGCTGGGGCACGTTCCGCAGCCGGTTCGGCGATGCCTATTTCAAGGAAGGGCATGACGACGGCACAGAGAATTACGCGATGTGCGTCGACAAGCGGCAGAGCTGCATCCTGCTGATGGCCAATGACAATCGCGCGGCGGCGATCTTCGTGACGTTGACCAACCAATTGCTCGGGCCGGTCGGCCTTCCCGCCGAATGGGAAGGTTACCGGCCCTAGGGCATTTCGACATTCAGGTTTCTGGACTCCCCTCCCAGCAGCGAGGGACTGGAGGTGGAGGCACGCGCACGCGCGCCAAAATCGCGCGATATACTGGCATCTGCCCTCCTCTATCGTCACCCCGGCCTTGTGCCGGGGTCTGCCATGCCTCTCGGGAAGTGCTCAGAGCCTCTTGTCCATTACTCAGCCTCCCGGCGGATCCCGGCACAAGGCCGGGATGACGGTGGTTGGAGTTGATCGCCAGGTCTGCCGCGCACCTTCAGCGGGGTCAGCCGCGCTCGCTGTCGAGCGCGGCCATGGCCATCGCCGGATAGCGCTCGCCGCGTATCGCATCGCGCGGCACCGCCGCCTCGATCGCGGCAAGGTCCTCGGCGCTGAGCGTCACGTCGAGCGCGCCGAGCGCTTCCTGCAGCCGCGTGCGCGTCTTCGCCCCGACCAGCGGCACGATGTCCTGCCCCTGCGCCGCGACCCAGGCGATGGCGAGTTGCGCGGTCGTGATGCCCTTCGCATCGGCAATCGTCTTGAGCCGGTCCGCAATCTGGAGATTGGCCTCGACATTGCCCGCCTGGAAGCGTGGCGAATGCGCGCGGAAATCGCCCGGCTGCCCGCCGCCCGACGCCTGCCAATGCCCGCTGATCAACCCGCGCGACAGCACGCCGTAAGCGGTAACGCCAATGCCGAGTTCACGCAGCGTCGGGAAGATGCTGTCCTCGGGGCCACGGTTGACCAGGGCATATTCGATTTGCAGATCGACGATCGGATGCACCGCGGCGGCGCGGCGGATCGTCTCCGATCCGACTTCGGACAGACCGATATGGCGCACATAGCCGGCCTGGATCATGTCGGCGATCGCGCCGATCGTCTCCTCGATCGGCACGTCGGGGTCGAGCCGCGCGGGGCGATAGATGTCGATATGATCCACCCGCAGGCGTTGCAGCGTATAGTGGAGGAAATTCCTGGTCGACCGTGGGCTCGCGTCGAACCCGATGAACGCTCCCGCCGGGTCGCGCAGCCCGCCATATTTGACGCTGAGCTGATAGCGGTCGCGCGGCAGGCCGGCGATCGCATCGCCGATCAGCATCTCGTTATGGCCCTGACCGTAGAAATCGCCGGTGTCGAGCAAGGTGACCCCGGCATCGAGCGAGGCATGGATCGTCGCGATCGCTTCCTCGCGATCGGCCGGTCCGTACGCACCCGACATACCCATGCACCCGAGCCCGATCGCCGAGGTCATCGGTCCGCTCCTGCCTAGCCTGCGCTGTTCCATCGTCAGTCTCCTTTGAACCTGGCATATGGCGTATCGGCAATCGTACGATAAGCCATGACAAGCCAGACGCCCCGTGCGAAAATTCGCACAATGGCGACACCCAATCTCGATGACTTCGCGCAATTCGCGGCCGTCGCGGCGGCGGGTGGCTTTCGCGCCGCGGCACAGACCAAAAACCTGTCCGCCTCGTCGCTGTCGGAAGCGGTGCGCCGGCTCGAAAGCGATCTCGGCATCCGCTTGCTCAACCGCACCACGCGGAGTGTCACGCCGACCGAAGCGGGGCAACGGCTGCTCGACCGACTGACCCCGGCCCTGGCGGAACTTGCCCAGGCTACCGACGACCTCGTCACCGACAGCGGCCGCGTCAGCGGCACCTTGCGACTGAATGTTCCCGGCATCGTCGCCTGGCACATTCTGCCGCCAATCGCCGCGCGGTTCCTGGCCGCGCATCCCGGCATCCGGCTCGAAGTGACCGCCCAGGACGAGTTGGTCGATGTCCTCGCCGCCGGGTTCGACGCCGGGATCCGGTACGAGGAACGCATCGATCGCGATATGATCGCGGTGCCGATCGGCCCACGCCGCCAGCGCTTCGCTTGCGTCGCCGCGCCAGCCTATCTCGACCGCCACGGCACGCCCCGGCATCCGCGCGACCTGGCCCAACACCAACGGCTCGGCCACCGCTTCGCCAGCGGCAGGCTCGCGGTGTGGGATTTCGAACGCGGCAATCGCCGCTACCGCATCGCTCCCGACGGGCCGCTGATCGCGACGTCGATGCAGATGGAGATCGCCGCGGCGGTCGCCGGGCTCGGCCTCGCGGCGGGGTTCGAGGAATTCTTTGCCTCCGAACTGGCGCGCGGCGCGTTGGTCGAGGTGCTGGCGGACTGGATGGAGCCGTTTCCCGGGCCGTCGCTTTACTATCACAGCCGTCGCCTGATGCCGGCGCCGCTGCGTGCCTTCATCGATTTCATTCGAACCGACAGGGAGGATGCGTGAACTCGGCGCCACTCCCTGTTCGCCGCGCCGATCGGCCGTTTTTTTTTGATGCGGATCGAAAGCACTTTCTAACATCTTCGCATTACGGGCAGGACCATGTCCGTTCGCGCGAGCCGATCTGTGGCCGATACGACGCGTTCCACCTGGAACGCGCTGGCGCTCGACGCCGATGCCACGCCGGAGACGACCGAGGCGCGGTTGCAGCGCATTGGCGAACTCGGCTCGGTCTGGCCGTTCGTGCTGTTCGCGCAGATGCTGGCGCCGCTCGTCGTCGGGCTGATCGCGCATTACAGCGGGCATGACGATCTGATCCGCCTGTCGGCGCTTCGCGGCGGGGTGATCGCCGCGGCATCGCTCGCCGCTTTCGCCCAGCTCAAACTCAGGTTCGCGCGCTTCTGGCCCACCCATGTCCAGATCCGGACCCTGACGATCTGTTCGGTGGCACTCGGCGCCGGGCTGTTGTCGCTGCTTCCCCTGGTCGCGGCGTTTCCGATCGGCGAATATCATCTCGCCGGGTTCATCGCGGTGTTCGCGGCGGTGACGATCACCGCGATCGCAATCCATCCGCTGCGCGCCGCTACCCTGGGCTTTTCCGCCGCGCTCGCCGCGATGGTGCTGATCCACAGCGGGCTCGGCCTGCCGTCGGCGATCGCTTGCCTGGCGCTCGCCAGTCTGGCGATCTCGACCGTGCGGCTGGCGCGCAACGATCTCGAGCGCAACCAGCTCGACGAAGCACAGAACAGTTCGGGGCGCCTCGCCGCGCAATTGGTACGCGAGGTCGAGGATCACGGCGACGGCTGGTTCTGGCAGACCGACCGCCACGGCCTGATCACCTATATGTCGGCCAAGGTCGGGCGCGAATTCGCCCGCCTGGGAGTGGAACCGATCGGCGGGCGATTGAACGACATTTTCCGCATGGATACCGAAGCCGGCGACACCGAACGCACGCTGAGCTTTCACTTGTCCTCGCGCACCAGCTTTTCCGAATATTCGGTCTGCCCCGCGGTCGACGAGGACAGCGAGCGCTGGTGGTCGATTTCCGGCCGGCCGATGATCGACGAACTTGGCCGGTTCCAGGGCTTTGTCGGATCGGGCCGCGACCTCACCGAAAAGCGCCGGTCCGAGGCCGAGATCACCCGCCTGGCGTTGTTCGACGGCCTGACCGGGCTCGCCAACCGCCAGCGCATGCGCGCCTCGCTCGACAAGACGCTGGCGCGGCAATCGGGCCATGCCATCACCTCGCTGTTCCTGCTCGATCTCGACCGCTTCAAGGCAGTGAACGACACGCTCGGCCACCAGATGGGTGACGCGTTGCTCAAGCAGGTCGGGCAGCGGCTGCAGCGATCGGTCGGCGAGGCCGGACTGGTCGGACGTCTGGGCGGCGACGAATTCCAGGTTGTGTTGCCCGGCGAAGGCAATCGTGACCGCTTGGGGGACCTCGCGCGCGCCGTCATCGAATCGCTGTCGCAGCCCTATTTCATCGACGGATCCTCGATCACGATCGGCTGCTCGATCGGCATCGCGATCTCGCCCGAGGACGGCAGCGATTCCGAAACGCTGATCCGCAATGCCGACCTCGCTCTCTACGAGGCCAAGGGCGACGGCCGCGGCGTCCATCGCTTCTTCCGCGACGAGCTGCTCGCCGGTGCCCAATCCAAGAAACAGCTGGAAGACGATCTGCGTCACGCGCTGGTCGGCAATCAATTCTACGTCGCCTATCAACCCGTGGTGTCGACCCAGGGCGAGCAGATCGTCGGCTATGAGGCGCTGATCCGCTGGGATCACCCGACGCGCGGCGCGATCAGCCCGGCCGAATTCATCCCGATCGCCGAGGAATCCGGGATGATCGAGACGATCGGCGAATGGGTGCTGCGCACCGCATGCCGCGAAGCGGCGGGCTGGCCCAGCCATGTCCGCGTCGCGGTCAACGTCTCGCCCATCCAGTTCGCCAATCCGGTGCTGCCCGCCATCGTCACCTCGGCACTGGCCAATGCCGGCCTGGCACCGCACCGGCTCGAGCTCGAAATCACCGAAGGCGTGTTCGTCAACGAAACCGCCAGCTCGGAAAAGATGTTCAAGTCGCTCAAAGGGATCGGCGTGCGGCTGGCGCTCGACGATTTCGGCACCGGCTATTCGTCGCTCGGCTATCTGAAGAAAGCGCCGTTCGACAAGATCAAGATCGACCAGAGCTTCGTGCGCGGCGCCGCGGTGCCGGGCAATCGCAACGCCGCGATCATCAAGGCGATCGTGACCCTGGCCAACACGCTCTACATGGAAACCACGGCCGAGGGTGTCGAGCATCAGGATGAGGTCGAGCTGATCCGCGAACTCGGTTGCAGCCACATCCAGGGCTATGTCTATGGCAAGCCCGCGCGCAGCGAAGAGGTCGTCCGCCAGCTTCAGGCCGCCGGCGGCCACGCCACGCCGCTCGGCTACAAGGTCAGCCGCAGCCCGCGATCGACGATGCTGCGCTCCGCCATCCTCGATCTGGGCGTCGCCAAGGGCGAGGTCCGCATCCGCAACATCTCGTCGACCGGGGCGCTGATCGACGGCATCGAATTTCCGATCGATCCGTCGGGCGTCGACGTCCAGATCGAATTGCTCGAAGGCCAGATGTTCCCGGCCACCGTCCGTTGGGCCAAGGACGGCCGTGCTGGGCTAGAATTCACCCAGAATTTCAACCTCGAGCGGCTCAACGCCCCGACGCCCGCGCCCAAGGCCCGCAAAGCCGGCTGAGCGACGCGCGGCCGCCTGGGC
>DASVNU010000116.1:0-5031 GCA_036383655.1 Sphingomonas sp. | reverse complement strand
GGCTTGCCGCCCGCGATCCCCGCGCGCCAGAGCTGGCGCGTGTCGAGGTTGCCGGCATTGGCGGCATAGACGATCGCCTTGCCGTCCGGGGTCGGGGTGAAGGTCTCGACCTCGTTGGCATCCGGCGTCAGGTCGCGCGGCGTGCTTTGGGGCGCGGCCGACAGCGCATAGATATGCATCCATCCCGTCCGTTCCCACGGGAACAGCAGGTGCCCCGACGCGGTCCAGAACAGGTTGCGCCCGCGCGTTCCGGCGAACCGGCCGCCTTCACCGCCGGGCGCCGACCAGATCGTGCGGACCGCGCCGCTTGCGACGTCCACCACCCGCACCGACCAGAAGGAGGCACTGCTGTCCGGCAGGTCGGCGGGCGGATCGCGGAACTGGATGAACGCGACCTGCCGGCCATCGGGCGAGAAAATCGGGTCGCTCGATTGGCCCAGGGTCGGCCCGAGATAGCGCAGCGCTTGCTGTCCAATGTCGAGCAAGCCGATGAAGCTGTGGCCCTTGCGCTGCTCGGAGAAGAGAAGCTGGTGGTCGTCCGGCGACCATTGAATGTCCGACAGCGTGCCGGCGACGGTGGCCAGCCGGCGCGGGGCGGCACTGCCGCTCCACAGCCAGATTTCGCCCTTGCGCGTATAGGCGACTTGCCCGCCATCCTGACTGAACGCGGCGCCATGGCCGAGCCCGATCTTCACCGGCGCCTGCGATCCCGCGACGTCGGCGACGAACAAGGTCTGCTCCGGCGTTTCAAGGGCGATCCCGGTGTTGGGCGAACTGCCTTCGGGATATTCGGCGTCGCCGCCGCGCACGAAGAGCAGGCGGCGGCCGTCCTGGCTCAGCTGCGGCTCGGACAGCTCGACGCCATCGTCGCCGGTATAGGTTGTGCGGGCATGTTCCGGGGCATCGGGTCCGGCCACCCAGATGTTGCGCGAACCGGCCTCATCCTCGATCCAGGCGAAGACGGGCGCCCGGCGCGCGCCGGTGAGATCACTGGCGAACGGCAGCGCGAGATTGGCGGCCAGTGCGTCGAGCGGTTTACTCTCGCTACCTAGCGCTGCGGATTGCCCGCAAAGTGCCGGCGCACCGGTGATCGAAAGAGCGAACAGCGCGGAGGCCAGCCAGGCGGGATGCAGCTTCATATGCGCAGGCTAGGAACAGAAACATGCGCCGGGCAAGCATTGGATTCGCCGCTCATGCCGAGCGGTTATGGCTCTCTTTCTCCAAGATATGGGCGCGCTCCTAGCGCAGTAGCAGCAGCGCCTTATGCAGCAGCGACAGGCCTTGCTCGATCTCGGGAAGGTCGACGACGCCATAGCCCAGCACGATCCCACGCCGCTTGACGGGGCCGAGATGGTAGCGGTCGAGCGTGTGGATCTTGACGTCGCTCGTCAGCAGGCTGGCGGTCACCGCTTCCAGATCGGTGGCATCGCGCGCCAGCGCGGCTATGTGCATGCCATAAGGTGGCGGGACGGGATCGAACCATTCGCCGAGATGCTCGCTCAGGAATGACATGATCAGCCGCCGCCGTCGGTCGTAAACGCCGCGCATCTTGCGCACGTGCCGCGTCAAATGTCCTTCTGAAATGAACCCGGCGACGCCCATCTGGGTCGGGATCGGGCAATGCCAATCGAGGCAGTTCTTCGCCGCGATCAGCGTCCGCATTGCCCAAGGCGGCGCGACGATGAAGCCCAGCCGCAGCGAGGGCAGCATGCATTTCGAAAAGGTGCCGACATAGAAGACCAGATCGGCGGCATCGGCGGTCCTCAGCGCCTCGATCGGGCTGCCTTCGTAGCGGAATTCGCCGTCATAATCGTCCTCGACGATCACCGCGCCATTGTCGCGGGCAAACGCCACCAACGCCGCTCGACGCTCCGCCGACATCGTTACGCCGATCGGGAATTGATGCGACGGACAGACGCAGACGATGTTGGTGTTGGCCGGCAATTGGTCGACGATCAATCCTTCATCGTCGACCTCGATCGGAACGATCGTCGCGCCCGCGGCGGCGAACGCCACGCGCATCGGCGGATAGCCGGGGTCCTCGATCGCGACGACGGTTTTGCCCGGCGTGACCAGCGTCCGGGCCAGGACATCGAACGCCTGTTGCGCGCCCGAGGTTACGAGCGCGTCCTGCGGGCGGCACGGCACCGCGCGGGTCAGCGCGATGTGGCGGACGATCGCCTCGCGAAGCCGGAAATTGCCCTGGTTACCCTGCGCGCTCTTGAAACTGGGCGGCTGGTTTTCGAGCCGCCGTAACTGCTTGACGCTGATCTGGCGGAACAAGTCCATCGGGAACAGCCGGGAGTCGATCATCGCGGGACGAAAATCGACGGCGATGCCCTTGCCGCCGCGATTGCCGGGGGAGGGTTGGTCGCGCCAGAATCCGATCGCCGCGCGCGTTTCCTCGCTCAGCCAGAAACCGTTCAGTCTCGGATCGTCGCTCGGGGTGTCCTCGTCCGGGTCGGACGGGATCGCGA
Source organism: Sphingomonas sp. (assembly GCA_036383655.1). Taxonomy (GTDB): domain Bacteria; phylum Pseudomonadota; class Alphaproteobacteria; order Sphingomonadales; family Sphingomonadaceae; genus Sphingomonas. The sequence goes on along the minus strand of DASVNU010000116.1, from coordinate 2,554 downwards.
GCGGCAAGGCGTCGACGACATAGGTCCCCGAGCCGCGCCGGCTGATGGCATAACCGTCGTTGATCAGCCGCTCATAGATGTCGGTCGCGGTGTTGCGCGAGACGCCAAAATACTCACTCGATTGCCGCGTTCCCGGCAGCCGCGCGCCGAGCGCGAGCCGGCCCTCGACGATCGCGGACTTCAATTGCTCGTAGATGCTGCGGGCCGAAAGGCGCGCGCCGTCGCCGGCCAGCTCGAGCCGCAACTCAAACAAGGGATTCATCGCATCCTTGTGCCGGACTTGGCCAAGTGGACCAACCAAATTTGTCCCGACCGGCCCTCAATTCGCGGCCACCGTCGGCATAGGTGCCGGGACGAGATAACAATCGATCGGAGAATATCGGCATGTTGGTGCAAAGCGTTCGGCGCATCGGGTTCGCCGCGGCACTATCGGTGATGCTTGTGGGTGCGTCCGCGGTCGACGCGCGCGGGAGCGGCGATCAGCCGGCCTATATCGCCAAGGCGATCGCCGATCCCGCACGCCCGGCGGCCGACGTCGAGCGCGATGCCAACCGCAAGCCTGGCGAGGTGCTCGCCTTTGCCGGCGTCAAGCCGGGGGATCGGGTCGCGGACTACGCCGCGGGCAACGGTTATTTCACACGGCTGTTTTCGGGGATCGTGGGTCCGCAGGGGCACGTCTATGCCAGCGTGCCGGCCAGCCTCTTCCAGTATCAGAACATCGTCAAAGGGATTGCCGACATCCAGGCCTATGTCGTCACGCATGCCAACGTCTCGGTGACGGCCGGGTCGGCGATCGATGTCGCGCGCTATCCAGAGAAGCTCGACCTGTTCTGGATTTCGCAGAATTACCACGATCTCCACGACCCTTTCATGGGGCCGGTCGACATGAAAGCGTTCAACCGCGCGGTCTATGCCGCGCTCAAGCCGGGCGGCGTCTATATCGTGCTCGATCACGTCGCGGCGAAGGGATCGCCGGCGAACGTCACCGACACATTGCATCGCATCGAACCATCGACGGTCCGGCGCGAAGTCGAAGCGGCCGGCTTCGAATTCGTCGGAAGCAGCGATCTGCTCGCCAATCCCGCCGATCCACACACCGCCGGCCCGTTCGACGCCGCGATCCGGGGGCACACCGATCAGTTCATTTTCAAATTCAGGCGTCCGCTGCATTGAGAGCGGGCCCGGCACGGCGCATGATGTCTCCGTTGCCGCGATGCGATCCTGTGCGATCCTGGAGGAATGTCCATGTCGAAATTGGGAATTGGTGCCGTTGCGTTGCTGTGCTTGGCCGCGCCTGGATATGCGTCGCCTGTCGGCGCGGCCGCAGCTGGCGAGCGGCCCCCGGCGGTGACCGCGCCGCCGCTGACCGCGGGCGAGCATGATTTCGACTTCGAGATCGGCAGCTGGAAGACGCATCTGTCTCGCCGCTTGCATCCGCTGACGGGGTCGCAGACCTGGGCCGATTATGACGGGACCACGACCGTCCGGCCGGTATGGGGCGGCGCGGCCAATATGGTCGAGCTGGTGGCCGATGGCCCGGCCGGCCATTTCGAGGGCCTGTCGTTGCGTCTCTACAACCCGCAGACCCGGCAATGGGGGTTGAACTTTTCCAACCGGAACGATGGCCTGATGGTGGCGCCGACGGTGGGCGGTTTCCGCGACGGTCGCGGCGAATTCTATCAGCAGGATACGTTGGGTGGCCGCGCGATCTTCGTGCGCTTCGTCATCACCATAAGATCGAAGGATGCGATCCATTTCGAACAGGCCTTCTCCGCCGACGGCGGCAAGACCTGGGAAGTGAACTGGATCGCCGACGATACGCGGACGGCATCCTAGCCGGTTTGAAGGCGCGAACCGGCCCGGCGAAAAATCCTCGAAGTGGCCGTTGGCACCGGGTGCCGCAACGGCGAGCGTCGGCGCGATGTTTGTCGATCAACGACCCGCCCGATCGTCGCGCGCGACGCCCCTGACGATGCTGGCCTGTGCCGCCCTGGCGCTGCCCGCGATCTGGATTGTTCCCGCCGATGCGCAGGATGCGGATGACGCAGCCGATCCGCCGGCCGTTCCGCTCAGGCAGTCGCCCGGCGACGCCTGGTGGACGGGTCCAATGCTGTCCAATTCGGCAGCGACCTTGCCCAAGGGACATGCGCTGATCGAGAGCTATGCGTTCGATCAGATCCAGGGAAACTCGAGCCTGTACGGCTCGCTCACCTATCTGCTCTACGGCGTGACCGACACGCTGACCGTGGGCGCCAAGCCGATGTTCGGTGCTGTCTCGGGGCGGGGAGGGCGTTTGCGCGGCGGGATCGGCGACCTCACTTTGTCGACGCAATATCGGTTGACGTCGCCAAAGGCGCCGCCCGGCAAACCGACGATCGCGGTCTCGCTGCAATATTCGCTCCCGACCGGTCGCTACGATCGCCTGGACACGCATCCGGGCGTCGGGCTGGGGTCTGGCGTACATGCGACCACGCTATCGCTCTACGCTCAGCAATATTTCTGGCTTCGCAACGGGCGTATCTTTCGCGCTCGGCTCAACATCGCCTCATCCTGG
>DASVNU010000115.1:0-1788 GCA_036383655.1 Sphingomonas sp. | reverse complement strand
GCGCGGTTCGCAAATGCCGGTTTTCCGGGCCGGACGATTCTTGGTCGCGCGGCTGCTTGCGGCACGCTACCAGCAGGTCATGTTCGACTTGCCCGGTTTCGACCTCGCCGCCTTCGTCCGCGCCACCCTCGCCGAGGATCTCGGCGAGGGCGGGGATATCACCTCCGACGCGGTGATACCCGCCGGGGCCCGCTTCACCGGCGTGATGGACAGCCGCGATGCGATCACCGTCGCCGGCCTGCCGATCGCCGAGGCGTTCTTTCGCGCGCTCGATCCCGATGTGCGGATCGAGCGGCTGGTGGAAGACGGGCAGCAGGCGGCGCCCGGCACCGACCTGATGCGGCTGGTGGGCAAGGGCCGCGCGATGCTGACCGCCGAGCGCTCGGCGCTCAACACCATCCAGCATCTCTCGGGCATCGCCACGATGACGCGGGCCTATGTCGACAAGATCGCCGGGACCGGTGCGATCCTGCTCGATACGCGCAAGACGATCCCGGGGCTCAGGCTGCTCGAGAAATATGCCACCCGGATGGGCGGCGCGACCAATCATCGCATGGGCCTGTGGGATGCCGCGATGATCAAGGACAATCACGTCGCGGTGGCCGGATCGGTCGCCGCGGCGGTGCGCCGCGCCGTTGACGCCGGGATCGAGCGAATCGTCGTCGAGGTCGATCGCGTCGACCAGATCGAGCCCGCGCTGGCGGCGGGGGCAACGCATTTGCTGCTCGACAATATGGACGTCCCGACCTTGCGCGGCGCGGTGACGCTGGTCGGCGGACGCGTGCCGACCGAGGCGTCGGGCGGCGTCAGGCTCGACACGATCCGCGCGATCGCGGAGACCGGGGTGACCTATATCAGCGTCGGGCGCCTGACCCAGTCGGCGCCAGCCGCCGATATCGGGCTTGATTTCGCCGCGATCGGCTGAACGGATATAGTGTTACGAAAAAGAGGGGTCAGGGGGCGATTCTATGACGAGACCGAAGTCGATCCGATTGTTCGAGCTATTCTATCTGGGGTCGGTACTGGTGGGTGCGGTCAACACCGCGATGACTTGGGCCGAAACCAGCGCCAGCGCGGAGGCGCTGCAGGTGCAGCAGATGCTCGGCCAGTGGTTCCTGCCGCTGTCGACCGTGTTCCTCTACACCTTGTGGCTGCTGCTCTGGTATTTCACCGCGCGTTTCGCCAGCAATGTCGCGCGCTGGGTGGTCGTCGTCTTCTATCTGCTGGCGCTGGTCGGATTCGTCTTCACGCTCGGCGTCGGCGCGACTCCGGCGGGGTTGCCGCTCGCCTTGTCGGGGGCATCGCTGGTGCTCACCACCGTCGCGGTGTTCTTCCTGTTCCGCCGCGATGCAATGGCGTGGTTCGGGGCGTCGGCATGAAGCTGCGTCTGTCGTTCGTTGCGGCGATGCTCGCCTCGTTGCCGGGCATCGCCAATGCGCAGGCGTTGGTCTGCACGCCGAGCTCCAATCCGCCGCGACCCAATCCGGATCTGCCGACGGCGGATCAGCCCCAGCGCGTGCTGCCGATCGGTGGCTATACGCTGGCGATCACCTGGGGACCGCAATTCTGTCGCAACGGCGGGTTCACGCCGTCGGCGCGGTTCCAATGCGGCAGCGGTAACCGCTTCGGCTTCACGCTCCATGGCCTGTGGCCCGACGGCGTCGGCAAGGACTGGCCGCAATATTGCACGACGACCGATCTGCTCCCGCCGGCGGTGATCAAGGGGATGCTGTGTTCGACCCCGTCGGCGCAGCTGATCCAGCACGAATGGGCCAAGCACGGCACCTG
>DASVNU010000114.1:0-48542 GCA_036383655.1 Sphingomonas sp. | reverse complement strand
GGCAGCGTGCAGATTTCGGAGCCCGACGCGCCGATCCTGTTGTTCGGCGTGACAATTCGCGCCGGGTAAACGTCTCTTTTACCACTGTTCGTCCAAGGTCCGATGGCGCTTCAAGCCCGGGGACCCATGGACGACCTGCTCCAGGAATTCATTGCCGAAACGCGCGAGACGCTCGATGCGCTCTCGGGCGAGATTGTCGCATGGGAAGCCGACCCGGCCGACCGTGCGCGTCTCGACGCCATTTTCCGTTTCGTCCACACCGTGAAAGGGAGCTGCGGCTTTCTCGATCTGCCGCGCCTGGCGCGCCTGAGCCACGCCGCGGAGGACGTCCTTGCCGCCGTCCGCTCGGGTGAGCGGACTCCCGACCAGAAATTGGTCACCGCCGTGCTGGCGATCGTCGACCGCATCGGAGAGATCGTCGAAGCGATCGATGTCGGCGCCGCGCTCGACGACACCGGCGAGGATTTGCTGATCGCCGCGCTCGACGCCGGGGCCGAAGCTGCCGCGCCTGGCGCGCAGCAGGCTCCAGTCGGCCAGCGCGTTGCCAATCGCAGCGTGCGGCTGTCGACCGATCTGCTCGACCGCATGATGTCGGGCATGTCGGACATGGTATTGGCCCGCAACGAACTCGCGCGCCGCATGCGCGATCAGAACGTCGACCCGGTGATCGAAGCCGCGCTCGACCGCCTGTCGCTGACCGTCGCCGAGATGCGCGACACGGTGACGCGGACGCGCATGCAAAAGGTCGACGCCTTGTTCTCGGCCTTGCCGCGCATGGTCCGCGACACCGCGGCCGAGGTCGGCAAGTCGGTCCAGCTTCAGATCGAGGGATCCGATGTCGAACTCGATCGCGAGATGATCGAGATGATGCGCGATCCGCTCGTCCACATCATCCGCAATTCGATCGACCATGGCATCGAAAGCGCCGCGGAGCGCCGGATCATGGGCAAGCGCGAGGTCGGCCGGCTGGTCGTCTCGGCGCGCCAGTCGGGCAATCAGATCATCCTGGAAATCGCCGACGACGGCCGCGGCATCGATGTCGATCGGCTGGTCCAGAAACTCACCGCGTCGGGTCAGTTGCGTGGCCGCGACCTGTCGATCCTGAGCGAGCGCGCCAAGCTCGACCTGATCTTCGAACCCGGGCTGTCGACCAAGGACGAGGTTACCGCGATTTCCGGCCGTGGTGTCGGGATGGACGTGGTCCGCGCCAATATCGAGCAAGTCGGCGGGCGCATCGACCTGGTCAATGCCAAGGACCGCGGACTGCGGATCCTGATCCACGTGCCGCTGACCTTGTCGATCATCCCGGCGATCGTCATCGGCATCGCCGGCCAGCGTTTCGCGGTCACGCGCCAGGCGATCGAGGAGATCGTCCATGTCGGCGGCGATGCGATCCGCATCGACCTGCTGGGCGATACGCCCACCGCGACGGTGCGCGACCGCCGCATGCCGCTGGTCGATCTCGCCGCGTTGCTGGGTCTGCGTGAAGCCGCTCCGACCTCGGCCGATATGCTCGCGATCATCAGCGCGAGCGGCGGCAGTTTCGCGGTCGCGGTCGATTCGGTGCTCGATCATGAGGAATTGGTGATCAAGCCCGCATCGCCGGCGGTGATGGCGACGGGCATCTATGCCGGCCAGACCTTGCCCGACAGCGGTTCGCCGATGCTCCTCCTGGATTGCGCCGGCGTCGCTGCCGCGGCGGGGATCAATTTCTCGCGCGATGCGTTGGTCGAAGACGATGCGGTGATCGAGCCCGAGGCTGTCTCGGTCGACGCTTTGTTGTTCGACGATCTCGATGGCCGACGCCGCGCCGTACCGCTGGCGATCGTCGACCGCGTCGAGACGATCCATGCGTCCAACGTGCGCTTCAGCGGCGGTCGCATGCGTTTGTTGATCGACGATCGCATCATCCCGCTCGCCGCGCTGGGCGAGATCGAAGGGCATGCCGAACTCGCGGTGTTGAGGATCAAGGACGGCGACGCCGAGATTGCTTATGCGATCGCCGAGCCGGTCGATATCGTCGCCATTCCGGCCGACATCTCACCATCGGCGCAGCCGGGGCCGATCCTGGGCGTCATCGTGATCGGCGATGACCAGGTCGAACTGATCGATCCGCAATGGCTGCTCGGCCCCGATGCCGGCGGCGATTCCGTCCTGCCGGGCGCGCCGCTCTGCCTGATCGACGGTCGGGCCGACAGCTGGATCGCCACCTTCCTCAAGCCGGTGCTCGAACAGGCCGGGTATCGTGTCTCGACCAAGGCCAGCGCCGACGAGCAACCCGCAGTGATTCTCACCACCGATGCGGCGCCAAGCGCGACACGCGACGGCAGGGTGCTTCGGCTCAGCAACGATCGGCGCGACATGGGCAGCGACGATCGAGTCTATCGCTATGACCGCGTCGGCCTGCTCGCGGCGGTCGCCAAACGGGTGAATGTGGCATGAGCGAGCAGCTGTTCCTGATCGCGCACATCGCCGGCCGCGGAGTCGCGATCGATTCGGCGCAAGTCGAATCGGTGGTCGATATCGGCGCGGTCACCCCAACGCCGCGCGCGGCGCCGCATATTCGTGGGCTGGCCGCGTTGCGCAGCCGGGTAGTGACGGTGATCGATACGCATGCCGCGCTCGGCCTGCCCAAGCTGGCGATCGCCGGGTCGCGCGCCGTCATCACGGTGGTCGATGGACATCATTATGCCGTGCTGGTCGACAGCCTCGAGGATGTCGCGCCGTTCGTCGCCGTTCCGTTGCCGTCGGGAATCGGGCTCGATGCCGGATGGCGCCAGGCCGGTTGCGGCGCGATCGAGCGCGACGGCGAGCCGATTCTGGCGATCGACCTCACCGCGCTCGTCCACGGGCCATCAAACGACGCGAATGCAATCAATTAACCGCGTGATCACGGTTTAGCGGCTAAACCCGTTGGCGGGCATAGTAACAGGGTGTTTCGGTCATGAAGACGTGTCTGGTTGTCGATGATTCCAAGGTGATCCGTAAGGTCGCCCGCCATATCCTCGAGACGCTGAATTTCGAGGTGAGCGAGGCCGCCGACGGCAAGGAGGCGCTCGACAGCTGCTTGGCGTCGGTTCCCGACGTGATCCTGCTCGACTGGAACATGCCGGTGATGAGCGGAATGGATTTCCTGCGCGCGCTGCGCGACACCGCGCTGTCGAGCCGGCCCAAGGTGGTGTTCTGCACGACCGAGAACGGCATGGCTTATATCCGCGCCGCGATCGAGGCGGGCGCCGACGAATATGTAATGAAGCCGTTCGATCGCGAAACACTGGAATCGAAGCTCCAGATCGTTGGCCTGGCGTAAGCGCGCCGGTGCCGTGGTGGCCAGCAAGCCTTCCGATATTGCCGATTTCGAGGCGGCTCCCTCGGTTCTGATCGTCGACGATTCGGTCGTCGCGCGGGCCGTGATCGCGCGCGCGATCGACGGTGCCGGTCGCTTCCTGGTGGCTGGTGCCGTGCCCGACGCCCAGGCGGCGCTGGCATTCCTGGCGCGGCATCGCGTCGACGTGATCCTGCTCGATATCGAGATGCCGGGGGTCGACGGCCTGACCGCATTGCCCGATCTGATCGCGGCGGGGCAGGGCGCCCGCGTGCTGATCGTGTCCTCGGCGTGTGCCGACGGCGCCGCGGCGACGGTCCAGGCGCTGGCGCTGGGTGCGGCGGACACGCTGGTAAAGCCCGAAGTCGGCGCCTTTGCCGGGCGGTTCGGCGACCAGCTCAACGAGCGTCTCGTCCGATTGGTCGAAGCCGATGAGGTCGTCGCGCCGCGGACTCCGGCGGCGGCGGTCGCCCCGGGCAACGATTATGACGTCGTCGCGATCGGCGCATCGACCGGTGGCATCCACGCGCTCAGCCAGTTGCTCCGAGCGTTACCGGCCGACTTCCGCTTGCCGATCCTGATCACCCAGCATTTGCCCGAATCGTTCATGCCCTATTTCGCGGCACAGGTCGCGGTGCTGGCCAATCGGCCGTGCGAAGTAGCCGAGGACCGCGTCCGCGTTCGTCCCGGCCGCATCCTGGTGGCACCTGGCCGCGCCCATATGCGTTGTGTCACCATGGGCGATAACGTCGTGATACGACTTTCGACCGTGGCGTCGGCCAGCGGCTGTCTGCCGTCGGTCGACCCGATGCTGCAATCGGTGGCCGAGGTCTATGGCGCGCGCGCGCTCGGCGTGGTGCTGAGCGGGATGGGCCGCGACGGCGCGATCGGTGCCGGGCGCTTGTCCGCTGCCGGGGGCAGTGTCGTGGTGCAGGATCGTGCGTCGTCGGTCGTTTGGGGTATGCCGGGCGCCGTCGTTTCGGGCGGAGTCGCGGACGCTATCCTGCCGCCCGATGAGATCGGTCAATTGATCGCGCGCCGCCGACGGCCGTCATGCTGACCCCGCGTCCCGCGGGTGCCGTCGCCGAATTCATCGCGCTGCTCGAGGCGCGCACCGGCCAGCAGATGGGCGCGAATCGCAACTGGCGCGTCGAAACCGCGCTAAAATCGGTGATGCGCGATACCGGGCACGAGACGCTGGAGAAGCTCGCGGCCGCGGTTCGCGCCGATCGCAGCGGACCGCTCGCCGACCGGGTGGTCGACGAATTGCTCAACCAGGAAAGCTCGTTCTTCCGCGATGCGGCGGTGTTCGACATCGTCGAGCAGGCGGTGTCGGCGGTTCCCGATACGCGGCGCGCGCGAATCTGGTCGACGGGGTGTTCGACCGGGCAGGAGCCGCTCAGCCTGGCGATGCTGTTCGCCGAAAAGCTGGACCACCAGATGCCGGAAATCCTCGCGACCGACGTCTCCGAATCGGCGCTCAATAAGGCACGCGCCGGACGCTACACCCAGTTCGAAATCCAGCGCGGTCTGCCGATCCGGCGGATGATGCAATGGTTCGATTCGGTCGACGGTGACTGGATCGCGAATCCGGGGCTGACGCGGATGGTCGCGTTCCGCCGGATGAATTTGGTCGCCGATTCGCTGCCGATCGGTCGGTTCGACGTCATCCTGTGTCGCAACGTGCTGCTGTATTTCTCGCTCGACGTGCGTCGCGCGGTGCTCGGCCGGCTCGCTCAGGTGCTGCGGCCCGACGGCGTGCTGGTGCTCGGCGCCGGCGAGACGGTGATCGGCCAGACCGACGCGTTCCGCCCGAGCCAGCGCTATCGCGGGCTGTACGAGCCGAATTGGACTAACGCAGCGGCCGCCTAGGACCTGTCCCCGGTTTACTTTCACGCCGCTTCGCCGCAATCCAGCGCGCGTGAGCATCGTCGAAACCCCGTCGCCCAATTTCAACGAGCGGCAGCTGCCGGTTTCGATGATCGTGCTGCATTATACCGGCATGCAAAGCGCGGCGGCGGCGCTTGCCCGCCTGACCGATCCGGCGGCCGAGGTGTCGGCGCATTATCTGATCGACGAGGACGGGACGATCCACCGCCTGGTGGCCGAGGACAAACGCGCCTGGCATGCGGGCCAATCGCATTGGCGCGGGATCACCGACATCAATTCGGCGTCGATCGGGATCGAATTGGTCAATCCCGGGCACGAGTTCGGCTATCGCGAGTTCGCGCCGGCGCAGATCGAGGCGCTGATCCCGCTGCTCAGTGAGATCAAGGATCGCTACGAGATCACGCGCGGCAATATCGTCGGTCATTCGGACATCGCGCCGACCAGGAAACAGGATCCGGGCGAACTTTTCCCCTGGGCTCGGCTGGCGCGCGTGCGCCTCGCCCTGCCGCGGCCGACCAGGAATCTGATGGACCCGTTGTGGAGCGACGCCGGCTTCCTGCTCGCGCTCGAGCGCTTCGGCTATGAAGTGACCGACAAGCTCGCCGCGGTCGTCGCCTTCCAGCGTCGCTTCCGTCCCGAACTGATCGACGGCGAGATCGATGGCGAGTGCCGCTGCCTGCTGCTGGCGTTGCTCCTGCCCAAACCGCAAGGCGACGAATAACTCCCTCTCCCACAAGGGGTGAGGGAATTTGTTGCCGCTCTTGCCGGAAGACACTAACGCTCCTTGCGCCAGAGGGTCGGGCGGCCGCGGGTGCGCAAGCACGCGAGGAAAGTCCGGGCTCCGCGGAACGACGGTGGCGGGTAACGCCCGCCGGGGGCAACCCCAGGGAAAGTGCCACAGAGAGCAGACCGCCCGCATCCGCGGGTAAGGGTGAAAGGGTGCGGTAAGAGCGCACCGCGCGGCTGGTAACAGCGGCGGCAAGGCAAACCCCACCGGGAGCAAGACCGAATAGGGGCGGCATATGGGTGTGTTCCCACCCGTCGCCCGGGTTGGTTGCTGGAGGCGGCGCGCAAGCGTCGTCCTAGAGGAATGGTCGCCCATCCGCGCAAGCGGTGGACAGAACCCGGCTTACAGACCCTCTGGCGCTCATGCGCGGCGATTAGCGAAAGCTAATCGCCGGTGCACAAGCACGCGCATGAGCGCGGTCGGCCTCGCGCCGGCGAGGGCCGACGGCATGCGATTTACTCGCATGCCGCTTTCACCCATGGCGATTCGATCACTTTCCCTGCCCGACCCGGTGGCAATCCGCAACGCGTCTGACTAAGTGAGGGCGATGGCGCGTCCGACCCGATCCGACAACTGGGGTTTCCCCCGCTGGGGCAGCTACGGCTCGACGCGCGAGGCGACGAGGGTCCGAATGTGCGATCGCCACGGCTGCGACCAGCCGGGCAATTGCCCCGCGCCCAAATCACCCAACAGTCCCGAGCGCTGGTATTTCTGTCAGGAACACGCCGCCGAATATAATCGCGGCTGGAATTATTTCGAAGGGCTGACCGCCGAGGAAGCCGCCGAGCGCGAAGCCGCCGAGACGCGGACGGCGAACGGCTATGCCGAGGCGCGGCATTACACTTGGGGCGGATCGGGCGATGGCAGCCGATCGCGCGACGAAATGCGCGCGCTCGACGTGCTCGAACTCGATACCGATGCCGATTTCGACGCGGTCCGAGCGGCGTGGCGCAAGCTGGCCAAGGAATGGCATCCTGACGTTCGCCCGGGGGACGAGGAAGCCGCGAAACGCTTTCAGTCGATCCAGGCGGCCTATGACGTGTTGCGCGTCGCAGAGGAAAACCGGACGTGGCGGTCGACGAGTTAGTAACCGACGAACTGGGCGCGCTGGGCCGCGGACTCGAAAGCCGCTGGTCGGGGGCGATCCTGGTGTGCTCCAAATGCTCGAGGAAGCTCGACGGCGGGTTCGGGCGCAAGGGCAAGACCAGCCTGGGCAAGGCGCTACGCAAGCGGTTCGGGCTCAAGAAGGGACGCAAATCGCCGGTCGGGCTGATCGAGGTCAAATGCCTTGGCGTCTGTCCGCGCGGCGCGGTGACGTTGGTCGATACCAGCCGCCCCGACACCTGGCGCCTGGTGCCCGCCGGCGCCGATATCGAGGCGATCGGGCGCGACCTGGGCCTCGAGCCTGGTGTTCAGGCGCCGTCGCGCCGCGCCATCACCTCGAGATAGGTCTGCAGCACCACTTCGTTGACCGGACCCCAGACATAGGCCTGCGCCTTGGCATGCCCTGATGCGCCCGCAGAGGCGCGCAGCGAATCGTCCTCGATCAGCCGCTGGATCGCGTCGGCATAGGCCTTGACGTCGCGCGGCGGGACCAGGAACCCGTTGACCCCGTCCTCGATCAAATCGACCGCGCCGGTCGCGCGCGCGGCGACTACCGCAACGCCCGCCGCCATCGCTTCGGAGGTAACGTTGCCGAACGTCTCGGTAACGGAAGGGTTGAAGAACACGTCCATCCCCGCCACCGCGCGGCCGAGATCGTCGCCGCTCTGAAAGCCGGCGAACACCGCGTCGGGCACGCGATCGGCGAACCACGCTCGCGCCGGACCGTCGCCGACGACCAGCACTTTGTGACGAACGCCGCGCCGGCTGAGGTCGGTGACCACGTCGGCGAAAATATCGAGCCCCTTTTCGTGCACCAGCCGGCCGAGAAAGCCGACCGCCACTTCGTCGTCGGCGATGCCGAGCGCGCGACGCCAGGCGAGATCGCGGCGGCCAGGGTTGAAGCGGTCATGGTTGACCCCGCGCGACCAGATGCTGACCGGCGCGCTCACGCCCCAGGATTTGATCAGGTCGGCGACCGAGTTCGATGGCACCACCACTTCGTCGAAGCGGTTGTAAAAGCGCGTCATCATCTTGATCAGCAGCGGCTCCAGAAAGCCGATATGATAGTAACGCGGATAGGTATCGAACCGCGTGTGGAACGAGGCGACCGAGGCGATGTTGTGCCTGCGCGCCCAGGTAACCGCGCGGTGGCCGAGGATTTCGGGCGCGGAAACGTGGACGAGATTCGGCGCGAACGCCTCCAGGTCGGCGCGCACCTTTTTCGGCAGGCCGCGCGCCAATTTATATTCGGCGCGGCCAGCCGGCATCGGAATCGCTGGCACGCTGACCAGATCGCCGGTCGGCGGGAAGGCGGGCTCGTCGACGGTCGGCGAATAGACGCGCACCCGCACCCCGCGATCGAGCAGATGCCCGACCAGCAGATTGAGCGCCTGATTGGCGCCGTCCCGCGTGTAATTATAGTTACCGCTGAACAGCGCGACACGAAGATCGCCTGGTTGCATATCCCGCCCATAGCGGTGCGCGGGCGGCTTGCCTATCTACTCGCCAGACCCAAGCTCAAGGAGATGCCGCGTGGCCGATCTGTCGTCCTTCCCGATCACGAAGAAGTGGCCCGCCGCCGACCCGAATGTCATTCAATATTACGGCCTGCCGACGCCCAACGGGGTGAAGGTGACGATCATGCTCGAGGAATTGGGGCTGCCGTACGAGGCGCATCTGGTCGATTTCGCCAAGGACGAGCAGAAGTCGCCCGAGTTCGAGAGCCTCAATCCCAACGGCAAGATTCCGGCGATCGTCGACCCCGACGGTCCCGGCGGCAAGCCGCTGGGCCTGTTCGAAACCGGCGCGATCCTGCTCTATCTTGCCGACAAGACCGGCAAGTTCATTTCAGCCGATCCCGCCCAGCGCTGGGAAACGATCGCCTGGCTGATGTGGCAGATGGGCGGGGTGGGGCCGATGTTCGGCCAGCTCGGCTTCTTCAACAAATTCGCCGGAAAGGACTATGAGGACAAACGCCCGCGCGACCGCTACGTCGCCGAAAGCAAGCGGCTGCTCCGCGTGCTCGATGGCCGGCTCGATGACCGGACCTGGATCATGGGCGACGATTATACGATCGCCGACATCGCGACTTTGGGCTGGGTGCGGAACCTGATCGGCTTTTACGAAGCGCGCGAGATTGTCGAATTCGACACGTTCACGAACGTCGCGGCGTGGCTCGACCGTGGCCTGGCGCGGCCGGCGGTGCAGAAGGGCGTGACGATCCCGGCGCGCCCGGGAAGCTAGGACGGATCGGCATTCAACGTCTCCAATTCGTCATGCCGGGCTTGTCCCGGCATCCGCCGCGCCGCGAGCAATGTCCTCTACAACTGGAGCCATGACCAGCGGCACGGCAGACCCCGGCACAAGGCCGGGTGACGACGGCGGATCAGACAAAAATGATCTTTCCCCACGAAGAGGGGAATATCGATGTTCCCTAATCGTTCCGTTTCGGATAAGCATTCCGTCATGGCCAAACCCCAGAAACGCTATGTCTGTCAGGCTTGCGGGTCGGTCGCGACCCGGTGGCAGGGGCAGTGCACCGATTGCAGCGAATGGAACACGCTGGTCGAGGAAGCCGGCGGCAATGTCACGCCGTTCCAGGCCAAGCATAATCTGCAGTCGGGCGGGCGCGCGATCGCGCTGATCGGACTCGATGCCGAGGTTAGGCTGCCCGATCGGCTGGCGACGGGAATCGCCGAATTCGATCGTGCGCTGGGTGGCGGCTTCGTCGAAGGGTCGGCGACGCTGATCGGCGGCGATCCGGGGATCGGCAAGTCGACGCTGTTGCTGCAGGCGGCGGCGTGCCTCGCGCGGCGCGGCGAGCGTGTCGTCTATGTGTCGGGGGAGGAAGCGGCCGATCAGGTGCGGCTGCGCGCGCGGCGGCTCGGGCTGGGCGATGCGCCGGTCGAATTGGGCGCTGCGACCTCGACTCGCGATATCCTGACGACCTTGGGACAGGGGCAGCGCCCGGCGTTGCTGGTGATTGATTCGATCCAGACGATGCACTCCGACCTGATCGAGGGCGCACCGGGCACGGTCAGCCAGGTGCGTGCGTCGGCGCAGGAATTGATCCGCTTCGCCAAGGAACGTGGCAGCGCGGTGGTGCTGGTCGGCCATGTCACCAAGGACGGCGCGATCGCCGGGCCGCGCGTGCTCGAACATATGGTCGACACCGTGCTCAGCTTCGAAGGCGAGCGCAGCCACCAATATCGCATCCTGCGCGCGAGCAAGAATCGCTTTGGCGGCACCGATGAGATCGGCGTGTTCTCGATGGAAACCGCGGGATTGATCGAGGTCGCCAACCCGTCGGCGCTGTTCCTGACGCATCGCGAGGAAGGAATGAGCGGGGCAACCGTCTTTCCCGCGCTCGAAGGCACAAGGCCGGTGCTGGTCGAAATCCAGGCATTGGTGGTCCGGCTGGCATCGGGCGCGACGCCGCGGCGCGCCGTCGTCGGATGGGATTCGGGGCGGCTGGCGATGGTCCTGGCGGTGCTCGAGGCACGCTGCGGGCTCAGTTTTTCGACCTGTGAAGTCTATCTCAACATCGCCGGCGGCTATCGCGTGCAGGATCCGGCGGCCGACCTCGCGGTCGCGGCGGCGTTGATCTCGGCCTTGAGCGAACGGCCGGTACCCGCCGACGCGGTCGCGTTCGGGGAGATTGCCTTGTCGGGCGAAGTCCGCCCGGTCGCGCATGCGCCGCTCAGGATGAAGGAGGCGGCCAAGCTGGGGTTCGACCGCGCCTGGGGGCCGGCAGCGGTGAAGGGCGAGGGCGGCATGAAGGTCAGCGGCTTTCGGACGCTCGGCCAGCTCGTTGACCATATGCTGGGCCGGGGCTAGCGGTCGGTCGAGCTATGGGGTTGTCCGGATTAGATATCGCCGTCCTTCTGGGCGTAGGCGCCGCTGCTGCGCTCGGCTGGTGGCGCGGTTTCGTGACCGAGGTGCTATCGCTGCTCGCCTGGGTGCTGGTGGTGTTCGCGTTGAAGGCGCTGCACACGCCCGTGACGGCGGCGCTGACCACGATCGTCGGGACGAGTTCGGGTGCCGCGATCCTCGCCTTCGCCCTCATTGCGGGCATTGCCTATTTTGGCGGGCGGATGCTGGCGCGGGCGATGGGCAAGCGGACCAAGCAATCGATCCTGGGACCGCTCGACCGTGCGATGGGATTCGGGTTCGGCGCGCTCAAGGGCCTGATCCTCGCCAGTCTCGCCTTTCTGTTGCTGGTATTGGTCTACGATACGATCGACGGCGGACCGAAGCTGCGTCCGACCTGGCTGACCAGGTCCCGAACCTATCCATTGCTCAATGCGACCAGTGCATTCGTCGCCGATTTCGTCGCCAAGCGGCGCAAGGGGCAGCCGATGTTCGGCAGCGACAATGCCAGCGACGCGACCGGCAACGCCGATGATGCGGCGGATGTCGGCAATACGACCGACAGCCCTGTCACCAACAAGGTCGGCAAGGCGGGGCCGCATCGTTCACGTCCTGCGCGATAATTAGGCCGAAGGGGTCGCGCTTTTGGTTACGCTCGCCTACATCCCCCGAGCATGAACGAGCCGCTCTATAACACCCAGATACTGCGGCTGGCGGCGTCGATTCCGCATCACGAGCGCCTCGTCGATCCAATGGGATCGAGCGAGAAACGCTCGCCGATCTGCGGCAGCCGCGTGACCGTCGACGTCAATCTGGCCGATGGCCGCGTCAGCGAGGTCGGGATGCTGGTGCGTGCCTGCGCGCTGGGCCAGGCGTCGTCCTCGCTGCTCGCCGCCAACATCCTGGGCAAGACCCCCGCCGAGCTCGCGGCGGCGCGCGATGACCTCACCGCGTGGCTGGCGGGCGAGGGACCGATGCCGGGCTGGCCCGATCTCGACATCTTCACCCCGGCGCTGACGGTCACCGCGCGCCATCCGTCGATCCGCCTCGCCTTCGAAGCCGCGGCGGCAGCAGCGGCGATCGCCGCGGATCCGACCGTCGGGCGCGACACCTGATGCACGGCGCGTCGATGCTCCGGGACGGCGTTGTGATGCTCGGTGTCGGGATGGTGTTCGTCCTGTTGTTCCGCCGCCTCGGCCTGGGCGCGACGTTGGGCTTCCTGGTCGCGGGCGCGCTGATCGGTCCGCAGGCGTTCAACCTGATCGGCGACGCGCAGGGAAAGATCAGCGTCGCCGAACTCGGCATCACCTTGCTGCTGTTCATCGTCGGGCTCGAACTCAATTTGTCGCGCCTGTGGAAGATGAAGCAGGACATTTTCGCGATCGGGCTGATCCAGGTGCTGACCTGCGGGCTCGCGATCGCGTTGATCGTCCACGGCGTCGCCGGCTTCTCTTGGCAGGCCGCGTTGGTCCTCGGTTTGCCGCTGGCCTTGTCCTCGACCGCGCAGGTGCTGCCGATGCTGCAATCGGCGGGGCGGTTGCGCACCCCGTTCGGCGAGCGCGCGTTCGCGGTGCTGCTGTTCCAGGACCTGTCGATCGTTCCGCTGATCACGCTGGTCACGATTCTGTCGCGCAATCCCGCGGATCAGCACGGGCCGCCGGGCTATCTGTTGTTCATCTACACCGTGGTCGCGATCACCGGGCTGGTGCTGGCCGGGCGGTATCTGCTTCGTCCGCTGTTCCGGGTGATCGGCAATCTC
This sequence comes from Sphingomonas sp., assembly GCA_036383655.1. Classification (GTDB taxonomy): domain Bacteria; phylum Pseudomonadota; class Alphaproteobacteria; order Sphingomonadales; family Sphingomonadaceae; genus Sphingomonas. The sequence continues at coordinate 35,807 of DASVNU010000114.1, read as the reverse complement.
GGCGAGCGCGAGATGTTCGTCTTCGCCGCGTTGTTCACCGTCACCGCGGCGGCGGCGGTGATGGAATATCTGCATCTGTCGACCGCGTTGGGCGCATTCGTCGCGGGCGTGATGCTGGCGGATTCGCCTTATCGCCATGAGCTCGAGGCTGATGTCGAGCCGTTCCGATCGATCCTGCTCGGGCTGTTCTTCCTGGCGATCGGCATGCTGCTCGATCTCCATGTCATCGCCGATCGTCCGTTCTTCGTGATCGGCATGGCGCTGGCGCTGATCGCGACCAAGGCGGCGATCATCTTCGCGATCGGCATAATGTTCCGGATGAACTGGCGCGGCGCGTTGGCGCTCGGGCTGTTGCTCAGCCAGGGCGGCGAGTTCGGCTTCGTGCTGTTCGCGCAGGCACAGCGCGCCTTCCTGATCGAGCCCGAAGCGGTCAGCATCTTCAGCGCGGTGGTCACCCTATCGATGGCGACGACGCCGTTCCTGATGATGGTGACCGCACGGTTTCGCGAGGCGCCCCAGGTCACCGGCGACCGCGAGGGTCCGCGCGCCGACGGCGCCAACGCGCTGATCGTCGGCTATGGACGGTTCGGCCAGACCGTGTCGCAGATGCTGATCGCCGCCGGTGTGCCGGTGACCCTGATCGACAACGATATCGAGATGATCGACGTCGCGGCCGAGTTCGGCGCCAAGGTCTATTATGGCGACGGCACGCGGCTCGATCTGTTGCGCCAGGCGGGTGGGAGCGAGGCGGAGCTGATCCTGTTCTGCATCGACGGCGACCAGCTCGGCGCCGATCTGATCGAGGGCGTGCACGAGGCCTTTCCCAAGGCGGCGATCTTCGCGCGCACTTATGACCGGCGCGCGCTGATCAAGCTCAAGGGCTCGCCGATCGCCGGCGTGGTGCGTGAGGTGATGGAATCGGCGATCAAGATGGGGCGGATGGCGATGACCGCGATCGACATCGATCCGGCCGAAGCCGACCGCGCCGAGGACATGTATCGCGCGCGGGACAAGGAACGGCTGAGGCTGCAATATGAAACCGGCGACGTGCGCGCCGCGCGCGACCGCATCATCACCAGTGACGAGCGCGAGGAGATTTTCGCCGCGACGCGCCGCGAGCTTGCGGCCGAGGCTGACGCCGCGTCCGACCCGGTGGGTGCCGAGGAATTGGGACGAGGGCAGGAACCATGAACTGGATCGCGATCCTGGCCGCCTTGTCGGGGGCGCTGGCGGTCGGCGCCGGCGCATTCGGCGCGCATGGCGCGAGCGGGCAAGCGGCCGAATGGCTCAAGACCGGCGGGCAGTATCAGCTGATTCACACGGTTGCTGCGCTGCTGGCGCTGAAGATGGCCGCGAAAGGGCCCGCCGCATTGTTCGTGATCGGCGGACTGGTGTTCGCCGGCACGCTCTATCTGATGGCGCTCGGCGCCCCCCGCTGGTTCGGCGCGATCACGCCGATTGGCGGGCTGGCGCTGATTGCGGGCTGGCTGTGGTTGGCCTGGAGTGTTGCCCGTCGCGGCATGTGATGCCGCTGGTCGTGCGGTCTATCGCCAATTAGGCAACACCCAATGGACTCCTAGAATCGAGAAGCGGTCTCCCTCGCCTTTCCGGGCGAAGCGAGCATGTGTCCGGGCGAGGTCACAGGTCCCATCGTCGAGATCCGGGTCACCCGTGGTGGCTGCGATGCGACACCCTTTTACCCTGCCGTCGGGGTCAACCGTCAGGACGATTACCGCGTTCCCTTGGACACGCCTACGGGCCGCTTTCGGAGGATAGTCATTATCGGTGAACCATTCGCCAGGATTGCCGATAGGCGCGGCCCCGGCCGCTGGATCAACTCCCCAGCTTCGCATCAGGTCATCGTTGCACTTCTCGGCCGCGTCGATCACCGGCTGAAGCTTCCCCGTCTCCAGCGCGACAGATTCTTTTCCTGCATCGATCACCAAGCTCGTTGCCTGACCGATCTGCGCCATCGTATCGGGATCCAGCGACATTTCGTAGCTTCTCGCCCCATCTGGTTGGGGCTGGCGGCTGACATAGTCCAGCATCTTCGTCGTGCCCGCAGGTCGCAGCGAGATCTTCGCCTTTCCGTTTCGGACGCCGCCTCCTTCGGTGTTTGGCACGACAACGATCAGCATCGCGCCTTTGATATCTAGCGATACGAATGGCTGAAGTGTCAGGTTGGTGACGGGCTCGGTGCCGAATGGGCGGGATGCCACGCACTTGTCGGCGCGGTAGTCGACGGTCCATTTCCCTGACGGGGCCAATACGGTGTCGGCACCGGCAAATGCGAGCAAACCGGCCAGAAGCATGCAATCCCCCCTATGGCATTATGGCGACGATACCCGGTAATCAGCGACGTGTATCGCGCTTGGGCGATGGAGCGGGCGGGGCATAGACCGGGCGGAGCCGGCCCCGACGATCGCGGTACAGATAGCGATCCTCTTCCTCCTCTATCGCATGCGGCGAGACGCGATCGGGCGCCGTCGCGAAATGGTCGGTAATTGCCTTGGCCTCGCGGTCGGATCGTCGGCCGCGAAGCACCCAGATGATCCCGATCCAGGCCAGCACCGGCCCGGTCACGATGATCGGCACGATCTGGATCGCCGTCGCCAGCATGTTCCAACCATCGCATTCGCTGGCGCACTGCCCTCTCAGCCAGTCGAGCAGTGCCTGGAGCTCGGTTGGTCCTGCCACCCGGATGACCATCAATATCATCGCGGGCAGGTAGACCGCGCACCCCAAAGTCAGCAGCGCGATGCGACCGAGGTGCTTCCTCGTCACCGCTGCGCGTCGAGGAATGCCTCGACATCGGCAAGGTCGACCGAATGGTCGAGATAGGTCTGCCCGATTCCGCGCGCGAGCAGGAAGGGCAGGGTGCCGGCGTCCATCTTCTTGTCGTGGCGCATATGGTCGACCAATGTCGCCCCGCTCGCGTCAATTCCGGCGGCCTTGAGTCCGTCGGGCAGGCCGACCGCGCGCAGATGCGCGGCGACGCGCTCCGCGTCCTGGCCGGGGCACAGCCCGCGCCGCGCCGAATAGGCGAAGGCCAGCGCCATGCCGGCGGCGACGCCTTCGCCGTGGAGCAGGCGGTCGGAAAAGCCCGTCTCGGCTTCCAGCGCATGGCCGAAGGTGTGGCCGAGGTTGAGCAAGGCGCGCTTGCCGCTGGTCTCGCGTTCGTCCTCGGCGACGATCCGCGCCTTGGCGCCGACCGAATGCGCGATGGCATATTCGCGCGCCCCGGGATCGCCGGCGAGCAGCTTGCCACCATTGGTTTCGCACCATTCGAAGAAGGCGAAATCGTCGATCAGCCCATATTTGACGACCTCGGCATAGCCGGCGCGGGCCTGCCTGGCGGGCAGGGTATCGAGCACGTCGGGGTCGATCAGCACCAATCCGGGCTGGTGGAACGCGCCGATCAAATTCTTGCCGGCGCGTACGTTGATCGCGGTCTTGCCGCCGACCGAACTGTCGACCTGCGCGAGCAGGGTGGTCGGTATCTGGACGAAACCGCAGCCACGCTTGACGATCGAGCAGGCGAATCCCACCAGATCGCCGATCACGCCGCCGCCAAGGGCGATAACATGGTCGCCGCGCTCGACACCGTGCGCGAGCAATTGATCGGTCACTGCCTCGAGTTGGGCCCAGCTCTTGGTCGCTTCCCCCGGCGGCAGCACGATTGCGTCGCTCCCGATGCCGGCGGCGGAGAGCGCGGCCTGAAGCGTCGCCAGATGCGGCGCGACATTCGCGTCGCTGACGATCACCATCGGTCGCCCGCGTGACAATGGTTTGAGATACGCGGCGGCGCGGCCCAATAAACCGCGCTCGATCACGATGTCATAGCTGCGCGAACCGAGCGAAACGGGAACGATGGTCACAGGCCGATGGCTTTCAGGATGGCATTGACGGCCGATTCGTGCGGCGCCTGGTCGCTGGCGATGCGAATCGGAGCCTGCGCATAGATCGGATTGCGGACCGCGGCGAGTTCGTCGAGCACCTCGCGCGGGTTGCGGTTGCGGAGCAAGGGACGCGTGTCGCGGCGGCCGACGCGTTCGGCCAGGATCCTGGTCGGCGCGTCGAGCCAGATCGCGATCGATTGATCGAGGATCAGCGCGCGCGTCTCGTCGTTGATGAACGCGCCGCCGCCGGTCGCGATCACCTTGGGCCGGCCGTCGACCAATCGCGCGATCACGCGGCGTTCGCCGTCGCGAAAATACGCTTCGCCGAATTTTTCGAAGATTTCGCTGACGGTCATGCCGGCGGCTTCCTCGATCTCGGTATCGGCGTCGACAAAGGGTAAATGCAGCCGCGCCGCGAGGCGACGACCGACGGTCGACTTGCCGACACCCATCAGTCCGACGAGCACGATCGGCTTGCCGGTCCAGGAAAGAAAGGGAGGAGCGCTTTGCAACATGGGTTTGGGGGCTATACAGCGCACCGCACGCTCGGGCACAAGCGCTGAGCCCGGACGGCGTGCCGGTTTTGAACGCCGAAGCTGTAGAGGTTGTTGTCGCATGTCGCGTATGTTGGTGGTGCTGATCGTCGTGCTGGTGCTGTTGGTGGGGGGAATGTTCCTCCTGTCGGGCCGGGCGCACGAGACGCAGCAGACCCGGGTGGAAAAGGCTGTCTCGCTTGCGAATCTCCAGGGCTAACGCCGGCGCCTCCGCGCTGGCGATAGCGCTGCTCGCCGTCGGTGGCGTCGCGCTCGCTCAGCAGAAGCCCGAATCGATTCTGCCGCCAGGGTTCGACCAGCCGGTCGTGCCAACTCCCGCGCCGCGCCCGTCGCCGCGCCCCTCGACTTCCGCGCCGGTGCCGGCACCTACGCCTGCGCCGGTGACCCATCCTGTCGTTGGCGCCGCGCCCGCGCCAAATACGTCAGCTGCGGCGCTGCCGGTGCCGGTGCCCGCGCCGGTCGCCACCGATCCGTTGACCGGTCTGCCGATCACGGCGCCGACACCGAGCGCGACACCGGGCGTGGTGCATTATACCTTGCCCGAATCGTCGCGCCGCGACCTCGCGATGATCGGCATCCTGCCGACCGCCGAGCGGATGATGAACCCCGCCGCCTTCGGCAATGCCGATGGCCGTTATGTCGAGCGGCTGATGCGTAATACCCACGCGCCGATCGCGTCGCGCTGGGTATCGATCGCGCTGCGCCGGCTGTTGCTGCAGCCAATCACCACCCCGCGCAACGTCAACGGCGCCGATTTCGCGGCTGAGCGCGCCTGGCTGTTGTTGCGGATGGGCGAATCGGTCGGTGCGCGTGCGATGGTGCAATCGGTCGACCCGCAGGATTATACGCCCAAACTCTATCAGGTCGCGATGCAGGCCGCGCTGGCGACTGGCGATGTCGGGGCGATGTGCCCGCTCGCCAATGACGCGGTCAAGGTGTCGAGCGAACCGGCCTGGGTGCTGGCGCGCGCGATGTGCGCGTCGCTGTCGTCGACGCCGAGCCAGGCGACGCCGTTGATGAACCAGGCGAAGAAGGTCGCCGGGGGAATCGATCTCGCGCTGGCGCAGAAGATCGCCGGGCGCGGGTCGAACAAGGGCGACATGACGATCGAATGGGACAGCGTCTCCAATATCAATTCGTGGCGCTATGGCCTGGCGATGGCCGCGGGCGAGAATATTCCCGATGCCTTGTTCGAGGGTACCGGGCCGCAGATGCGCTATTGGCAAGTGCTGGCCCCGCAGGAGACCCCTGTCGAACGCTCGCAATTCGCCGATCAGGCGGCCGCCCAGGGCGTTCTCTCCAACCTCGCTTTGGTCGATCTCTACGGGCTGATCGATGCGGGCGACGATCAGGGCAATCCTGCCAACGGCGTCGCGAGCGACCTGCGCACCGCTTATGTGGGCGGATCGCGCGACGCGCGCCTCACCGCGCTGCGTGGGTTATGGGGTCAGAATAGTCAGGGCCTCGCGGGCTATGGTCGGCTGGTGCTGACCGCGCGCGCGGCGCAGCGCATCCCCGTCGCGGGCAAGACCGATGGCAGCGATCAGCTCGTCGCCTCGATGCTCAGTGCCGGTCTCGATCGATCGGCGGCGCGGTGGCGCGGCGCGGTGGCGCGCGGCAGCCTGGGCTGGGCGCTGATCCTGGTGTCCGATCCCGACAGCAACGCGCGATACGGATCGGGCGAGGTCGGCGCCTTTTCGGGCGATACCGACAAGCAACGGATGTTCGCTGCCGGGCTTGCCGGGCTCGCCAGGCTCGATCCGGCGGTGGCGCAAAGCTATGGCGCCGACGTCCAGGGCGACAACAAATGGACCCGCGCGATCGACCGCGCGGCGGCGGAAGGCCGGCCGGGCGAAGTGCTGGTGCTGAGCGCTGTCGGCCTGCAGGCGCAGGATTGGCGCAGCGTGTCGCCGGCGGCATTGTTCCACATCGTCAATGCGTTGCGTGTCGTCGGGCTGGGCAGCACCGCCCGGATGGTCGCGGCCGAGGCCGTGACGCGGGCCTGATGGCCGCGACCGGCCTTCAAGATCGCGCGCTGATCGAGCGCTTTCTCGAAATGCTGGCGGCGGAGGCGGGGGCCGCGAGGAACACCATCGCAGCCTATGCCAGCGACTTGCGGTTGGCCTCCGAGGCGCTGGGCGGGCAGCTGGCGTCGGCGGGGGTGCCCGACGTCGAGCGGCTGGGCAATGGCTGGCGCGATCTGTCGCACGCCACCGTCGCGCGCAAGGCAGCGGCGCTGCGCCGATTCTTCGCCTTCCTGGCCGATGAGGGGCATCGCGCCGACGATCCCGGGGCCGCCTTGCCGCGGCCGGGCGCGCGGCGATCGTTGCCCAAGGTGCTGAGCCATCAGGATATCGACCGCCTGTTCGCCGCGATCGCCGATCGACAGGCACGAATTCCGCCCGATCCCAACGACCTGCGCCTCTCGGCGTTGATCGAGTTACTCTACGGATCGGGGCTGCGCGCGACCGAACTCGTTTCACTGCCGCGCAACGCCATCCAGCCCGATCGGCCCTATATCATCCTCAAGGGCAAAGGCGGGCGCGAGCGGCTGGCGCCGATTTCCGACCGCGCCCGCGCCGCGGTGGCGGCATGGCGCGCGCACGTCGCGACCGATCGGGCCTGGCTGTTTCCCTCGGGCAAGGGACATTTGTCGCGCATCCGCCTCTATCAATTGATCAAGGCGCTCGCGGCCGATGCCGGCATCCCGCCCGATCGCGTCAGTCCGCACGTGCTGCGCCATGCCTTCGCCACCCACTTGCTCGAAGGCGGCGCCGACCTCCGCGCGCTTCAGGCGATGCTGGGCCACGCCGATATCGCGACGACCGAAATCTACACCCATGTCGACAGCAAGCGGCTGATCGAGCTGGTCAACACCCGACACCCGCTCGTTGACGTTGCCCCGAGGCGGCCTTAACCCGCCCGACCATGGCTAGCTTTCTTGATTTCGAAAAGCCGATCGCTGAGTTGCAGGGTCGGATCGATGAACTTCGCGACACCGCTTCGGACGGCGCGATCGACATCGACGCCGAGGTCGCGCGGCTGCAGAACAAATCGGATGCGTTGCTCAAGGCGACGTATTCCAAGCTGACCCCGTGGCAGAAGACGCAGGTCGCGCGCCATCCGGACCGGCCGCATTTCGGAGATTATATCGCCGGGCTGTTCGAGGACTTCATGCCGCTCGCGGGCGATCGCGCGTTCGCCGACGATCAGGCGATCCTCGGCGGTTTCGCGACCTTTCGCGGGCAGAAGGTGATGGTGATCGGCCACGAAAAGGGCGACGACACCGCCAGCCGGCTGAAGCACAATTTCGGCATGGGCAAGCCCGAAGGCTATCGCAAGGCGATCCGGCTGATGGAGCTCGCCGACCGGTTCGGGCTGCCGGTACTGACCCTGGTCGACACGTCGGGCGCGTTTCCCGGCGTCCAGGCCGAGGAGCGCGGCCAGGCCGAAGCCATCGCGCGCTCGACCGAGGCGTGCCTGAAGCTCGGTGTACCGATGATCGCCGCGGTGGTCGGCGAGGGCGGTTCGGGCGGCGCGATCGCGCTCGCGGCGGGCAATCGCGTGCTGATGTTCGAACACGCGGTCTATTCGGTGATCTCGCCCGAAGGCTGCGCATCGATCCTGTGGCGCACCGCCGACAAGGCGCCCGACGCCGCAGAGGCGATGAAAGTCACGGCGCAGGATTTGAAGGGGCTGGGCGTGATCGACACGATCGTGACCGAGCCATTGGGCGGTGCGCATCGCGATCCCGACAAGGCGATCACCGCGCTGGGCGATGCGATGGCGGATGCACTTGGCGGGCTGCACAATATGAGCCCCGAACAGCTCAAGCTCGACCGCCGCGACAAATTCCTGGCCATGGGCCGGCTCTGAGAACGATTACACCTCTCCCGCGCGCGGGAGAGGGAGGGGCCCACCGCGAAGCGGTGGGAAGGTGAGGGTCTTCTTTCTTCTTCTTTTTGGGTTCCGACCGCCTGGAAGAAGAAAGAAGACCCTCACCCAGCCTCTCCCGCAGGCGGGAGAGGAGCTAAAACGAAAAAGGGCGGCGGAGCCGAAGTTCCGCCGCCCCTCTTTTTCAGCAGTAAGCGTTGAAGCTTACGAAGCCTTCATGTTCGACGACACGTTGCCGAACGTGGTCTTCAGCTGGTTGCCCAGGCCCTGCATCGCGGCAATCGCGGCGACGGCGATGAGCGCGGCGATCAGGCCGTACTCGATGGCGGTGGCACCCTTCTTGTTGGTGAAAATCTTGCGAATGGTCTTCATATCCGGTCTCCAGTGGTTCGAACTACTTCAGTCACCCGGCTGAAACAGGATATGCCCCCGTCCAGCAGTCCGAATCAGTAGGCCAGGGCGGTTTAGAAAAGCTTAAAGCCGAAACGAATTGTTTCGGATGCGTGTTTGAGCTGGTTGCAGTGAAGCTGACAACGGTTGCGGCGCCGGCGCGACGGCGCCGGGGCAGCGAAGCGGAAGCCGACACCGGAACGATTCTAGTGCGCGCTCTGGACCTTGTCCGACACGTTGTTCCACATGCCGCTGGTGGTGTTGGCCAGGCCCTGGAGCGCGGCGACCATCGCAATGACGATGACCGCGACGATCAGACCGTACTCGACGGCGGTCGCACCTCTTCGACTCCTGGCCAGCTGGCGTAGGACATGGATCATCGCTTTTTGCCGCGTACGGCTCCCCAATCTGATCAGGGATGTTAGGTACCTTTCGTTAACGAATGACCAACAGCGCGAAAGATGGAACCGAAATGGACTTGTTGCCCGTGGTGGCCGTTGCGCTGATCGATTCCGGGGGCCGCGTGCTGATCGCCCAGCGCCCGCCTGGGAAGGAGCATGCCGGCCTGTGGGAGTTTCCCGGCGGGAAGGTCGAGCCGGGCGAGTCGCCCGAGGCGGCGCTGGTGCGCGAACTGCGCGAGGAACTGGGGGTGACAGTCGCGCCCGAGAATCTCGACCCGCTGACCTTCAGCAGCGCGGGCCGGGGAGAGCGGCACCTCCTGCTGCTGCTGTACCGATGCGCGGTGTGGCAGGGTGAGCCGCGTGCGCTCGACGCCGCGGCGATCCGCTGGGTGCTGCCCGACGCGCTCGCCGACCATGACATGCCGCCCGCCGACCGTCCGTTCGTGTCAGTCCTTGCGGCCGAGCGTGGCGGCTAACGAGGCGGTGGCGCTGCCCCGACGCGCCGGCTTGGGCTGGTCGGGAGAGGGGCTCCAGCCGGTCAGGAAGATCAGGTCGAACCGCTCCGCGGTGCGGCCGTCGGGATCGGCGCGATCGGCAAACGCCGCGGCGGCGGCCCCCAGCGTCGTCCGGGCGAGTGGCACGCGGCCCCGCAGCAGGTTGGTCGCCGCCATGCCGCGCAGGTCGCTGATCAGCCGGAACAGGTCGGGATAGCGGACGCTCAGCGTCTCGCCATCCGCGACCGGCAGGGCGAAGCCGGCGCGAACCAGCAAATCGCCCGCCGACCGGACGTCGATCATCGGGTGAAAACGGGCGGCAGGGCGATCGGCTTCCGCCTGAAGGAAGGAGGCGCGCATCGTCGGCAGCGATGTGCCCCCGACGAACGCGCCGAGGAACAAGCCGTCCGGCTTGAGCGCGCGCCGGATCTGGGTCAGCGCGCCGGGCACGTCGTTGACGCTGTCGAGCACGCCCGCCGACACGGCCAGATCGAAGCTCCCGGGTTCGACCGGCAGCAGATCCTCGTCGGCCTGGATGCCGCCGGCGCGCGCGGCGAATAGCCGACCCGCATCGATCCGCGTCACCGCGCTGTTGGGCGGCGGTACGAACGCCCCGTCGAAGCAGCCGATATCGAGCACCCGGTCGAAGCTGCGGTTCACGCTGTCGAGTCGCTCGGCGATTCCGTCGAGCATCGCCGTGCGCAGGAAATCGTGCTCGGCATAGAGCGGCGCGGCGCGATCGCGACGGAGTCGCCGAGCGGCGCGATCGAAGATTTCGGGGGAATCCATCGGGCGCGCTTGTGCCGCCGCGGCGGCCGCGCGACAAGAGCGCGATGGGGGTGAAAGATGTCTTTGCCGACACGCTGTCGCTGGCGCTGCCGCCGCGCTGCCCGGGATGTGGTGCGGTGGTGCGGGGCGATCACAATTTCTGCGCGGCCTGTTGGAATTCGCTCGATTTCCTGGGTGCGCCCTGGTGTGCGACATGCTGCGCGCCGTTCGAGGTCGATCGCGGACCCGACGCGCAATGCGGCGCTTGCCTCGCCAATCCCCCAAAGCACGCCGGCGCGCGCGCGGCGGTCGCTTATGGTCCAGTCGCGAAGACGGTCGCGCTGCGGCTCAAATATGGTGGCCGGCTCGCCTTCGCGACGACGGCGGCGCGGTTGATGGCGCGGCATTTGCCGACGGATGCCGATCTGTTGGTCCCGGTACCGCTGCATCGTTGGCGATTATGGGGCAGGGGATTCAACCAGGCCGCGCTGATCGCCGATGCGCTGTCGGCGTCGAGCGGAGTCGCACACGATCCGTTGCTGTTGCGCCGCGCGAAGCGGACGCCCGCGCTGCGCGGCATGAACCCGCGCCAGCGCCGCGATGCGGTTCGCGCCGCGTTCGCGGTCGAGGGTCGGATCGAGCATGGACATGTCGTGCTGGTCGACGATGTCTATACCAGCGGCGCCACCGCCGATGCCTGCACGCGCGCTCTGCTCAAGGCGGGCGCCGGCAAGGTCACAATCCTGTGCTGGGCGCGCGTGGTCGGCGACTCCGCCGATTGACAAGCCGCGCGGCGCTCTCCACCTCTTTGCGACGATGGCCAAGGTAGAAATCTACACCAAGGCGTGGTGCCCTTATTGCGTGCGTGCGATGAAATTGCTCGCATCGAAGGGCATCGAGCCGATCGAATATGACGTGACGATGGGCGGCCCCAAAAAGGCCGAGATGGTCGAACGCTCGGGCGGTCGCATGACCATGCCCCAGGTGTTCATCGACGGAAAGCATGTCGGCGGGTCCGACGATCTCGCCGCGCTCGACGCGCGTGGGGGACTCGACCCGCTGCTCGCGGCATGAACCTCGCCGGCAAGATCGCCGTCCTTCAGATGACGAGCGGGATCGATCCCGCCGCCAATCGGGAGACGATGGTCGGTGCGGTCGCGGCTGCCGCGGCTGGCGGCGCGATGATGCTGTTCACGCCCGAAGTATCGGGGCTGGTCGACCGCAACCGTGAGCGCGCGGCGCCGAATCTGTTCAGCGAAGCGGACGATCCCGTGCTCGCGGCGATGCGCGTCGCGGCCGCTCACCACGGCATCTGGGTGCATATCGGCTCGCTGCTGATTCGCCGCGATGACGGCAAGCTGGCCAATCGTGGCTTCGTGATCGATGGCGCGGGCGAGATTCGCGCTCGGTACGACAAGCTTCACATGTTCGATGTCGATTTGCCGACGGGCGAGAGCTGGCGCGAATCCGCTTCTTATACGCCGGGCGAGGGCGCCGTAGTGGTGACAACGCCGGTCGGTCGATTGGGCATGTCGATCTGCTACGACATGCGCTTCCCCGACCTCTATCGCGCACTCACCAATGCCGGGGCGACGATTCTCGCGATGCCCGCGGCGTTCACCCGGCCAACCGGCGCGGCGCACTGGCACGTGCTGTTGCGCGCACGGGCGATCGAAGGCGCCTGTTTCGTCGTCGCCGCCGCGCAGACCGGGATACACGAGGACGGCCGCGCGACCTACGGCCATTCGCTGGTGATCGATCCCTGGGGTGAGGTGTTGCTCGACATGGGCGAGGCACCAGGGCTCGGTTTCGCCGAGATCGATCCGGTCCGGCAGGAAGACGTGCGGACACGCGTCCCCGCGCTCAAGCACCGGCGGCCGATTCCCGAGGTGGAGCGGGCATGATCGTGTTCGACCTCAAATGCGGCGGCGGACACGTGTTCGAAGCATGGTTCGGCTCGTCGTTGGATTATGACGACCAGCGCGCGCGTGGGTTGGTCAGCTGTCCGCTCTGCGGAGACGCGGTGATCGAGAAAGCGGTGATGGCGCCCAATATCGCCACCTCGGGCAATATTCAGACCGCACAGGCCGCAGGCTCCGTCGGACCCAACGGCGTCACGCCGGAGGTGATGAAGGCGGCGATGGCCGAACTGGCGGCGATCCAGAAAAAGGCGCTGGAAGGATCGACCTGGGTCGGCAAAAGCTTCGCCAATCGAGCCCGGGCGATGCACGAAGGTCAGGAAGATCACTCACCGATTCACGGCCAGGCATCGCCCCAGGAAGCAAAGGCGCTGATCGAGGACGGCGTGACGGTCGCGCCCTTGCCCTTTCCGGTCGTCCCGCCCGAAGCCTGCAATTGACCGGTTCTCACGCGCTCGGTACCAGACCAAGCGTGGTTCCGTAGCTCAGCTGGACAGAGCGCCACTTTCCTAAAGTGGGCGTCGGGGGTTCGAGTCCCTCCGGGACCACCAATTTCCCCAGTCATCGCAGTGGTTTGCGGTCGACCAAGTTTCGCTTCCAGCGCGATCGTAATTCGCCGGGACGCGCAGCGTATTTTTCGTCCAGGAATTCGGCGGCGATCAACCGATCCGTGCGGAAGTGGCGGAAGTCCTGCCGCAACTCGCACCACGCGGCGATCACTCGCGCCTGTTCGAAGAAGCCGACGATTACCGGCCAGATCACGCGGTCGCTGACTTGTCCGCGTTCGTCGCGATAATCGATCCGGATCTTACGACCCTCACGGATCCAGCTACGGACGATCCCCAGATCGATCGTATCGGGCGCCGTGTTCGATCTGGGCGGCGTGCCGATCGAGGGATCGGCGATGAACGGACGCAGCCGTTCGGGCACCACCGAGGTGATCTTGGCGATGAGGTCGCGCGCGGCTGCCGCCAGCACCGGATCGCCACGTCCCGCCACCCATTGCGCGCCCAGCACCGCCGCCTCGATCTCGTCGGGAGTCAGCATCAGCGGCGGCATATCGAACGCGTCGTCGAGGATATAGCCGAAGCCCGCTTCGCCGCGGATCGGCACGCGCTGCCCGATCAGGTCGGCGACGTCGCGATAGACCGTTCGCGGAGAGACTTCGAGCTCCGCAGCGATATCCTGCGCGGTGATCGGGCGCGACGATCGCCGCAGGATCTGGATGATCTGGAATAGTCGATCGGCACGACGCATGGTTAGAATCTCCTACTGACAGGATGCTGTCAGCAGGGCGCGTTTACAAGGCTTTTGTCGGACGCGGCGATTGGTCGTCGCATCGAACGAAGGAGCCGCCCACCATGATTACTCTCTACCATGCCCCGCAATCGCGATCGTCGCGCATGATCTGGCTGCTCGAGGAATTGGGCGTGCCATATGAGATCCGCCCGGTATCGATCTTTCGGCCGATGACCGGCGACGGCGCGCCAGATCCCGCCAATCCGCATCCCGACAAGCGCGTGCCGGCGATCGAACATGACAGTGCGCTGGTCGCGGAATCGGTCGCGATCGTCCTGTATCTCGCCGACGCTTTCCCGAATGCCGGTCTCGCGCCGCGCATCGGAACGGCGGAGCGCGGTGCCTACCTCACCTGGCTCGCCTGGTATGCCGCTGAAATGGAGCCGGCGATGTTCGCCGCGATGTTGGGCGAACTGGCCGGTGCGCCACAGAAGCAGCGCAACTACGACGCGGTTGTCGGCAGGCTGGAGCGAGTGCTGGCGGATAGCCGCTATGTGATGGGCGATGATTTCTCGGGCGCCGATTTCCTGATCAGCAGCGCGCTGGGGTTCGCCCGTAAGGCCTTCCCGGCGAGCGAAGTCATCGACGCCTATATCGAACGCTGCCGGACGCGGCCCGCGGCGGAGCGCGGCCGGGCGCTGGACGAGGCGTCGGGCATCCAGATCGTGATGGCGGCGGAGCCCGTCACGGCCTGAACGGTTCCCAAAAGCAAAAAGCCAAAAGTAAAAAGGGCGTCGCGTGGTTTCCCGCGCGACGCCCTTTTCGGTTTGAGGTCTGGCTTACGCCTTGACGTGCTTGGCGATGTGCTTGTTCATCTCGAACATCGTGACCTTGTCGGTGCCGAAGACCTTCTTGAGCTTGTCGTCGGCCAGAATCTCGCGCTTGTTGGCGGGGTTCTGCAGATTGTTCTTCTTGATGTGGTCCCACACCTTGCTGATCACCTGGCTGCGCGGCAGGGGCGCTGTCCCGACGATCGCGCCCAGTTCGGGCGACGGGGTGACGGGCGCGTGGATTCCGCCGGTCTTGGGTGCAGTAGCCATTGCATTCCTTCCTGTTCATTTGGCCGGTGTTCCGGCCCCAGACTCGTTACGCCTCATGGAGCGCGTCCCTCTTGTGCGCTGCCTTTTTGCGCTTGTCACGCCTTAGGATGACAGGCGGATCGAGTTTTGACAGAGAGATGACATGACCTCGATCCGCACATCGCTGGTTTGCGTCGGCTCGGCGTGGCGAGGTGCGGTGCCGGCACAAGGATCCGGACTGCGCGATTGGCCGCCTCGGGTTCGATCCTCGTGGAGTCCTCACGCATCGCTCACGATGCCCCAATCGCGCGCAAGCGGGCATGGGAACGATCGTCGAATTTAGGGTATGCCGACGGTTGCTCCCGCCGCGTCAGCGACTAGAAGCGGGCGCGACTATCAGGGAGCCGATACCGATGAAGACCCGCGCCGCCGTCGCCTTCGAAGCGAAGCAACCGCTCGAGATCGTCGAGGTCGATCTGGAGGGACCCAAGGCGGGCGAAGTGTTGGTCGAGATCATGGCGACGGGCATCTGCCACACCGACGCCTACACACTTGATGGCTTTGATTCAGAGGGAATTTTCCCGTCAATTCTGGGCCATGAAGGCGCCGGCATCGTCCGCGAGATCGGCCCGGGCGTGACCAGCGTCAAGCCCGGCGATCACGTGATTCCGCTCTACACGCCCGAATGCCGCCAGTGCAAAAGCTGCCTCTCGGGCAAGACCAACCTCTGCACGGCGATCCGCGCGACCCAGGGCAAGGGGCTGATGCCCGACGGCACGACCCGCTTTTCGTACAAGGGGCAGCCGATCTTCCACTATATGGGCTGCTCGACCTTCTCGAACTTCACCGTCTTGCCCGAGATCGCGGTGGCGAAGATCCGTGAGGACGCGCCGTTCCAGACCAGCTGTTATATCGGCTGTGGTGTCACCACCGGCGTGGGCGCGGTGGTCAAGACCGCCAAGGTCGAACCCGGCGCCAACGTTATCGTGTTCGGATTGGGTGGAATCGGCCTCAACGTCATCCAGGGCGCCAAAATGGTCGGCGCGGACAAGATCATCGGCGTCGACCTCAACGACTCGAAGGAGGAATGGGGCCGCCGATTCGGCATGACCGACTTCGTCAATCCGTCCAGGATCGAGGGCGACCTGGTCGCGCATCTGGTCGCGCTGACCGATGGCGGCGCCGATTATACGTTCGACGCGACCGGCAACACCGAGGTCATGCGCATCGCGCTCGAGGCATGCCATCGCGGCTGGGGCACCAGCATCATCATCGGCGTGGCCGAAGCGGGCAAGGAAATCTCCACCCGCCCGTTCCAGCTGGTCACCGGGCGCAACTGGCGCGGCACCGCGTTCGGCGGCGCCAAGGGCCGCACCGACGTGCCCAAGATCGTCGACTGGTACATGCAGGGCAAGATCGCGATCGATCCGATGATCACCCATGTCCTCAAGCTCGACGAGATCAACAAGGGGTTCGAGCTGATGCATGCGGGTGAGAGCATCCGCAGCGTCGTGGTCTTCTGAACGTAACGTCAATCTGTTCATCTGGGGAGAGGAACTATGTTTTCGCACATGATGGTCGGCAGCAATGATATCGGCCGCTCGAAGAAATTCTACGATGCGCTGTTCGGCGCGATCGGCGGCAAGGAGGGCATGTCCGACCCCAAGGGCCGACTGATATACTTCCACAATGGCGGCGTCTTCATGGTCACCGCGCCAATCGATGGACAGCCGGCCTGCCATGCCAATGGCAGCACGATCGGCTTCGCGATGGAAACCCCCGAGCAGGCTGACGCCTGGCACGCTGCGGGCGTTGCCAATGGCGGAACGGCGATCGAGGAGGATCCGGGCATTCGCGAGGGCAATGGCATGAAGCTGTACCTCGCCTATCTGCGCGATCCCGACGGCAACAAGCTGTGCGGCCTGCACCGCGTGCCGGCCTGATCATCGGTTGATCTCGTGAGCCTGACTCTCAAGTCGAGCAACCGCGCGTTCGGTGGCGTTCAGGGCGTGTACGAACACGCCTCGACCGCCACCGGCACGCCGATGACCTTTTCGGTGTTCGTGCCCGATCACCGGGAAGGCGCGCGTCTGCCCGTGCTCTGGTATCTGTCGGGCCTGACTTGCACGCACGCCAATGTCACCGAAAAGGGCGAGTTCCGCCGGGCCTGCGCGGAGCATAATGTGATCTTCATCGCCCCCGACACCAGTCCGCGCGGTGACGACGTGCCCGATGACGAGGCCTATGATTTCGGCAAGGGGGCCGGATTCTATGTCGACGCGACCGAGGCGCCCTGGACGACCAACTTCCGGATGCGATCCTATGTCGAGGACGAACTCCCCGCACTGATCGCGGCCCAATTCGCCGTCGCCGATATGACCAGGCAGGGTATCACCGGCCATTCGATGGGTGGTCATGGCGCGCTGACGATCGCGTTGCGCAATGCCGGCCGCTTCCGCAGCGTGTCGGCTTTCTCGCCGATCGTGTCGCCGCTTCATTGCCCGTGGGGAGAGAAAGCGCTGAAAGGCTATCTCGGCGACGACCGTGCCGACTGGCGAGCCTATGATGCTTGCGCGTTGATCGACGATGGCGCGCGCGTCCCCGACATCCTGGTCGATCAAGGCGATGCCGACCAGTTTCTCGCCGACCAGCTCAAGCCCGAATTGCTGGCGGATGCCTGCCATCGCGCCGGGATCGACCTGACGCTGCGGCTGCAGCCGGGCTATGATCACAGTTACTATTTCATCTCGACCTTCATGGCCGATCACGTCGCCTGGCACGCCGCGCGGCTGGGCTAGGGTCTAAGCGCTTCCGGCAAAGCAGAGCTGTCGCGCTCGGCCGCGATGATCGTGGCGCGGGGGCGATCGTCGATCATCGCATCCTCTCTCGGTCGCGGTATCGGCGGTTCTTCTGGCCATGGCGTCGGCAAGGGCAAGAAAAAGGCTCCGGGGCGAACCCCGGAGCCTTTGGAATGCGAGGCTGGCGCCTCCGGCGTCAGAACTTGAAGCCGATCGCGGCGCCGTATTGCCGCGGTTCGATCGTGAAGACGTTGGTGAACAGGCCCGACGACTGGTCGGTCACATACTGACCGGTGATCGCCCCATTGTTGGTCAGGTTCTTGACGAACCCACGCACGTACCAGCGGCTGTCGCGACCGTTGAGCTGGAGCTGCGCGTTGATCACCTCGTAACCCGGCAGGCGGTCGATATTGCCGTTGAAGATCGAGGCGTAGCTGTTGCCGGTATAGTTGAGGTCGACGCGCGGCACGAGCGTGATGTCGTGACCCATGTCGATCGTATACTGGGCGCCCACCGCAAATTTGTAGGTCGGTGCCTGGGGCAGCTGGTTGCCCTTGATATTGACCGGCACGCCGGAGGGGGCGAACGAAATGCCACCAAATAGCGAGCCGACCGTCGGCGCGGAGGCCTGAAGCTGTGCGCAAACCGAATAGGCGCCGAACGTGCCGTTCGACAACACCTGCGTCGCGGGTGCGAGCAGTGCCGGATTGCCTACGCTTGTGCCGATGGCGCCGTTGATCGTGTTTACATACTTCACCGCGGCAGCGGCCGAGGCGCCAACCACTGCGCAATTCGAAGCGTTCGTGATGTCCTTGATGATCACCGCGTTGGTATTGCCGCCCGACGGATCGCGCGGATTGCCCAGGAACTTGTCCGACGACACCTTCGAATGCAGGTAGCTGAAGTTCGCGTTGATCACGAATGCCGGGATCGGGCTGATGACCGCTTCGGCTTCGAGGCCGTAGATGTCGGCGCTGACATTGTCGTTGACCGCGGTGCGGGCGACGATGCGGGCGAGCTGCAAATTGCCGTATTTGTAATAGAATCCGGTCAGATTGAGGCGCAGCGCGCCATTCATGAAGGTGTTCTTCGATCCGATTTCGAACGCGTCGACCTTTTCCGGCGCGAAGCTGGTCGGCACCGCGAATACCGGCGACAGCGGCGGATTGATGCCGCCCGATTTGTAGCCGCGCGAATAGGAGGCGTAGATCAGGTTGTTCGGCGTGATCTTGTAATCGAGCACCGCTCGCCCGGTCAGGCGTGAGAAGGTGACGTTGTCTTCGGTGAACGGCTGGACGCCGGGCCGGGTCGCATCATAGTCGAGCGCTGCCGCGTTGAGTGCCTGGCTCAGATTGGTCGAGCCGTAGAGAAGGAACGGATTGTTCGCGGTCGGCAGCGTGCTGTCGACGAGATAGGTGGTCCGCGCCTTCAGATATTTCTGATCATGGTTGTAGCGCAGGCCGAGCGTGAGCTTGAGCTTGTCGGTGAACGCGAAATAGGTCTCGCCGAAAATGCCGTACGACTTGATCCGGAACGTGTCTTCGTCGTTGCGATAAAAGGGCGTGCCGAACACGACGCCCGCCGGAAGCGGTTTGCCGCCGGCCGTCGCCAGAGCGGGCAACAGACCCGCCGTATAATCGAGCCCGAACGAGTTCACATAATAGCTGTTGTCGCGAACCTTGGCGTCCATGTAGATGCCGCCCAACAGGAAGTTGAACATCCCGTTGAAGTGGCTGTCGATATGCCCTTCGATCGAATATTGCCGGTAATTGGCGTTGGACCGATCGAAATCGAGGCTCTGGTTGTAGCAGCCGATGCTGGCGCCCGAATAAACGCCGCCGTCGTTCGGCGTCGCGTCGGACTGACAGACCGGGCCATTCGCGCCGTGTGGAATGATCTTGGAAGCGAGCGCGGTGAACGGGTTCGCCGCCAATCCAAGCGCGGCGGGGGGCAGCGACGCCAGGAATTGGAGCGTCTGGAGACCGGGGTTGCCGTTCAGCGTCCGCTCGACCGCATTGGTATAGTCGGTCCGCGAGTCGACCGAGTTGCGTGCATAGCCGCCGACGAGGTTCAGTGAAACGCCGCCGAAGTCATGGAAGAACTTGGCCTGATATTGTTCTTCCTCGGCAAAATAGGTCGGGTTGAAATCGACATCGACCGTACGATTATTCGCCGGGTTAATAGCATTGGCGAAATTGTCGGTGCCATAGACGCTCCCCAGCGCCAGACTCGCGGCGGTGGCGCTGCCGCCGCTCGCGAGAGTCAGGAACTGACTCGATGACTGGATCGCCGCCAAGGTGGAATTGCCGTTGGTCGTCTGAAACGCGAGGCGGTCGGGCAAGCAGCCCAGGACGCCGGTCGGGTCGCGATGGCAGAGCTGCTTCTGGATACGGTCGCGATTGTCCTTCTCATGGAAATAATAGCCCATGAGGTCGAGGCGGGTGTTGCTGTCCGGCTCCCACGACAGCGTACCGCGCACCGAATAGAGGTCGCGGCCGTCGATCTTGCTGCCGTCATAGAGGTTGTTGGTGAAGCCATCGCGCTTCAGGTACACGCCCGCCACGCGCACCCCGAGGGTGCTGGTGATCGGCAGGTTGAACATCGCCTTGGCTTTTTTCGAATCGAAATTGCCATATTCGAATTCGCCGGCGGCATGGATGCCCGACAGATCGGGCTTGGCGGTGATGAAGTTGACGACGCCAGAGGTCGCGTTGCGGCCGAACAGCGTGCCCTGCGGGCCACGCAGCACTTCGACGCGCTCGAGGTCGAAGAATTCGCTTTCGAACAGGCGCGTGCTGCCGAGCGGCATGTCGTTGACGTGGATCGCGGTCGCGCTGTCGCACGACGTGCCGGTGCACAGATCACCGATGCCGCGGATCGTGAAGCTCGATCCGGTGAAATTGGTCTTGGTATAGGTGATGTTGGGCAGCGATTGCTGCAGCGCGAGGGGGTTGACGATCTGTTGCTTGTCGAGCGCCGCGGCGGTGAAGGCGCTGACCGCGATCGGCACGTCCTGCAGCCGCTCCGATTGCCGCTGCGCGGTGATCACGATGTCCTGGCCATAGCCGGCGGTAGCGCCGTTATCCTGGTCGGGTGTGGCTTGAGGCGCTGGCGCCGGCGCGTTCTGCGCCATGGCCGGCGTGGCCGCGATCAGCGCGATTGCGGACGCGGCGAGCAGTTCGACTTTCTTCATGGGTACATCCCCTCATGCATACGCCCCGATCTTTATGCCGGTTGGCGTGGTTTCCGACGAAGTGGCATGAGCCTAGGTAGCTTGGTCTTGCGGCGTCAATGGCCTTCGGGCACGGAAAACGGCGGGTTTCCCGGTCTGTTGCTTAAAAGAAACAGTATGGACCGTACCCAAGGCTCGATTTTGCGGCCCTGCCGTAACGTCACTCAGGTTTGAAAGGCCGGATCGATAACCATGAATGACCATGACGAAGATTTGAATGACGGCGATCTGGTGGCTGCCGCACCAAAAATTCCGGTGCCCGACGACGTGGCCGACGCGGTCCGCACGCTGATTCGCTGGGCCGGCGACAAACCGGACCGCGAAGGGTTGGTCGACACGCCGTTGCGCGTGGCGCGCGCGTGGAAGGAATATTGCGCCGGCTATCAGGACGATCCGGCGATGCATCTGAAGCGGGTGTTCGAGGAAGTCGGCGGTTATGACGACATCGTGCTGCTCAAGGATATTCCCTTCCAGTCGCATTGCGAGCACCACATGGCGCCGATCATCGGCAAGGCGCACATCGCCTATCTGCCGAAGGATCGCGTGGTCGGAATCTCCAAACTGGCGCGCGTGCTCCACGGCTTCGCGCGGCGCCTGCAGGTCCAGGAACGGCTGACCGCGGAAGTCGCCGATTGCATCTGGGACAATCTGAAGCCCCAGGGTGTCGCGGTGGTGATCGAGGCGACGCACGCCTGCATGACCGCGCGCGGTGTGCGCACGCCGGGCGTGTCGATGGTCACCAGCCGTATGATGGGCGTGTTCCGCGACGACGAACGCAGCCGGCGCGAGATATTGGCGCTGATGGACATGCAGGGTTAGGGCGCTCAGCGTGATCCGCACGATCCTGGTCACTGGCGGCTCACGGCGGATCGGCGCGGCGATCGTTCGTACGCTGGCCGGCGCAGGACATCGCGTGGTGATCCATCACCACTATCCGCATGACGAGGATGCGGTGGCGCTGGCGCAGGAACTCGATCCTTCCGGGGATCGCATCGCGACGGTGGTCGGCGATCTCGCCGCGCCGGATGCCGCCTCCGCGATCCTGCGCGCGGCGCGCAACGCGATGGACGGTCCGATCGACGGCCTGGTCAACTGCGCCTCGGTGTTCGAATTCGACCGGCCGCCGCACTTCGATCCTGCCTTGCTGGCCCGTCTGACCGCCGTGAACCTCGCGGCGCCGACCGCGCTGGCGTGCGCGCTGGCGGAGCAGGACGAGTTGCAGGATGGCGCGGTGGTCAATCTGCTCGACCAGAAGGTGGCCAACCTCAACCCCGATTTCTTCAGCTATACCTTGACCAAGATCGCACTCGAGGGAGCGACGACGATGCTAGCCCAGGCGTTGGCGCCGCGCGTGCGGGTCAACGCCATCTCGCCCGGCCTGACGCTCCCGAGCGGCGATCAGAGCGATGCGGAATTCGACAGCGTCGCGGGTGAGAATTTGCTGCGTCGCCCGGTGCCGATCGAGGAGATCGCGCGGGCGGTCGATTATCTCCTCACCACGCCGGCGGTGACGGGGCACAATCTGTTTCTCGATAACGGCCAGCGCTTTTTGAAGCGCGAGGGAGACGTGATGTTTTCGACCCCGGGACGCCGCGATGGCTGAGGCGACCTACACGATCCGCCTCGACGGGCTCGAGGTCCGGATGGGGCTGGGCATCCATGCCGAGGAGCTTGCCGGTCCGCAGCGCGTTTTGGTGTCGGTGGCGATGACCTGCGCCTATCCGGCGGTGCCCGAGGACCGCATCGAGGCGGTGGTCGATTATGACCATATCCGGGAAGGCGTGCTGGCGATCGCGGCCGGCGGACATGTCATGCTGCAGGAAGTGCTGTGCGAACGCATTGCAACGCTGTGCTTCGCCGATCCCCGCGTGATCGGGGTGACGGTCAGGTCGACCAAGCCCGACATCTACCCGGACGCACGGATTGGCTGCGCGATCACGCGGACAAGAGAGGCGGACGGACGATGAAGCTTGTCATGCTGGGTGTCCTCGGATTGCGGCTGGCTGTTACCGCCATGCCGAACGCCGCTACCGCCGCTACCGCCGCGACGCGGTCGGCGATCGAAGGCTCATGGCAGACCGCTTGCCAGCCGATCGGCAAGAACGGCCGACACGGCTTCATCACGCGACTGGACATCAAGCGCGGCAGGATCACCGCGTCGTCGCAAATATATGCCCATAGCAATTGCGATACGCCGACCGTCCGCACCGACTATCGCGGCAGGATCGCCAACATGCAGGCTGGAGCTGACGGCACCGTCGACTTCGATCATCGCGTCGATGCGATTACGACGACCGCCAACGATCAGGAGGTCGTGACCATCTATAACGCCGGCGGGCCGGGATCGGGCTGCGGGTTCGGTGGCGGCTGGCAACTCGGCGTCGCGCGGTCGGTTGCCGGGCGGACATGCGCGCCCTGGACGTTTCCGGCGGCGGGCACGACGCTTTATGAGCGCGGCTGGGTCTCGGGCAACGAATTGCGCATCGGCAGTTTTCCCGGCGTGTGGGACAATGTCACGCGCGAGAAGCGGCCAACGGCGCCGGGATTACTGGTGTTCAAGCGGGTGGCAGAATGAATATCAGACCTTCAAAATAGAACCACCCCGGCCTTCGCCGGGGTGGTGATGGGAAACGGCGGCGCGCTCGGGCTCAATCAGGCCCGGTTCGCCGCGCTCAGCACCGCGCGCACGCTGGCGGTCGCGACGTCCTCGTCGATGCCGACTCCCCAGATCGTCCCGCCGTCCGCCGCGCGGCATTCGACATAGGCGGCGGCCTGGACGTCGCTGCCGTGCCCGATCGCGTGCTCGACATAGTCCGCCACCTCGAGCTCGATTCCGAACCCGTCGCGGATGCCGGCCAGCACGCTGGAGATCAGTCCGTTGCCGCGTCCGCTCACCGATTTGACGCTGCCCGTCTCGGCGATGCTGCCGGCGAAGATGCGTTCGCCATTGGGTGCGCGTGTTTCGTCATAGGCCTGGAGCTGCAGTCGTTCGCCGCCATAGGGCAGGTACGTGCGCTGAAAGAGCTGCCAGATGTCGTCGGCGTCGAGCTCGCGGCTGGTTTGGTCTGCCAGGGCCTGGACGTGCTTCGAGAAATCGGCCTGCAGGCGCTTGGGGAGCTTCAGTCCCTTGTCCTGTTCCAGGATCCAGGCGACGCCGCCCTTGCCCGACTGCGAATTGACCCGGATCACCGCTTCGTAGCTGCGGCCGAGATCGGCGGGATCGATCGGCAGATAGGGGACTTCCCAGACATCGTCATTCTGCCGTTCGCGCGCGGCGAACCCCTTCTTGATCGCGTCCTGATGCGATCCCGAGAAGGACGTATAGACCAGTTCGCCGGCATAAGCGTGGCGGGGATGCACCGGCAGATTGGTGCAATAGGTCACCGTGTTGATGATCTGGTCGATGTCGGAGAGGTCGAGCTTCGGATCGATCCCTTGCGTGTACATGTTCAGCGCGACCGTCACGAGGTCGCAATTGCCGGTCCGCTCGCCATTGCCCAACAGGCAGCCCTCGACGCGGTCCGCGCCGGCCATCAGGCCCATTTCGGCGGCCGCGACTCCGGTGCCACGGTCGTTATGCGTGTGCAGGCTGATGATCACGCTGTCGCGGTTGGGAATATTGCGCCCGAACAATTCGATCTGGTCGGCATAGACGTTGGGCGTCGCGCATTCGACCGTCGCCGGCAGGTTGAAGATGATCGGCTTGTCCGGCGTCGGCTGGAGCACGTCCATCACCGCGGCGCAGACCTCGATCGAGAAATCCACTTCGGCGGTGGAAAAGGTTTCCGGGCTATATTCGAACCGCCAGTCGGTGCCGGGCCGCGCCGCGGCGCAATCGCGCAGCATCTTCGCGCCATCGACCGCGATCGCCTTGATCTCGTCCTTGGTCATGCCGAACACGATCTTGCGCCATGCCGGCGAGACGGCGTTGTACAGATGGACGATCGCGGATGGCGCCCCGTTCAGGCTGTCGAAAGTGGTTTCGATCAGGTCGCGGCGTGCCTGGGTCAACACCTGGAGCGTGACGTCGTCGGGCACGCGGCCTGAGCGGACCAGCCCCTGGATATAGTCGAAATCGGTGGCACCGCTCGCCGGAAAGCCGACCTCGATCTCCTTGATCCCGGTTTTGACGATCAGGTCGAAGAAGCGGGTCTTCTTTTCGGCATCCATCGGGTCGATCAGCGCCTGATTGCCGTCGCGCATGTCGGTCGACAGCCAGATCGGCGCCTTGGTGATCGTCCGCGACGGCCATTGCCGGTCGGGCAGGTTTATGGTCGGGAAGGGTCGGTATTTGGTCGATGGATCGCGCAGCATGGCTCTTCTCGTCTGAGTGAGGCGGGGAGGGTCAGGCCCTTAGGCGCGGTGCGCGCCGTTACCGGCACGCGGGATGAACTACGCGCCTAAGGGCGCGTAAGTCGAAGCAGGGTAAGGCCGAGCCCGATCGTCATCTCTCGTTCAGCCCTAGCCGCCGATGGTTAAGAAAGTCCAGCGCGAAAGACTGATCCACCGCAACGATATTCGGGCCTGCCTGTGGCAGCATCGGGGCTTGTAAGGAGTAGCTTATGCGTCAGATCATCTATCGTAGCACGACAACCGCAGACAGCGGCCACGCCGCCGAGGATATTCCGGGTATCCTGCGCCAGGCGGTCGCGCGCAATGGCATCGACGGTATTACCGGGCTGCTCTACACCGAGGCCGACACGTTTCTTCAGGCGATCGAGGGGCCATCGGACAGTATGTCCGATCTGCTGGCACGCCTGTACAGCGATGGCCGTCATCGGGACCTCACGATCCTGGTCGACCGGCCGATCGCGCGTCGTGAATTCGGCGATTGGACGATGATCTATCGCGACCGGCGAGAATCGAGCGACGCGTTCGACGATCGCCTGCGGGTGCTGCTGGCGGGTGTATCCGACGAGACCGTTCGCTACTTCAGGGCGCTGCAACCGGCCTGACAAAAAGAAGCCCTCTCCCGTTTACGGGAGAGGGTTTGGGTGAGGGCCTTCTTTCTTCTTCCAAGCGGCTTTCGCTAAAAAGAAGAAAGAAGACCCTCACCCTCCCGCTTCGCGGGCCTCTCGCTCTCCCGCCTGCGGGAGAGGGGTTTCCCTAATCGCCGAACAGCGCGTCGAGCGGGCTCTTCGGCAGGCACCAGAGGAACGCGACGAGCCCCGCCGCGGCAATGCCGAGCCACGGCGACACGAATGTGAGCGCCGCGCCGGTCAGATAGATCAACACCGCGGCGACGCCCTTGCGCGATGTCTGGCGATGATAGGTGTCGGCGGCCGGTCCATGCACGCCGGTACGCCGGATTTCGCCTTGCAACGGAACGTAGAACACACCCGGGAAGACCATCGACGCCAGATAGACCAAGGTGGCGTCGCGGCTGAAATGCTGCTCGCCGAGATAGGCGGCGGTGAACGGGATCAGCGAGAGCGTGAACAGCAGACCAAGGTTCAGCCAGACGAGCAGGTTGGTCACGCGCCTCGCATGGCTGAACAAGCGGTGATGGTTCGCCCAGTAGATCCCGACATAAGCGAAGCTCAGCACATAGGCGAGGAAGACCGGCCAGAGATGCACAAGCTTGTCGAGCCCGGGAGCCTCCGGCGCGTGCAGCTCGAGCACCATGATGGTGACGATGATCGCCAGCACGCCGTCCGAAAACGCCTCGACACGCCCGATGCCCGGCCTGCCTTCCTCCCCCTCGTCGCTCACTCGGCCTCGAACCCCGCGTTGATCACCAGATCGACCTTATCCGAAACCAGGGGAACCATGCATCCCCATGATGAAGACGCCGGCGACCTCTCCTGTTTTATCGCCGCAAAAATGCGCCATGGCATCCGCGAGGTCAAACGGAAGAGGTCGCCGACAGGCAATCGATCGTTAGTTTTTGTCCTTGTCCACCAGCTTGTTGGCGCCGATCCACGGCATCATCGCGCGGAGTTCGCTGCCGATCTTTTCGATCGGATGCGCGGCCGCCGCCTTGCGCGCGGCCTTGAGCTCAGGCTGGCCGGCGCGGTTGTCGAGGACGAAGTTCTTGACGAAGCGGCCCGACTGGATGTCGGCCAAGACGCGCTTCATTTCCGCCTTGGTCTCATCGGTGATGATCCGCGGACCGGTGGTGATGTCGCCATATTCGGCGGTGTTGGAGATCGAATAGCGCATGTTGGCGATGCCGCCTTCATAGAGCAGGTCGACGATCAGCTTGGTCTCGTGGAGGCATTCGAAATAGGCCATTTCGGGCGCGTAGCCCGCCTCGACCAAGGTCTCGAACCCGGCCTGGATCAGATGGGTGATACCGCCGCACAGCACGGCCTGCTCGCCGAACAGGTCGGTCTCGCATTCTTCCTTGAAATTGGTCTCGATGATCCCCGAACGACCGCCGCCGACGCCCGAGGCATAGGCCAGCGCGATGTCGTGCGCGTTGCCGCTGGCGTCTTGGTGGATCGCGATCAGGCAGGGGACGCCGCCGCCGCGGACATATTCGCTGCGGACCGTGTGGCCCGGACCCTTGGGCGCGATCATGATCACGTCGATGTCCGATGGCGCCTCGATCAGGCCGAAATGGACGTTGAGGCCGTGCGCGAAGGCGATCGCCGATCCGGGGCGGATATTGCCCTTGAGGTCGTTTTCCCAGATCGCCGCCTGATGCTCGTCGGGCGCGAGGATCATCAGGATATCGCCCCAGGCCGCCGCTTCCTTGTTCGACAGGACCTTGAAGCCGGCGGCTTCCGCTTTCTTGGCGGTGGCCGAGCCTTCGCGTAGCGCGATCGCGACATGCTTGACGCCCGAATCGCGCAGATTCTGGGCATGGGCATGGCCTTGCGAACCATAGCCGACGATGGCGATCTTCTTGTCGGTGATCAGGTTCAGATCGGCGTCGCGATCGTAATAGACACGCATTCGAATAGCTCCCTTGTTCAGTCATGAACGTCATTCCCGCGAAAGCGGGAACCCATCTCCTGGACTCACCCCAGGCGCGCCGGGGAAGATGGGCCCCCGCTTTCGCGGGGTGACGGATTGGTTTTGGGTCGGGTCCGGCTTTTACGCCGCGTCCTTCCCCCGCGAAATGGCGACGATGCCGGTGCGCGCGACCTCGATCAGGCCGACCTCGTTCATCAGCTCGACGAACTTGTCGATCTTCTCGGTGCCGCCGGTCACCTCGAACACGAAGCTGGCGATGGTCGCGTCGACCACGCGGGCGCGGTACACCTCGGCCAGCCGCAACGCCTCGATCCGTGCCTCGCCGGTACCGCGCACCTTGACCAACGCCAGCTCGCGCTCGACGTGATCGCCCTCGGCGGTGAGGTCGTGGACCTTGTGCACGGGGACCAGCCGGTCGAGTTGCGCCACGATCTGCTCGAGCACGTGCGGGCTCGCCGAGGTCACGATGGTGATCCGGCTGACCTGCTTGTCCTCGGTGATCTCGCTCACCGTCAGGCTTTCGATATTATAGCCGCGTGCGGTGAACAGGCCGGCGATCCGCGCCAGGATGCCCGGCTCGTTGTCGACGATGATGGCGAGCGTATGCCGCTCGGCTTTCTCTTCCTTGATGTGCACCCTTGGCTCGTCACCCCAGCGAAAGCTGGGGTCTCCCTGTTATAATGGCGTGCGCATGTGGCACGAGATCCCAGCTTTCGCTGGGATGACGGTAATTACTAGACCAGCGCCTTGGCTTCGTCGTTGAGCGTGCCCGCGACCTTGTCGGTCTGCAGGATCATTTCGACGTGCGATGCCCCCGACGGGATCATCGGGAAACAATTCGCCAGTTTGGCGACGCGACAATCGACGATCACCGGCCCGTCATGCGCCAGCATGTCGGCGATGCCGCCGTCGAGCTGCGACATCTGCTCGATCAAAATACCCTTCCAGCCATAGGCTTCGCCGAGCTTCACGAAATCGGGCAGGCTGTCCGAATAGCTCTCGGCATAGCGGCCTTCATAGGTCAGCTCCTGCCACTGGCGGACCATCCCCATATATTCGTTGTTGAGGATGAAGATCTTGACCGGCAGCCGGTATTGCGTCGCCGTCGCCAGTTCCTGGATGTTCATCTGGATCGACGCTTCGCCGGCGATGTCGATGACCAGCGACTTGGGATTGCCGAGCTGCGCGCCGATCGCAGCGGGCAGGCCGTAGCCCATCGTGCCGAGCCCACCCGAGGTCAGCCATTTGTTGGGGGCCTCGAAATCGAAATGCTGCGCCGCCCACATCTGGTGCTGGCCGACTTCGGTGGTGATGATCGGCGCACGATCATGAGTCGCTTCCCACAAGGCGCGGATCGCCCGCTGCGGCATGATCTCCTTGCCGTCGCCCTCGGGGAAATCGAGGCTGCGCACCGCGCGCCAGCCCTCTATCCGCCGCCACCATTCGCTGGTGTCGGGCTTGGGATGCTGGCGCGCTTTCCACACGCGGACCATGTCTTCCAGGACGCGGCCGACATCGGCGACGATGCCGAGGTCGATGCGGACGGTCTTGTTGATGCTCGACCGGTCGATATCGACATGGACCTTGCGCGCATTGGGCGCGAAGGCGTCGAGCCGCCCGGTGACGCGATCATCGAACCGCGAGCCCAGGGCGATGATCAGATCGGCCTGGTTCATCGCCCAGTTCGCCTCATAGGTCCCGTGCATGCCGAGCATGCCGAGCCATTGCGGGCTCGACGCGGGGAAAGCGCCCAGGCCCATCAAGGTCGAGGTGACTGGCGCGCCGGTGATCCGCGCCAGTTCGCGCAGCAATTGCGACGCAGCCGGCCCCGAATTGATGATTCCGCCGCCGGTATAGAGGATCGGGCGCTCGGCCGCCGCCAGCATATCGACGAGCTGCTCGATCACCGCGGGATCGGCCTTGATCTGCGGGCGATAGGTCTTGTGCTGGATCGGTCCCGGCTTGGTATATTTGGCGGTCGCGACCTGGACGTCCTTGGGGATGTCGATGACGACCGGTCCGGGGCGTCCCGAGGTGGCGATATGGAACGCCTCGTGGATCGTGGCACCCAGCCGCGCCGGGTCCTTCACCAGGTAATTGTGCTTGGTGCAATGCCGCGTGATGCCGACGGTGTCGGCCTCCTGGAACGCGTCCGATCCGATCAGGTGCGTCGCGACCTGACCGGTGATGACCACCATCGGGATCGAATCCATCAGCGCGTCGGTGATCCCGGTGACCGCATTGGTCGCGCCCGGACCCGAGGTGACGAGCACCACGCCGGGCTTGCCGGTCGAGCGCGCATAGCCCTCCGCCGCATGCGTCGCCGCCTGTTCGTGACGAACCAGGATGTGGCGCAGCCGCTTCTGCTTGAAGATCGCGTCATAGATCGGAAGCACCGCGCCGCCGGGATAGCCGAACACGACCTCCACGCCGAGATCGCACAGCGCCTCGACCAGGATATCGGCTCCACTTTTCTCGGCCACGACAATGTCCTCCTTCTTCGCATGCGCAACATGATTGCAGACGGGCGGCTCTACGTGCATGAAAACTACGCGTCAACCGTCAATGTTGTAATCTTATTGCTATTTCACTAATGACATTGAAACTATCTGTCTCTTCGCTGCGTGTCCAGTCCGCCGGTGGCTGATTTCGGAACCAGGTATATTGCCGCTTGGCATATTGGCGGGTGGCGAGGCTGGCACGATCGATCGCGTCGTCGAGCGTGAACTCGCCCAGCGCTGCCGCCGCCAGCTCCGGCATACCGATGGCGCGACGGATCGGGGCGTCGAGCGGCACGTCCTGGCGGGCAATCAGAGTGGCGACCTCGTCCATCGCGCCAGCATCGACCATCGCGGCGAAGCGGCGATCGATCCGGTCGTTGAGCCAGTCGCGCGGCGGCAGCAGGATCGTCGCGATGAGGTCGATGCGCTCGCCGATCCCGCCGACGCGCTCGCGCCGCCACTCGGCGATCGGGCGTCCGGTCGAGCGGGCGACCTCAAGCGCGCGGCAGATGCGAATGGTGTCGGCCGGGTTGAGCCTTGCCGCTTCCGCCCGGTCGACAGCGGTAAGTGCCGCATAGGCATCGGCCAGGTTCATTGCACGTACCTCCGCGCGGATTGCCGGATCGATCTCGGGAACCGGGGCGATGCCGTCGATCAGCGTGCGCAGATAAAGCCCTGTGCCGCCGACCAGGATCGGCAGCGAGTTCGCCGCGACCGCGCGATCGATCTCGACCCGCGCCTCCGCTGCCCATCGCGCTGCCGAATAGCCGGTGTCGGCCGCGTCGACATGGCCGAACAAGCAATGCGGCGCCCGCGCCTCCTCTTCTGGCGTGGGTCGTGCCGTGACGATGCGCAGATCGCGATAGACCTGCGCGCTGTCGGTATTGATGACGGTGCCGCCCGACTTTTCGGCAAGTGCGAGCGCGATAGCGGACTTGCCGCTCGCCGTCGGCCCGGCAATTAACGCGACCTTGGAACGCTCAGGCACGCGCCGACCTCCGCTCGTGTCGAGCGACGTCGATAAGCGTTTCCCTTCCCATAGTGTCTCGACTTCGCTCGACACGAGCGGGTAGGGCGGCGACTTCAAGGAGACCCGGCTTGTTCATCGCGACCCTGATAGCTCCCACTTTGCCCCAGGGCGAGGTCACCGCCGCGCGCGACCGGCTCGACACGGCGGGCTGCTTGCCCGTCGCCCAGGTCTGGGTGGAGGAAGGCGAAGCGATCGACCTCCAGTTCGGACGCGACCCCGACGCCGCGCGCACCGCCCTGGAAGGACAGGGCTATGACGTCGTCGTCCAGCCGGTCGAGGATCGCCGCAAGAAGCTGATCGTCGCCGACATGGATTCGACGATGATCACGGTCGAGTGCATCGACGAGCTCGCCGATTATGCCGGGATCAAGGCGCAGATCGCCGCGGTGACCGAGGCAGCGATGCGCGGCGAGCTCGATTTCGGCGAGGCGCTCGACGCGCGCGTGGCGCTGCTCAAGGGCCTCGACGAAGGCGTGATCGCGCAATGCCTCACCGAACGCGTCAAGATCATGCCCGGTGCTCGCGAACTGGTCCGCACGATGCGCGGCTGGGGAGCCACCGCGATCCTGGTGTCGGGCGGCTTCACCCGCTTCGCCGAGCCGGTCGCCGCCGAGATCGGCTTCACTCGCGCCATCGCCAACGTGCTCGAGATCGCCGACGGTAAGCTCGCTGGCACCGTGACCAAACCGATCGTCGACGCCTCGACCAAGCTTGCCACCTTGTCGGAAGCAGTGCTCGACCTCGGCCTGTCGCGCGCGGAAACGCTTGCGGTCGGCGACGGCGCCAACGACCTCGCGATGATCACCCAGGCCGGGCTAGGCGTCGCCTATCACGCCAAGCCGGTGGTCGCCGAGGCCGCCGGCGCGCGGATCGACCATGGCGACTTGTCCGCGCTTTTGTTTGCGCAGGGTGTTGCGCGAAAGGACTGGATTGGCTGATAGTTAGCGCTAACAATAATTGAAGGAGACGGCGATGGATCGACGTAGTGCACTTGCGGCCATGGCGTCAGGGTTGGCTCTGCCGGCATTCGCTGCCGAACGTCGCCTGTCTCCCAGTCCGACCGGGTTCGCGATCGATCGCAATCGCCTCGATGCCGCGCTCAAGCAGATGGTCTCCGCCAATCGCGTCTCAGGCGCATCGTGCCTGATCTGGCAACGCGGGGTCGAGCGCTATTTCGGCGCGGCCGGCTTTGCCGATCGCGAAGCGAAGCGGGCGATGGCGCGCGATACGCTCGTGCAGATCTTCTCGATGACCAAACCGGTGACCGGCGTCGCGTTGATGCAGCTCTGGGAGCAGGGCAA
The DNA here is from genome assembly GCA_036383655.1 of Sphingomonas sp. GTDB lineage: Bacteria > Pseudomonadota > Alphaproteobacteria > Sphingomonadales > Sphingomonadaceae > Sphingomonas. The sequence continues at coordinate 3,387 of DASVNU010000114.1, read as the reverse complement.
GTTCGGGCTAGACGATTCGCTGGCGAACTATCTGCCGGCGTTCGGCAAGGTGAAGGTGCTCGCCGGCGGGACCGGGGCCGACGGCAAGCCGTTGCTGCGCGACCCGGCGCGACCGATCGTCATCCGGGATATCATGCGGCACACCGCCGGCTTCTCCTACGGCATGCGCGACACCGCCGCCGACAAGATCTTTCACGAGGTCGATCCGCTCGCATTGACCAACAGCCTGTCCGAGTTCGGCGACAAGCTGGCCAGTGTGCCGCTGCTGTTCGATCCGGGCGCCGAGTGGAGCTACAGCACGGGGGTCGATGTCCAGGCGCTGCTGGTCGAGCACCTGACCGGCGAGGCGTTCGAGCCGCACGTCCGCCGCTCCGTCCTGGAACCGCTGGGGATGAAGGACACCGGTTGGACGCAGCCGCAGGAGCGCCTGTCACGATTCGCTGCCGCTTACACGCAGGGGCCGGGCGGCACGCTGACGCGCATGCCCGACGAGAAGACGCGCGCACTCAACTTCGGGCCGCGCAAGCTGACGATGGGTGGCGCCGGGCTCGCCTCGACGCTCGACGATTATATGCGGTTCGCGCGGATGCTGCTCGGGCGCGGCGCGCTCGGCGGAACGCGGATCCTGTCGCCCGATACGATCCGCGTGATGTCGACCGATCAGCTCGATCCGCGCATCACCCAGCGCTTCTTCCTGCCCGGCAAGGGCTCGGTCGGGTTCGGGCTCGATTTCGCGGTGCGAGTCGCGCCGCCAAAGGACGCGAAGGAGAATCGCGGCAGCGTCGGCGAGTTCTTCTGGGACGGCGCGGCGACGACCTTGTTCTGGGTCGATCCGGTCAACGACCTGGCCGCGGTGTTCTTCGTCCAGGTCATCCCGTTCGACGGGACGTTGCACCACGACATCCGCCAGGCGGTGTACGGGCCGGACTATACCGGCCCGGCCTGACTCTACGGAGCGACCGGCACGCACTCCGACCCGGCGCGCTTGACCGCGCCGCATAGCCGCGCGGCATCGCCCTGCGAGCGGACCGGCCCGGCCTGGAGCTTGGTAATCGCACCGACGCGACGCAGATAGGGCTGCATGCCGGAAAGGCCGCCGACCTGACCCTTGAGCCGGGTCCACAGCGCCTTGGCGTTACCCTCGTCGCGGAACGCGCCGAACTGGACGCGCCAGCCGCCACCGCTGCTGGCAACCGCGACGGGCGTGGGTCCGGGCGCCGGGCGGACGGGCGCCGGCTTCGGGTGCTGGGCAGGCAGGGGCGTATAGGCGGGGGCTGGGTTGTACACCGGCCCGGGATTGTAGGCGGGCGCCGGAGTATAGCTCTGCGGCGGGTTGGCGGCGAGGACGGGGGGCTTGTTCCTGCCCGGCTTGGCTCCCTTGCCAGGCGTTGGGTAGCTGGCGCCGGGCTGCGCATAGACCGGACCGGGCGTCGGCGAAGGCGGGACATCGGTCGGCGTGATGGCGGGGCCATTCGGGCCACCGCCGGTGATCTCGGAGGCGTAATTGCCGTTGCCGGCGACCTGCGTATCCATCTTGCGCGCAAGCTCGATGCCGCGCTGGCGCTGGTCGGCGGGAATATATTTGTCCATCTCGGCGAGCGTCTGCGACCCCTGGGGAAGGCCGGCGCCTGACGAGCGCGTCATCAGCGCATAGGCGCGCACCCAGTCGCGTTCGATTCCGTCGCCGTTGAACAGCATCGTGCCGAGCACGAGTTCGGCGCGGGGTTCGCCGCGGCCGACCGACTTTTCCAGCCACGGCACGGCGTCGGCGCGCTTGCCGTCCTGAAACAATGCGAGACCGTAATTGTCCTCGGCCTGGGCATGACCCTGGAGCGCCGCCTTGCGATACCAGCTTTCGGCCATCTGAAGGTCGACCGGCACGCCGCGCCCGAGCTTGTAAGCCTGGCCGAGATTGAACTGCGCGTCGGGATCGCCGGCGATCGCCGCCTTGCGCCATTCGTCGACCGCGGCCCTATAGTCGCCGCGGTTCCAGGCATCGACCCCGGTCTTGGTGTCGGCCATGGCCGGCGCGCCGATGACGACGGTCGCCGCGATCGTGGCAAGGGAAAGCGCCGCAGCGCCGATCAGCGTTCGCATGTTACTCGTGTCCCGCCCAACTGCACTTTGTAATGAATATCGCGCTCTAACGGGCGAATGGCAAAGAAAAGGTTAGTCACGATCGTTCCGGGGTGAGACTGAATATCACGCCGTTAACCTGTTCTTAGCTCGCCCCGTGGCACCTCAGCCGGTGAATAGCGGGGAGTAATAGGATCAATGCGCGTTCTCGCGATGGCATCGCAGAAGGGCGGATCGGGCAAGACGACGCTGTCTGGGCACCTTGCGGTGCAGGCACAGCTCGCCGGAGCCGGCCCCGTTGTGCTGATCGACATCGACCCCCAGGGGTCGCTGTCGGATTGGTGGAACGAGCGTGAGACGGAATTTCCCGCCTTTGCTCAGACCACCGTTGCGCGGCTTGCCGCCGATCTCGAAGTGCTGCGTCAGCAAGGCTTCAAGATGGCGGTGATCGATACGCCGCCGGCGATCACGATGGCGATTCAGAGCGTCATCCAGGTGGCCGAGCTGATCGTCATTCCGACCCGTCCGTCGCCGCACGACCTTCGCGCCGTCGGCGCCACGGTCGATCTGTGCGAGCGCGCGGGCAAGCCGCTGATCTTCGTGGTCAACGGCGCGACGCCCAAGGCCAAGATCACCTCGGAAGCCGCGGTCGCGCTGTCGCAGCACGGCACGGTCGCGCCGATCACGATCCACCATCGCACCGATTTCGCCGCCTCGATGATCGATGGCCGCACGGTGATGGAAGTCGATCCCAAGGGTCGCTCGGCCGCCGAAGTCACCGAGCTCTGGGCCTATATCTCTGACCGTCTCGAAAAGAATTTCCGTCGCACGATATTTTCCGCGCCGACCGCGATGCAGCATCCGGGTTTCGGTGCGCGTCCGCAGGCCGGCGGTGGTGGCTTCGGCCGCCGAGTGATGAGCTGAGGGTGGCGCGATGATGAGCGAACCCAAGCCTTTTGCCTCTCTGTCTTCCGGCCTGCTCGCCCGCAAGGGGCAGGCGCGTCCGGCAATGCGTCCGCAAGGTTTCACCGGCGGTTATGCCTCGCTGGCCGGGATCGAGGATCTCGGTTGGAACGACATGGGCCAGATGCCCGAGCCGATCGCCGACATCCATCCCCTGCACGAGGACGACCAGATCCAGCCGCCGCCCGAAGGCGTGCCGCCGGTATTGGCGCAGCGCCATGCGCTGAAGCAGGAATTCGAACCGCCGGTGCTCGACGAAGCCGTCGAGGACGAGCCCGAAGGTCTGATCGAGGCGCCCGCGCCGCAGCCGGAAATCGCTGTCCAGCCGGTCGTGGCGGATACGTTCGA
>DASVNU010000113.1:0-2871 GCA_036383655.1 Sphingomonas sp. | reverse complement strand
TCGTGCTGTTCGACATGGCGACGCCCGGCGTCTCGACCAAGCCGATCCTGCTGATCTCGGGCTATTCGCCGTTCTGCGAAACCTTCTTCGACAATGTGAAGGTCCCCAAGCAAAACCTTGTTCATGAAGAGAATAAGGGCTGGGATGTCGCCAAATACCTGCTCGGCCATGAGCGCGAGATGATCAGCGGCATGGGGCTGGGCTCGACCGGCGGCAATCCGCTGGTCGATGGCGCCAAGCAGACGATCGGCCTGACCGATCAGGGCACGCTGGCCGACCCGATCCTGCGCGCGCAGATGGCGCTGTTCGAGGTGCGCGCCAAGGCGTTCAACGCGATGTCGGAGAAGTTCATCGACGAGCTCAAGGCCGGCAAGGCGCACCCGGCCCAGCCCTCGATGATGAAATATTACGGCACCGAGCTGAACAAGTCGCGCCACGAGCTGATGATGGCGGCCGGTGGGTCGGACGCGCTGGAGTGGGAGAGCGAGGAGTCGAACAACGGCACCGCGCCCCGCGCGTGGCTCCGCACCAAGGCCAATTCGATCGAGGGCGGCACCAGTGAAGTGCAGCTCAACATCATCTCGAAGCGGATTTTGGAACTGCCGGACAAATGATCGCTCAAGCCCTCTCCCGCTTGCGGGAGAGGGTTGGGTGAGGGTCTTCTTTCTTCTTCCAAGCGAGAAGAGCCAAACAAGAAGAAAGAAGACCCTCGCCGCTGCGACTAGGCTCGCTTCGCTCACCAAGTCTCGCTCCTCTCCCGCACGCGGGAGAGGAATCAGGAGTAAACAATGCCCCTCTACCTCAACGACGAACAATCGATGCTCGCGGACACCGCGAAGGATTTCGTGCGCGAACATGCGCCCGTCAAACATCTGCGCGAGCTGCGCGACACCAACAATGCCGACGGCTTCAGCCGCGATCTGTGGAAATCGTTCGCCGAGATGGGCTTCACCGGCATCCTGATCGGCGAGGACCAGGGCGGGCTCGGGCTCGGCCATGTCGAAGCGGGCGTGGTGCTCGAGGAAATCGGCCGCAACCTGTCGCCCTCCCCGTTCCTCGCCACCGCCGTCGCCGCGGTCGAGGCGCTCAAGGGCAGCGCGCTGGCGGGCAAATTCTACCCGGGCATCCTGGCGGGCGAGACCGTCGCGGCGCTGGCGATCGACGAGCAGGCCAAGTTCCGCGACAGCGTCGGCATGAAGGCCGAGCGCTCGGGCAACGGCTTTCGCCTGTCGGGCAAGAAGCAGTTCGTCACCCATGGTCATGTCGCCGACCTGATCATCGTCGCGGCGCGCACCGCGGGTTCCGACGCCGACGACAATGGCGTGACATTGTTCGCGGTCGACAAGGGCGCTGCCGGCCTGAGCGCGACGCCCGAGCGGCTGGCGGATTCGAGCATCGCCGCGCGGCTCGACTTCGACAATGTCGAGGTCACCGCCGACGCCGTAATCGGCGAGGTCGATGCCGGCCGCGATCCGCTCAATCGCCTGCTCCGCGCGGGGCGCACGGGCGCGTCGTCCGAGATGCTCGGCGTCGGCGCGGGGGCGATGGACATGACGGTCGATTACCTCAAACAGCGCAAGCAATTCGGCGTGCTGATCGGCACCTTCCAGGCGCTCCAGCACCGCGCCGCGCATCTCTATTCGGAGATGGAAGTGGCGCGCGCCGCCACGCTCCGCGCGCAGCAGATGCTCGACAGCGGGGCAGACCGCGCCGACGAAGCGGTGTCGGTCGCCAAGGCGCAGACCGGGCTCGCCTCGATGCTGGCGGTACAGGAAGGCGTGCAGATGCACGGCGGCATCGGCATGACCGATGAATATGACATCGGCTTCTACATGAAACGCCAGCGCGTGCTGGCCGAGATGTTCGGCGACGCCAACTTTCATGCCGACAAGATCGCGCGTAACGCTGGCTATTGATGGCTGAGGAAGATCCCAACCCGCGCCCCAAGCGCACGCCCGAGCAACTGATCGAGGGACTCGTCGCCTTGCTCGATGTCGAGGAACTCGACGCCGATCTCTATCGTGGCATGAAGTTGCCCGGCGGTCAGGGTCGCGTGTTCGGTGGACAGGTGATCGGCCAGGCCCTGCAAGCAGCGCAGCGGTCGGCCGAGGGCAAGGACGCGCATTCGCTGCACGCCTATTTCATGCGCGCCGGCGATGACGCACTGCCGATCATCTATCGCGTGGTGCGCGACTTCGACGGCAAGAGCTTTGCCACCAGGCGGGTGATCGCCACGCAGAACGGCCAGCCGATCCTCAACATGGCGGCATCGTTCCAGGTCGCCGAGGGCGGATTCCATCACCAGGACCCATTCCCTGACGACATCCCGCCCCCCGAGGAGCTGAAATCCGAGAGTGAGTTGCGTGTCGAGGCGGCACAGCATCTGCCCGAAGAGCAGCGCGCACGCTTCCTGCGCTGGTCGAGTCCGATCGACGTCCGGCCGCTCTATCCGCGCAACTGGTTTTCGCCGGCGCAACGCGAGCCGCTCAACTATACCTGGATCCGCGCCGTCGCCCCGCTCGGCGACGATCCCGCGATGCACCGCGCGGTCTTGGCCTATGCCAGCGACATGGGATTGATGGCGACCAGCATGATGCCGCACGGCGTCAATTGGTTGACCCCGGGGATGCAGACCGCGAGCCTGGACCACGCAATGTGGTTCCACGAGGAATTCCGCGCGGACGAATGGATGCTCTACGCGATGGACAGCCCCTGGGCAGGCCATGGCCGCGGCATGAACCGCGGCAGCATCTTCACTCGCGACGGCCGCCTTGTCGCCAGCGTCGCGCAGGAAGGTTTGATCCGGAAACGCGAGCCCCGCGTCTGAGATCAGAGCGGCGTCCCGTCGTCCGCGTCGTAGAGCTTGAGGTC
>DASVNU010000112.1:0-3608 GCA_036383655.1 Sphingomonas sp. | reverse complement strand
TGCGAAGAGCGTGCGCCGTGCCGATCGCCGCCTCGCCGAAAAATCGCCCCTCCCCCAGCGATCAAAGCCTGATAGATTGCGTCCGTCTTTGGAGGATGCGCGATGGGTTTGGGTGATTTCCTGAAGAAGCAGCTGGTCGATGTCATCGATTGGGTGGACGAACCAGGTGTGCTCGCGATCCGTTATCCGATGCAGGATCGCGAGATCCAGAATGGCGGCCAGCTGACCGTGCGCGAAGGCCAGGTCGCGATGTTCTATAACGAGGGCAAGCTGGCCGATGCGTTCGAGCCGGGGCAGCACACGCTCAACACGCAGAACCTGCCGCTGCTGACCGCGATCATGAACTGGGACAAAGGCTTCAAGTCCCCGTTCAAGGCCGACGTCTATTTCTTCACCCAGCGCGAACAGACCGGCCTGAAATGGGGCACGCCGCAGCCGATCACGGTGCGCGACAAGGAATTCGGCCCGCTGCGTATCCGCGCGTTCGGCAGCTATTCGTTCCGGATCGAGGATGTCGCAACTTTCGCGGTCAAGATGATGGGGTCGCTCGATCGGTTGACCGTCGTCGACCTCGACCAGCAATTGCGCGCGGTCATCAACACCGCGATCGCCACCGCCTTGGGTGGCGGCGAGATCGCGTTCATCGACCTGGCCGGCAACCAGCAGGCGATGTCGGACAAGATCAAGGGCGAAGTCGAGAACGGATTCAAGGAATGGGGTCTGTCTTGCCGCACTTTCTATGTCGAGAGCGTGTCGCTGCCCGAGAACGTCCAGGAATATCTCGACAAGGGCAGCTCGATGCGCGTGCTCGGCAATCTCGACCAATATGCCAAGTTCCAGGCGGCGGATTCGATCCACACCGCGGCGGCCAATCCCGGCGGGCTGGCGGGAATCGGCGCCAGCGCCGCGGCCGGCCTGGCGCTCAGCCAGACGATGGTGGCTGGACTGCGCGGAGGCGACACCCAGGCCGCGTCGCAACCAGAAGGCGATCCGTACGAGCAGATCGAGAAGCTGCACAAATTGATGGTGGCAGGCGCGATCACGCAAGAGGAGTTCGACGCCAAGAAGACCGCCCTGCTCGCCAAGATCTGATCGCGACGCAGTGATCGAGACCCATTGCCCCAATTGCGGCGCCCCAATCCGGTTCGGGTCGAACGACCTGCCGGTCAAGGTGTGCGACTATTGTCATAGCTCGGTGTTGCGCACCGGCGACAATGTTCAGGCGATCGGCAAGGTCGCCGAGGTGCCCGACGACGTCAGCCCGTTGCAACTGGGCGTCCGCGGGCGCGACGGTGACCACGGCTTCGAATTGGTCGGCCGCGTCCGCTGGCGCTATGAAGATGGCGCGTGGAACGAATGGCTGGCGTTATTCGACGATGGATCGATCGGTTGGGTCGGCGAATCGATGGGGCGCTACATGATGCTCCGCCAGGTCGCCGAGAACGCGGTCGCGCCGGTCGTGGTCGACCACGTAAAATCGGGCCTGCCGATCGCGGTCGGCACGCCGATCTCCATCAACGGGGTCGACTATGCCGCGACCGACGCCAAGCAGGTGACATGCGTCGCCAGTGAAGGCGAGCTGCCGTTCCACGCTCCGCTCGGGCTCTCCGCCACCAGCGTCGACCTGATGACCCCCGATGGCGCATGCGCAAGCATCCAGAAGGGTCAGGACGGTGAGGTCGAGATCTATACCGGCCGCTACCTGTCGCTCGCCGAGCTCAAAGCCACCGGCCTGCGGTCGTTCGAGGGTTGGCCGATGCCGGCATTTGCCGCGTGAGCGACGACGCGCTCGTCCCTGATGCGGCGGCGGCACCCGCTGCGCCGACGGCCCCCTCGCCTCCCCCGTCGACCGTCCGCGCGCTGAGCTGTCCCAATTGCGGCGGCATCGTCAACGTCCGCGCGCAGGGCCTGACCGTCAGCGTGTTGTGCGAGCATTGCGGCTCGACGCTCGATGCGACCAGCCCCGACCTTCAGGTCATCGCGCGCGCCAATACAGCGCTCAAGACCCCGCAAATCCCGCTCGGCACGCGCGGCACCCTCTATGGCCGGGTGTGGGAAGTCGTCGGCTATATGGAGCGCACCGACGAGGAGATCGTCTGGGCCGAATATCTGCTGTTCAATCCGTACCAAGGCTATGCCTTCCTGGTCGACGACGGCCGCCGCTTCAGCCTGGGCATCATGCTCGATCGCCTGCCGGCGATAGGCTCGGGCATCGCCCTGCTCGACCGCAAGATCCATTCGCGCTTCGGCGGCACCTATCCGGTCCGCGTCACGTTCGTCGTCGGCGAATTCTACTGGCGCGTCGCGGTGGGAGAGACGGTCGACGAGACTGATTTCGTCCGGCCGGGAACGATGCTGGCATGCGAGGAATACCAGACGGAACGAACCTGGACCAAGCTCGACATGCTCGACTGGGGCGTGGCGGAAAAAGCGTTCGGTATTCCCGCGCGCCGCCGCAATTACGCCTATCCCGCGCCGCATGAGCCGTCCCCCTACAAGCGACAGTTCGTCGAAGCCGTGATCGTCGGTCTGGTCGCCCTGTGGCTGCTCGGGATCGTTTCCAGCATGAGCGGGCGCGAACAGCAGATCGTCCAGGTCACGTCCCGCGTGGCGTTCGACGCCGCCGGACGAAATGTCGTGATCCGCGGGATCGTCTTGCCTGCGGGGCGATCACGTGTCGCGATCGCCGCCGATGCGGGAGCGATCGAGAACGCCTGGGTCAATCTTGATTATGCGCTGACCAACGAAGCGACGCAGCGTAGCGTTCGTTCCTACACTACCGTGGAACATTATTCCGGCAATGACAGCAATGGGTCATGGAGCAATGGCGATCCGCGTACAGAGGTCGCGCTATCGAGTATGCCCGCGGGCCGATACGATCTGAGCGTTACGTTGTTCGCGCATCGCTGGAACAAGCGCGGCGGCGACTCGGTACCGACGACGGATGAGGAGCGGGCCTTTTTCGCCCACAGGTCCAGAGACCCCGGCGAGCGCATCGGCACGACGGGACCGGACGCCGGCGCCGCAACGGCGCCGGTCACCATCACGGTCAAACGCGGCGGCACATTTGGCGGTGTGACGTTTCTCGCTTTTCTGATGATTGCGGCCTGGCCCTTGATCGTGCTGTTCAAGCATTTTGGGTTCGAGAAGCGCCGCAAGGCGCCCGGCTATTCCAGTGACGACTGAAGTGCTGGCGACTGGGAGAACGGTAAATTGATGAACCGGCATGTCCTCCTGTACGGCCTCTACTGCCTGGGCGTCGTGATCTTCGCGGGCAAGGCGATCAGCGACGGCTATTCGCCTTTTGCCGCCGCAGGCGCCCGGCCGCCAGTCTTGGGGTTGGGCGGGCCGAGCCCCAGCGGCGGCAGTTATTATTCAGGCTCCAGCGACGATTGCAGCGACGATGACTGCAGCGATGGCGGCTATAGCGGCTCGGGCTGGTTTGGCGGGTCCGGCCGCCACCATTCTTTCGGTCCCACCCACAAATAACGAAAGGATCGGACGATGATCTCCATCCCCATTCTCGTCACCACCCTGGTCTATACCGGCATCGGGCTGGTCATCTTTATCGGCGGCTTCTGGCTGTGGGACAAGATTTCGCCCGTCGA
>DASVNU010000111.1:0-1602 GCA_036383655.1 Sphingomonas sp. | reverse complement strand
TCTAGCCCGGCAATGTCGAACGACAGCGTCGTCACCGCGAGCAGCGAATCCTCGGCCGTGAAGCCGGGGTTGCTGCGGAACGAGGTCAGCAGGTTGATCAGCGCGCCATGGCTGATCTCGACGCCCTTGGGATTGCCGGTCGAGCCCGAGGTGTAAAGCACATAGGCAAGGTCGTTCGGCCCGACTTCGACCGCCGGACGCGTCGTGCCGGCGGGCGCCACGTGGTCGATCAGGATGCGCTTGAGCGGGCAATCGGCCAGGACATGGCCGAGCTTGGCTTGGGTCAGCAGCGCGACTGCGCCCGCATCCCTGGCGATGTAATCGAGCCGCGCGGCGGGGAAATCGGGGTCGAGTGGCAAATAGGCCGCGCCGAGCCGATGCACCGCGAGCAACGCGGCGACCATGTCGGGCGAGCGATCGAGGCAGATGCCGACCAGATCGCCCGGCGCGATGCCGGCAGCATGCAGCGACGCCGCGATCGCATCGGCGCAGGCGTCGAGCATGGCATAGCTGACGGCGTGATCGTCGAAGCGGATCGCGGTGGCGTCGGGACGCGCCGCGACCTGGGCACGAAAGGCGTCCGGGAGTAGTGCGGGGGAGGGCGCGACCTCGGTCGCGTTCCAGTCGACCAGCAGCTTGCGGCGCTCGTCGGCGCCGAGCAGCGGCAGGTTCTTGAGCGGCTGTGTCGCGTCGGCGACCACGCCTTCGAGGATCGTTATGTAATGCCCGATCATCCGCCGCACCGTCGACGGATCGAACAATTCGGTCGAATAAAGGAAGCGGCCGTGCATCCCCTCGTTCTGGCGCTCGTCGAGCTCGAGATAGAGGTCGAACTTGGCGCCCCCGACCACGACGTCCATCTGCGTCAGGTCCCAGCCGTCGGGGAAAGGGTCGACCGGCGGCTCGATCGAGAACAGGCAATTGAACAAGGGATGCGTGCCGGGCCGGCGCTTGACGTCGAGCGCGCGGACGACCTCGTCGAACGGCGCTTCGCTGGCGGCGAGCGCGCCGAGCACCGAATCGCGCACCTCGATCAGGAAGTCGCTGAAGCGCGTCTCGCCCCTGGGCTTGGCGCGCAGCGAGATCGTGTTGAGGAAATAGCCGACGACATTCTCGAGCTCGGGGCGACGACGGAGATCGGTGACCCCGCCGACGATGATGTCATCCTCCCCGGTATAGAGGTGCAACTGCGCGTGATAGGCGGCGAGCAACGTCATGTAGAGCGTGACGCCGTGGCGCCGGCCGACCTGCTTGAGGTTCTCGATCAGCTCGTTCGGGATCTCGAACACTTCCATCGACCCCGCATGGGTTGGGCGCGCCGGCTTGGTGCGGTCGCCGACCAGTTCGAGCTTGGGCGGGGCGTCGGCGAGCGTGCGGCGCCAGTAATCGATCTGGCGTTGGATCGGCGCGCTCTTGAGATGCTCCTGCTGCCAGATCGTATAGTCGCCATATTGCAGCGCGGGCATCGGCAGCGGCGAGGGCGCGCCACGCGAGAAGGCATCGTACAATTTGGCCAGCTCGGGCACGATCACGCGATAGATCGCGACGCCGTCGAAAATGATGTGGTGAAGCGTGAAATAGAGCCGGTGATTGTCGTCGGCG
>DASVNU010000110.1:0-4685 GCA_036383655.1 Sphingomonas sp. | reverse complement strand
TCCCGAATTGTTATAGGTCGTGTTGATCGCGCTGACCGGCAGGCCGATATTGTCGACCACCGAGACCAGTTCGTCCGCCGGAATGATCTGCCGGATGCGCTGTTCGATCCGGTCGAATTGCGCCGACGTATCCTCGATCCGCGATCCGACCGGCGCGCGGACGTGGAGCGCCATCTGCCCGGCATCGACCGAGGGGAAGAAATTCTCGCCCAGGAACGGCACCAACAGGAAGGACAGGGCGACGCAGGCCAGGAAGCCGATGATGAACGGCCGCGGCGTCGCGAGCGCGCGTTCGAGCAGCGCGCCATAGCTTTTGCGAAACCGCTCGAAGCGTTGCTCGAACCCGCGCTGGAAGCGGACCAGCGGGTTGCGTGAGGCCGGTGTCCCGGCCGCGTGCATGTCGCCGGCATGGGGCTTCAACAGATAGTTCGCCATGGTCGGCACCAGCGTGCGCGACAGGATAAACGACATGATCATCGCGAACACCACCGCCAGCGCCATCGGCACGAACAGGAAACCCGCGACCCCCGGCAGGAAGAACATCGGCACGAACACGATGCAGATGCAGAGCAATGAGACGAACGCCGGGGTCACGATCTGCGCCGCGCCGTCCATGATCGACGTGAACACCGGCTTACCTTGTTCGAGGTGCCAGTTGATGTTCTCGATCGTCACCGTCGCATCGTCGACCAGGATGCCGACCGCCAGGCTGAGGCCGCCCAGCGTCATGATGTTGAGCGTGTTGCCGGTCGCCGACAGCGCGACGATCGCGCCGAGGATCGCGAGCGGGATCGAGATCGCGATGATCACCGTCGACCGCCACGACCCGAGGAACAGCAGGATCATCAGTGAGGTCAGGCTGGCGGCGATCGCGCCTTCCTTGATGACTCCTTCGACCGCTGCTTTCACGAACAGCGACTGGTCGCCGATCGGCACGATCTTGAGCGCCGAGGGCAAAGTCGACTGAATACTGGGTAGCGCGTCCTTGATGCCCTGGACGATCGCCAGCGTCGAGGTGGCGCCGTTCTTGAGCACGGTGATCAGCACCGACCGCGATCCGTCGACATGGACGACATTGGTCTGCGGCGCCGATCCGTCGCGGACGTGCGCGACGTCGCGCATGTAGATGGTGGCACCGTTCACCACCTTGACCGGCAGGCTGTTGAGTTCCTCGACCGAGCCCGGCGCGTTGTTGAGCGCGACGCTATATTGGAAATTGCCGATCTTGGCGAAGCCGACCGGGTTGATCTGGTTCTGCGCGGCGATGGCGTTGCCGACGTCCTGTGCCGACAAGCCCTTCGACTGCAGCGCGGCGGGGTCGAGATCGACCTGGATCTGCCGCGAGCGCCCGCCCGAGGGATAGGGGATGGCCGCGCCCGGCACCGTCACCAGACCGGGACGGACCTGGTTCTGCGCGAGGTCGAACATCTTGCCCTCGGACAAGCCCTTGCCCGACAGAGCGAGCTGGACGATCGGCACGGTCGACGCATTGTAGTTCAGGATCAGCGGCGGGGTGATGCCCGGCGGCAGCTGTTTGAGCACGCTTTGCGACACGCTGGTCACCTGGGCGGTGGCAGTGCGGATATCGGCGCCCGGCTGGAAATAGATTTTGGTCACGCCGATGCCGGGCATCGACTGGCTTTCGATGTGATCGATGTCGTTGACCGTGGTCGTCAGCACGCGCTCGAACGGCGTGATGATGCGCCCCGACATCTGGTCGGGCGGCAGCCCGCTATATTGCCAGGCGACCGCGATGACCGGAACCTTGATGTTGGGGAAGATATCGACCGGCGTCCGGATTGCGGTCAGCACACCGATCAACGCGATCAGGATGGCCATGACCACAAAGGTCAGCGGCCGCGTCAGCGCTATGCGGACGATTCCGATCATCGGCGATTCCCGTGCTCGATGGCCGGTGGCGGGGCGGGGAGCACCGTTCGGCGATCTTTGTGATTGGCACCGGTGGCAAGCCGATGCTGCATTGCGGCGAAGTGGGGGCGGAATACGCGCCTGTCCAATATTGTTTACGGCACGATCAATATTTATTACGTATTGATCATGGAGTTACGCCACCTGCGATATTTCGTTCGCGTCGCGGAAGATCTGCACTTCGCGCGGGCCGCCAGGCATCTCGGCATCTCGCAGCCGCCGCTCAGCCAGCAGATCCGCGCGCTGGAGGACGAGCTGGAAGTCCGGTTGCTCGACCGCACCAGCCGCAGTGTGAGGCTGACACCCGCGGGCCGCGCTTTCCTGGAGGCGGCGCGTGAGACGTTGCGCCAGGCCGAGCACGCCATGTCGGTGGCACGCGGCGCGGCCCGCGGCGAGCTGGGCGAACTGGCGATCGGGTTCAACGCGTCGGCGCCGTTCATTCCCGAAATCGCGCGCGCGATCGCCGAATTCCGGCGCACCTTTCCCGACGTCAAGCTGGTGCTGCGCGAAGGGTCGGGCGTTACGCAGATCGAAGAGATCGAGGATCGCGTGATCGACATCGGCTTCATGCGCAGCCGCGAAATACCCGATTTGCCGCGCGACCTGATCGCGCAGCCGTTCCTGCGCGAGCGGCTGTTCGTCGCCGCGCCGCCCGATCACCGGCTGGCGAATATGGACAATGTCACGCTGGCCGATCTTTCCGGTGAGCCGATGGTATTCTATTCGACGTCGCGCAGCATGTTCACCAGCGAATTGATCGCATTGATGCGCGAACGCGGGGTCGAGCCCAATATCGCGCAAGTGGTCAGCGACATATCGATGCTGTTCGGGCTGACCGCCGCGGGGATCGGCGTGATGGTGCTGGCGGAATCGCTCTGCAATTTGCAATCGGCGGCATTGGCCTATCGGCCGCTGACCGGGGTGACGATGATGCTGTGGCTGGTCCACCACCGCACCGACCTGACGCTGACCGGGCGCAATTTCCTCAAGATGCTGGCGCGCCCGACGGCGGAGGCGGACGCGGCGGATTGATCTGCGCGGGTCGTCGATGCGTGGGCGAAGCAGGAAGTTCATTCCCCTCCTGCTTGCGGGAGGGGAGAGTTTGCTACGGCCAGCTCGAAAACCACATCCAGTGCATGAACGCCTGTTCGCCGGGCAGCGCCGCGGCGGAGATAATCGGGAAGAAATAGACCGCGATCCCGAACGCAAGGATCGCGAACCCCTCGTCCCAATGCTTAAATCTGCCCTTGCCGAAATGGTCGAACGCGGCCGCCAGCGCGACGCACAGGAAGATCGAGGGAAGGTAATAATAATAGAAGAATCCCAGTGACTTGGGGATGATCCCCCAGATCAGGTAGCTCGCCGCCCACAACCCGGCGGCGAACAACAGCCTGGGATCGCGCGACCGCAGCCAGCCCCACAGGCACGCCAGGACGGCGACCAGTCCGCCCCACAGGATCACCGGATTGCCGATCATCAGCACGCCGCGCATCGCGCCGTCCGACGGCTCATAGAAATACCAGATCGGGCGGATCATCAGCGGCCAGGACCACCAGGCCGATTGATAGGTGTGATGCGGCAGGACCTGGGTCTGCTCGCGGTACATCATGTCCTGAAAGGGCAGCAGCTCGGCGAGCGTCAGCGGCCGGTCGTGATAGAAGAAGGCCGGTGCGAAAGTCAGGAAATAGACCACGATCGAGACTGATCCGAAGACCAGGAGCGCGAGGATGGTGGGAAGGCCGGGCCAATGCGGCTGATCGCGGCCCGACCAGATCGCCGCGAGCGGACGCTTCGCCTTGGCCGCGTCGCGCCAGCGTACCGCCAGGAAGCCGATCCCTGCCCAGGCGACGTACGGCACCGCCACCCATTTCGCCGCGACCGCCAGCCCGAACAGCACCGCCGCCACGATCCAGCGCGGCCACGCCTTGTCGGCGGGAGCACGCATCGCCCACAGCATCGCCGCGATCCCCCACAGCGTGAACGCGGCCAGGAACGGATCGATCATCGCGATCCGCGCCTCGACATAGATGGTGAAATTGAGCAGCGCGAAGATCGCGCCCATCACCGCCGGCCGCATCCGGCGATAGAGCAGCCACAGGATCGCGAACACGGCCATCACCGTCGCCGCGCCGGCGATCGTCGAGAAGAAGCGCCAGCCCAGGCTGTTGTCGCCGAACAGCGCGATGCCGGCGGCGATGAACTCCTTGGCGAGCAGCGGATGTTCGGTGTTGACCGGCCCCGACAGCGCAAGCAGGGCACGGGCGGCGGGCACGTAGTGGATCTCGTCGAACACGATCTTCGACGGGATCGTGACACCCCAGAGGAACAAGGCTTCCGCGGCCAGCCCGATCAGGATCGCGACAAGAAACGGGCGGGGACGACCATGCATCCGCGCCCGCTTAGCGTATCGTGCTGAAAAGTGGGAACCGCTATTCGCGGCCAGCATACTGACATCAGGCCGGACATAATCCTCCCCCTGGCGGGGGAGGATCGAGGTCAGTTCAGCAGGTTCTCCTTGATCAGGCCGAACACGTCCTTCGCCTTGCCGCCGAGCACCGCCTTCGCGCCGTAGAGGGCGGTGCCGAACACCTGGCTCGCCTCGATCTTGGGCGGCATGACGAGCTCGTTCTTGTCGACCACCACGTCGAGCAGCGCGGGGCCGTCCGCCGCCAGCCAGTCGCGCACGGCCGCTTCCAGATCATCGCCCTGCACGACGCGGCGGCCCCAGAAGCCCATCGCCTCCGCGACGCGCGCGA
>DASVNU010000109.1:0-9844 GCA_036383655.1 Sphingomonas sp. | reverse complement strand
TCGGCGGCGATCAGCATGAAGCGCATCTCGCCATCGGCGGCGCTGATCTCGGCCAGCCGCGGCATCAGCCAGCAATGCAGCACGTCGCGCGGGGCGGCGATGGTCAGCGACTTGGACGATTGGCCGGCCTGCATCGCACGGACCGCTTCCTCGAACTGCAGGAAACCCTGGCGCAAGGCATCGAGACCCGCCTCGCCTTCTGGCGTCAGTTCCAGGCCCTTGGTGGTGCGGCGGAACAGCACGACGCCCAGCGTATCTTCCAGCGCGCGAATCTGCTGCCCGACCGCGGCCGGGGTCACCGCGAGCTCGTCGGCGGCGCGGGTGAACGAAAGATGCCGGGCCGCGGCGTCGAGCACGCGGAGACCGTTGAGCGGGAGGTGGGTGCGCTTCATACGCCTACCGCCGGCGCGAGCAGCGCGAAGCGGGGAATATCGACGTCGAACGCCGATCCGTCCTCGGCGATCATGTGATAGCTGCCCTGCATCGCCCCGGTCGGCGTCGCCAGCGGGCATCCCGAGACGTAATCGAAGCTCGCACCGGGGGCGATCACGGGCTGTTCGCCGACCACGCCTTCGCCCTCGACCGAATGGCGCGCACCGCGCCCGTCGGTGATCACCCAATGCCGCGTCAGCAACTGGACCGTCGCGGGCGAATCATTCTCGATCCGCACGTGATAGGCCCAGAACCAGCGGCCGCGATCGGGTTCGGATTGTTCGGGCAGGAAGCTGACGGAGACGCGCACGATCACCCCGCGCGTTTCCGCGACATTGGGGAACAGCGCCTTCATCGCGTCGCTCAAGCCTCACTCCTCACAAGCTGACCGCCTTCAACGCCTGGTCGAGGTCGTCGATCACATCGTCGGGATCTTCCAGCCCGACGTTCAGCCGCAACATCCCCTCGGTCACGCCCATTTCGAGGCGCCTTTCCTCGGTGACACCGGCGTGCGTCGTCGACGCCGGATGCGTCATCAGCGAGCGCGAATCGCCAATATTGTTCGAGATGTCGATCAGCGCGAGCGCGTCGAGCAGGCCATGCGCCTGCGCGCGCCCGCCATCGACCTCAAACGCGAAGATCGGGCCGGCGGCGTCCATCTGGCGCATCGCGAGATTGTGCTGCGGATGGCTCGGCAGACCGGGGTGGAGGATGCGCGGCACGCGGCCTTCGAGGAAACGCCCGACTTTCAATGCATTCTCGCTTTGCCGGCGCGCGCGCAAATCGAGCGTCTCCAGCCCCTTCAGCACCACCCAGGCATTGAACGGCGACAAGGTCGGCCCGGTGTTGCGAGTGAACGAGAGCAAGGTGTTCTCGATGAACTCCTCGCTGCCGCAAACCGCGCCGGCGAGCACGCGGCCCTGCCCGTCCATCATCTTGGTCGCCGAATAAGCGACGACGTCGGCGCCGAAATCGAGCGGGCGCTGCAGCACCGGCGTCGCGAAGGCGTTATCGACCACCGAGACAACGCCGCGTTCCCTGGCGATGCCGCACACCGCTTCCAGGTCGACCACATCCATCGTTGGATTGGCGGGCGTTTCAAAGAAATAGACCTTGGTTTCAGGCCGCGTCGCATCGATGAATTGCTGCGGATCGCGCGCGTCGATCACCGTCGTCTGGATGCCGAACTTGGGCAGCAAGGTATCGACCAGCCAGCGGCACGAGCCGAACGCCGCACGGCCCGCGACGACGTGATCGCCGGTCTGCAGCTGGCACAGCAGGGCCGCGGTCATCGCCGCCATGCCCGTCGCCATCGCCCGGCACGCCTCTGCCCCTTCGAGCAGCGCGATCCGCTGTTCGAGCATCTGCACGGTCGGGTTCTGCAGGCGCGAATAGGTCATGCCCTGCTGCTCGCCGGCGAACCGCGCGGCGGCGTCGCCCGCGCAATCATAGGCATAGCCCGAGGTCAGGAAGAGCGCTTCGGAGGTCTCGCCGAATTCCGATCGCACCGTGCCGCCACGCACCGCCTGGGTGGCGGGGCGCCAGTTTTGCGTGATCGAGCGGTCTTGTCCGGTATGGCGTTTCATCGTTTCCGGGCTTTGCGGCGGACGGGGGGCGTAGGTCAAGGCATGGTGAGCGGTAGGCAGTGCCTCAATTCCTCGTCACCCCGGCCTTGTGCCGGGGTCTGCCTAGATGCCTGGCGAGAAACTCAAGGCACTAACTGCATCGCTTGCGGCGCGGCGGATGCCGGGACAAGCCCGGCATGACGGCTTAGACAAACGCCGGCGCGCTCTTCAAATGCTGATACGCCGCGATCACTTCTTGCAGCGCCTTTTCCATGCTGCGATCGCCGCCGTTGCGGTCGGGGTGGAACTTGCGCACCAGCTCCGAATAACGCTGGCGCAACCCGCGGCGGTCGGTGTCCTGGTCGAGTCCCAGCACGTTCAGCGCGCGACGATCGGCGCCCGACAGCGGTTTGCCGCCCTGGCGCTGGCGTTCGTTCGCCATCCGCTCGCGGAAGCGCGCGCCGATCGCGTCGAGCGGGTCGTTGAAGTCGGCCCAGCGCGGTGGCCGATCGGCGCCATTGGCGGCAAAGGCGCGCGTCTCGCGCTCCCAGCCGGCATAGGGCCGTTGCGCTTCGTGAATCTCGTCCGGGCTCATGCCATTGAAGAAATTGTAGCGCGAATTGAACGCGCGGACGTGGTCGAGGCAGAGCCAGCGATATTCCGTGGGACCGTCGCCCCGCGGTAACGGACCATCGAGCCGCGGCGCGCGAAACTCGCCGGGATTGTCGCAGCCGGGCTCCGCGCACAGTCTTCCCGTCCCCTCCACACGGCCGTGGAAGCGGGCGTTGGGTCGGTCGTGCGGGGGCGTGCGAGCCACGGTGTCTCCGGCGGAAAAAGGGTCCTATATAAGAATGATGACCAACACCGCTACCGGCCCGCTGGCCGAAATCATCGCCGCCCGTCTGACCGACAGTCTCGCCCCGTCGCGGCTCGAAGTGATCAACGACAGCCACCACCATGCCGGCCATATGGGCGACGACGGCACCGGCGAATCGCACTTCACCGTCGTGGTCGAAAGCGACCGCTTCGTCGGGCTCAATCGCGTCGCGCGGCAGCGGCTGGTGAATCAGGCGCTTGCCGATCTGTTGTCCTCACGCATCCACGCGCTGGCGATCCGCGCGCGCGCGCCGGGGGAATGAGGCAATCGAAAGCGATTGTCCCGAATCGGACGCGGCCTGAAGGGAACGCAGCGTTTCCGTGACGCATCTCCCGCTCGGTGTCGCGAGCGGCTAAGGTCGCGGTGATGGCCCAACGTATTCCCCGCCCCGCCGCTCGCATCCTGTTGGTCGACCAGCACGGGCGTCTGCTGATGTTCCGCTTCACGCCGGAGGATGGACGCCCGCCGTTCTGGTGCACGCCGGGCGGCGCGGTCGATCCGGGCGAGAGCTACGAAGCAGCGGCGCGGCGCGAACTCTATGAGGAGACCGGGATCGTCGCCGATCCGGGACCCGAAATCCTGCAGCGCACCGCCGACTTCCTGACGATCGAGGGCGTCGAGGTGACCGCCGATGAACGTTATTTCCTCGTCCGCACCGAGGCGCGCGAGATCGACGCCGCCGGGCATACCGAGCTCGAACAGCGCGTGATGCAACATTGGCGCTGGGTCGCACCGCACGATCTTGCCGCGCTCGGCGAGCAATATTTCCCCGAAGACCTGATCGATATCCTGGCAGAGGTGACGGCATGACCAACGACGATTTGATCGATCGCATCATTACCCCGACGACGCACGATCTGGGCGGATTCAAGGTGCACCGCACCTTGCCGTCCAAGCCGCACCAGATGGTCGGCCCGTTCATCTTCTTCGACCAGATGGGGCCCGCGCATCTCGATATCGGCACCGGTATCGACGTCCGCCCGCACCCGCATATCAACCTGGCCACCGTCACCTATCTGTTCGCCGGCGCGATCGACCATCGCGATTCGATCGGCACCTACGCGCGGATCGAGCCGGGCGCGGTCAATCTGATGACCGCGGGGCACGGCATCGCGCATTCGGAACGCTCGCCGGGCGACGAGCGCGCGCATGGCCCCGATCTGTCAGGCATCCAAACCTGGATCGCGATGCCCGAGGACAAGGAGGAAATCGACCCCGCGTTCGAACATGTCGCCAAGGCCGACTTGCCCTTGATCGAGGCGCATGGCGCGACTGCCCGGATCATCATGGGCGAATTATGGGGCCAGCGCGCGCCGACCAGTGTCTATGCCGACACCATCTATGCCGACATCCTGCTGGCACCGGGCGCGAGCATGCCGATCGACGCGGGCGCGGACGAGCGCGCGGTCTATCTGGCGCTCGGCGAGGCCGAGATCGACGGCATGCCCATGGCGATCAACACGCTCTATGTGCTCAAGCCCGGCGTCGCGATGACCTTGCGCTCGGCGAGCGGCGGCCGCGTGATGCTGTGCGGCGGCGAGGCGTTCACCACCGAGCGCCATGTCTGGTGGAATTTCGTCAGCTCGCGCAAGAACCGCATCCAGCAGGCGAAAGAGGACTGGAAAGCCGGCCGCTTCGCCAAGGTCGCGGGCGACGACAAGGAATTCATCCCGATCCCGGAGATTCCGAAGACGGCGACCTATCCCTGACGGACAAGCCGTGGGCTTTGCGCAAACCTGCCCGAGTCTTTTTTTGATTTCGGTTAGAGGAACGCTGAGATTCGCGGAGACATCGCCCCACAATCATTACGTTGACGTTTTGGTTTGACGGGTCCGAACGGCAAGCCCAGCCTCCCTTTCCGGGGAGGAGATGCGCCATGGCGAGTGCCGCGCTGTTGCCCGCAAGAACCGGGCATGCCCGGGCGATGGTGCTGCTGATCGGCATCGCGATCTTCATCAACTATGTCGATCGCGGCAACCTCGCGACCGCCGGCCCGCTGATCAAGACCGAGATGGGGTTGAGCAACACCCAGTTCGGCCTGCTCGTGTCCGCTTTCTTCTGGACCTATGCGCCGTCGCAGCTGATCGCGGGCTGGCTGGCGCAGCGTTACTGCAGTTACCGCGTCCTCGCCGCCGGCCTCGCTTTATGGGCGGTCGCGACGATGATGGTCGGACTGGTGCACGGCTTCGCGGCGTTGCTGGTGCTGCGGCTGGTGCTCGGGCTCGGCGAGAGCGTCGCCTTTCCGTGCAGTTCGAAGCTGATCACCGATCACGTCCCACCCGAGCGGTTCGGTCAGGCCAATGCCGCGAGCGCGGTCGGGCTGTCGATCGGCCCCGCGTTCGGCACTTATGCCGGCGGGCTGCTGATGGCGTCGTGGGGATGGCGCGCAAGCTTCATCCTGTTCGGGGCGCTGTCGTTGCTGTGGCTGATCCCCTGGCTGTCGCTCAAGCGTGACGCACCGCGCCTCCACGAGGCGGTCGGGCCAGGGCCGTCGATGCTGGAGATCGCACGGCGGCGGCCGGCGATCGTCGCCGCGATCGGGCATTTCTGCATCAATTACAGCTTCTATTTCATGCTCGCCTGGCTGCCGATCTACCTGGTCAAGGTCCATGGCCTGTCGATGGTCGAGATGGCGACGCTGGGCGGGTTCTTCTATCTCGTTACCGCCGCCAGTTCGATCGCGTTCGGCTATCTGCCCGACCGCTGGATCGCGGCGGGTATGACGACCAATCGCGCGCGCAAGACGATGCTGGTCGGCGGGCTGCTGGTGACCGCGGGCTGCATGGTGGCGGCGGCGATCGGCAGCGCGTCGGTCGCGATCGGTGCCTTGTTCGTCAGCAGCATCGCGAATGGCGCGACCAGCTCGAACCTGTTCGCGACCGGCCAGACGCTCGCCGGGCCGAGTGCTGCCGGGCGTTGGATCGGGTTCCAGAATTCGATCGGCAATCTGTCGGGGATCGTCGCCCCGGCGCTGACCGGATTCCTGGTCGATCGCAACGGCAATTTCGGCGCGGCATTCGGAATCGCCGCCGGCGTCGCGCTGTTCGGCGTGCTGTGCTGGAGCGTGCTGCTGGGACGGATCGAGATGGTCGATTGGGGAAGCGATCGAGGCGGCATTCGCTCTCCCCTCCCGCTTGCGGGAGGGGCTGGGGGAGGGCATGTCAGTAAGCCATAGCGGGAGTCGAGAGGGACACGCCCTCCCCTAACCCCTCCCGCAAGCGGGAGGGGAATATGGCGGATTTCGAGCTGCAGCGGGTGGCCTTGCCCACGGGAGTCGAGCTTGACGTAGCGGTAGGGGGCCTACCGACCAACCCGCCGATCATCCTGCTCCACGGCTTTCCCGAATCGCATCGAACCTGGCGGCATCAGATCGCCGACCTTGCCGAGGATCATTTCGTCCTCGCCCCCGACCAGCGCGGGTTCGCCAGATCGTCCAAGCCCGAGGGCGTCGCGAACTACACGCCCGACAAGCCGGTCGCCGACATGATCGCGCTGGCCGATCGCTTCGACCTCGAACGATTCACGCTGGTCGGGCACGATTGGGGCGGTGCGATCGCCTGGATGGCGGCGCTCAACCATCCCGATCGCGTCGCGCGCCTGATCATCGTCAACGCGCCGCACCCGTTCGTCTTCCAGAAATCGCTGTTCGACGACATGGCGCAGCGCGAGGCGAGCCAGTACATCACCGCGTTCCGCAACACCGGCCTCGAACAGCATATCGAGTCGATCGGCTTGTCGGCCTTTTTCGACGGCAGCTTCATGCGCCACACCGATTTCGAGAAAGTGCGCGACGAAAAGCCGGTCTATCTCGACCAATGGGGCCAGCCGGGCGCGATGACCGCGATGCTCAACTGGTACCGCGCCAGCGCGGTGCAGGTGCCGGCGATGGATGAGACGCCCGAGCGGCCGGCGTTCCTCGACGGACCGTTTCCGCCGCTCAAGGTGCCGACATTGGTGATCTGGGGACTGGGCGACAAGGCGCTGCTGCCGGTGCAACTGGAAGGGCTGGAGGCGCTGGTGCCCGATCTGACGCTGAGGAAGTTGGAAGGCGTCGGGCATTTCGCGCCGTGGGAAGCGCCGGAGAAGGTCACCGGCGCGATGCGGGAGTGGCTGGCCGCGCACGGCGGCTGAGCTAACCGGCGTTCACCTTCGCGGTTTCGGGCAGGTCATATTCCTCCCCGCCCTCAGCCGGCGGACCGTTGCGGATCCAGGTTCCGTGAGCATGCGCCGTGGCAAGAATCTGCCATTCGCCATGGCCGGGCCAGCTCTTCACCCGCACCACCTGCTTGCCGAGATTGCGATCGGGTTCCATCATCACCCAGCCGACTGGACGCGCGGTCGTGGCGGCGGCGCCGGCCGCATTCATCGCCGCGCGAACGCGGTTCGCGACGTCTTCGGGTAGATATTGCCACACCACCGAATGCATCAGGACGCGGGTCACCCCCTGCTCCTGCGGTTCGGCCAGCCGCGCCTCGATCCAGTCGGCGGCGTCGGCCTGCACCAGATCGACTCCCTTCTCGCGCTGCATCGCGATGGCATTGACCAGCCGCTCGGCGCGCGCCGGCGTTTCGGGCCAGACATAGGCGGCGAGTCGCGCCTCCACCGCCGGATCGGTGGCGTCGAGCGGCTGCACGTCGCAGCCCTTGACCGAGACGATGTCGAGATCGGTCGATACCGGCGGCGTCCCTTGCCATTCGGGGCGGATCGTCACCGGCGCGTCGATCGGTCCGATCGCTGTGCCACCGAGATCGAAGGCATAGCGGTCGATCAGCAGATTGAGCCCCGCGCTCGACCCGATTTCGAGCAGCTCGATCCTTGGTCCATGCCGCCGCGCGATCTCCATGAGCCCGAGCATCAACGCGGCCGAACGCCCAGGTTCGTTGGTTTGCGGCGGGCCGTCGAGCCACGGAGAAAGCGCGTCGTCATGTGCGATCAGCGCGGCGTTGAGCAGATCGGCGATGGCGACCGGATCGGTGATCTCGCCACGAAACACCGCGGCCATTCCGGCATCGCCGCCGCGTCGCACCAATGCGTGCAGCCCGCCGATGAAGCGCAAGGGCAGCGCGTCGCGAGTCGGCTCGCCGGGCCAGTCGAGGATACGGGTGCCGGTCCGGCTGTCGCGGGTCAGCCCATCGGCGATCGCGGTGCATAATCGCGCATAGATCGGCGCGTCCATCTGCCGGCAATAGAATTCCTGGATCCGGAACGCGCCGCGATTGTTCGCTTCATCCGCCATACCGCCTCCTCATTGTCGCAATACCGGCGCGCTAACCCGCGCGACCTTCCATAGATTGCTGTCCTTCGGAGGGTCGGGCGGGGAAGCGCGCCGGCGCGGCAGAGCCGCTGAAAGCGGAGCCACCGGGGTGCATTGCGCCTTCGCAGGTGCACAAGTAAAGCCCCGCCATGGCGCACCCCCTAGTCATTGCCGTCCCCAAGGGTCGAATCCTGTCGGAAGCCGCGCCGCTGCTCGTGCGCGCCGGCATCGAGCCCGAGGCCGCATTCTCCGACGAGGACAGCCGTGCGCTGCGCTTTTCGACCAACCGCCCCGGCATCGACCTGATCCGCGTCCGCGCGTTCGACGTCGCGACCTTCGTCGCGCATGGCGCCGCGCAGATCGGCATCGTCGGCTCCGACGTGCTCGCCGAATTCGACTATCCCGAGCTCTACGCGCCGGTCGACCTGGGCATCGGCCATTGCCGCTTGTCGGTCGCCGAGCCCGCCGAAATGGCCGCGACCGATGATCCGCGCGGCTGGAGCCACGTTCGCGTCGCGACCAAATATCCGCATGTGACGCAACGCCATTTCGAGGCGCGCGGCGTGCAGGCGGAGTGCGTCAAGCTGAACGGCGCGATGGAACTGGCCCCAACGCTCGGCCTTGCGCCGCGAATCGTCGACCTCGTCTCGTCGGGCCGCACGCTCAAGGAGAATGGCCTGGTCGAGGTCGAAGTGATCGCCCAGGTCACCAGCCGCCTGATCGTCAACCGCGCCGCGTTCAAGACGCGGCCGGAGCTCGTGCCTCTGGTCGACGCGTTTAGGCGCGCGGTCGCGCAAGAAGCCGCCGCATGATCAAGCTTTCCACGTCCGAGCGCGGCTTCGACCGCCAGTTCCAGGCGCTGGTCGACGCGCGGCGCGAGGCCGATAGCGATGTCGCGCGCGATGTCCGTACGATCGTCGCCAGCGTGCGCGACGAGGGCGATGCCGCGGTCCACGCCTTTACCCGCAAGTTCGACCACCACGATCTCAACGAGACCGGCTGGCGGATCGAACGCGCCGACTGGGTCGCCGCGCATGAGGCGCTCGCCCCCGAGTTGCGCGATGCACTCGAACTCGCCGCCGAGCGGATCGCCGCCTATCACATCAAGCAGAAGCCCGAGGATCGCGACGAGATCGACTCCGTCGGCGCGCGGCTGGGTGCACGGTGGCGCGGAGTCGATGCGGCGGGGATCTACGTTCCGGGCGGCCGCGCGGCCTATCCCAGCTCGGTGCTGATGAACGCCATTCCCGCCAGGGTCGCGGGCGTCGAGCGGCTGGTGATGGTGACGCCGACCCCCGATGGCGAGGTCAATCCGTTGGTGCTCGCCGCCGCGCATATCGCCGGGGTCGACGAGATCTGGCGGATCGGCGGGGCGCAGGCCATCGCCGCGCTCGCGTACGGCACCGGCCGGATTGCGCCGGTCGATGTGGTGTGCGGCCCCGGCAATGCCTGGGTCGCCGAGGCCAAGCGCCAGCTCTACGGCGTGGTCGGGATCGACATGGTCGCCGGCCCGAGCGAGATCGTCGTCGTCGCCGATGGCAAGAACTCGCCCGATTGGATCGCCGCCGATTTGCTGAGCCAGGCCGAACACGACCCGTCGAGCCAGTCGATCCTGTTCACCGACGACGCCGCGCTGGCCCGCGCGGTGGCCGAGGCAGTCGACCTCCAGATCGGCGACCTCTCGACCGCCAAGGTGGCGCGCGCGAGCTGGGACGC
>DASVNU010000108.1:0-2644 GCA_036383655.1 Sphingomonas sp. | reverse complement strand
AGCGCAGCGCAGTCGCGTAGCTGGAGCTACGCGCAAGCAAGTGACGTAGTCCTGCAGTCCTCTCCGGGCGACCGCGAAGCGGCGGGCCGATTTTGGTGCCGGGCGGCGTCGCCGCGTCGGTCACGATGCTTCAGCATCGCTCCCTCCTTGCTTCTAGCCCAACACCAAAATCGGCTCCGTCATGACCGCGTTCCCATTGAGGGCAGGCCCTAATGGGCGACATCTTGTTCCTCGCGCATCGATCGCCATTCCCGCCCGATCGCGGCGACAAGATTCGCGCGTTCAACGTGCTCAGGCATCTTGCCGCGAGACATCGCGTGCATCTCGTCGCGTTCGCCGACGACCCCCGCGACCTCAAGGCGAAGAAGGGGCTGGTGCCGTTCACCGCTAGCCGGTCGATCCTGTGGCGCGGCAAGTCGCGGCCACGAGCATTGCTGGAGGCGTTGACGCAGCGCCGTCCCGCATCGCTGACCGCGTTCGATAGCCCCGCCATGCGCGACGTCGTCGCCGACATGCTCGAGCGCAAGTCGATCGATACGATCTACGTCTTCTCCGGCCAGATGGCGCAATATCTGCCCGCCAAGACCAGGGCGCGGGTGATCATGGACTTTTGCGACATGGATTCGCTCAAGTTCGCCGATTACGCCAAAGGCTCGCGCGGGCCGATGCGCTGGCTGATGCAGCGCGAGGCGAATCTTTTGTTTCAGTTCGAACGCCAGGTCGCGCGCCGCGTCGATGCCAGCCTGTTCGTCAGCGAGGCCGAAGCCGATCTGTTCCGCAAGCGCACCGGCGTCACCAATGTCCAGGTGGTCGAAAACGGCATCGACACCGACTTTTTCGACCCCGCCGCGGCATTCCGCCGGATCGATACGACCGGCAAGCTGATCGTGTTCACCGGGCAGATGGACTATCGCCCCAATGTCGAGGCGGTGACCTGGTTCGCCGATACGGTGCTGCCGCATATCCGCGTCGTCCATCCCGATGCGGTCTTCGTGATCGTCGGACGCAACCCGACCGACGCGGTCGTCGCGCTGGCGAAACGGGAAGGCGTGCGGGTGACCGGCGAAGTGGCGGATGTCCGGCCGTGGCTCGACGCCGCGGCGTGCGTGGTCGCGCCGCTCAAGATTGCGCGCGGCATCCAGAACAAGGTGCTCGAAGCCATGGCGATGGCGCGCCCGGTGGTGGCGAGCGGTCCCGCCGCCGAAGGGGTCGACCATGACGGCACGATCCTGAGCGGCGACACCGTGGCGGAGGTTTCGGACGCGGTGAACGGGTTGCTGTCGGACGTGCACGGCGCGGCGGCGATGGGGCGCGAGGCGCGCGAGCGGGTCCAGAAGCGTTATGGCTGGAGCGCCCGGCTCGCGCCGCTCGACGCCATGATCGGCTGGGGCGCGAAGAATGTGCCGCCCAAGGCGAAGGGACGGGCAGCGGCATGACCAGCGTCGCCGGTTCCGCACCCCGTCCCGGTTTGGCGATCGCGCCCGGCTGGCGTCGCCCACTGGCCGCGCTCGCTGTGGCGATGGCGATCATCCTGCTGATGTTCCGCCACGATGTCGGTGCGCTGGCCGAACTCTATTGGACTAACACCACCTTCGGGCATTGCCTGTTCATCGCGCCGGTGGTCGGCTGGCTGGTGTGGATCCGGCGCACCGACCTGGCGCAACTGACTCCCCAGGCCTGGGCGCCGGGGCTCGCGCTGGTCGCGGCGGGCGGATTCGGCTGGCTGCTCGGCGATGCCGGGGGCGTCTCGTTCGCGCGGCATTTGGGCGTTGTGATGATGCTGCAGGGCGCGGTGGTGACGATGCTCGGGCCCAATGTGGCGCGGGGGCTGGTCTTCCCGATCGCCTATGCGCTGTTCCTGGTGCCGTTCGGCGAATTTCTCGAGCCGCCGCTCCAGACGATTACCGTGTGGATCACGATGCACCTGCTCCATCTGGTCGGCGTCGCGGCGACGGTCGACGGCGTGCTGATCACTGCGGGCGACAAATATTTCGAAGTGGCGGAGGCATGTTCGGGCTCCAAGTTCGTAATCGCGATGATCGCTTATGGCGTGCTGGTCGCGAACCTCTGCTACCGCACCTGGCCGCGGCGCATCGCGTTCATGACGATGGCGATCATCGTTCCCGTTCTCGCCAATGGCGTGCGCGCGTTCGGGACGATCTATGCTGCGGTGCTGACCAGCGTCGAGCAGGCGACGGGCTATGATCACATCGTGTTCGGCTGGGTGTTCTTCGGGCTGGTGATGGCGGCGGTGCTGGCGATCGGCTGGAAATGGTTCGACCGCGCACCCGACGCGCCGGCCTTCGATCCGGCACGGTTGCAAGGCCCGGTCCGCTGGCTACTCGACGCGGTCGTTGCCGCGCTGCTGGCGCTGGCGGTCGCGGCGGCGTTCTCCGGGTGGTCGACGGCGATCGCCAGTCGCGCTCAAATATTGCCGCAGCAGATCGATCTCCCGGCGGTGCCCGGCTGGACCCGTGCGCCGATCAGTACCCGCGCGCCCTGGGCGCCGACCTATCCCGGCGCCGATCACCAATTGTTCGGCCGCTATGTCGATGGTGCGCGCAATGCCGTCGATCTGGCGATCGCGGTCTATGGCAGCCAGCATCAGGGCAAGGAGATGGTCGGCTTCGGTATCGGCATCATG
>DASVNU010000107.1:0-15052 GCA_036383655.1 Sphingomonas sp. | reverse complement strand
CGCCGCGATCTCCTGGCTGATGGATCAGGGCGCGGCGGACAAGCACAATACGACCACCAACGTCCGCCAGCTCGCGGCGCCCGAGGGCGCGGTCAACATCAACATGGGGACCTTGGTCGGCAGCCACGCCAGCATCGCGCGGATGCTCGACGAAATGGCGGAGGTGCCCAATACCGGCGGCGTGCTGCTGACCTTCGACGATTTCGTCCAGGGCGTCGAGGATTTCGGCACCAAGATCCAGCCCCTGATGAAGAGCCGTCAGCGCTAGACGCTCAGAACAGCTCGCCCTGCGGTCCGCGCGGCGGGCGGAACAGGTCGCTGCGTACGCTCAGCCGTTCGCGGTTGAGCCCGTGCTTCTTTATCGCGATCTGGAAGCGCGTGCGAAGCAGGTCGGCCCAGGGGCCCGAGCCTCGCATCCGGGTGAAGAAATTGGGGTCGTTGTCGCGACCCTCGCGGATCGAGTTGATGATCGCCATCACCTTGCCTGCGCGATCGGGGAAATGCGCATCGAGCCAGGCGCGGAACAGCGGCGCGACTTCGTGGGGAAGCCGGACGGGCAGATAGGTGATCGTCCGCGCCCCGCTTTCCGCCGCACGCTCGACGATATGCTCGATTTCGTGATCGGTGATCGCGGGGATGACCGGGGCGATCGATACCACGGTGGGGATGCCGGCATCCGCCAGCCTCCGCACCGCAGTGAGCCGGCGTTCGGGATGCGGCGCGCGCGGTTCGACCGTCCGTGACACCTTGGCGTCGAGCGAGGTCACCGACAGCGCGACCGCCGCCAGCCCCTTTGCCGCCATCGGTGCGAGCAGGTCGATGTCGCGCACCACGCGATCGGATTTGGTGGTGATGGTCAGCGGATGGTCGGTCTCCGCCAGCACTTCGATACAGCCGCGCGTGATTTTCCACTCCGCCTCGATCGGCTGATACGGATCGGTGTTGGTCCCGAACGCGATCGGGCGGCAATTATAACCCGGCTTCATCAATTCGGCGCGCAGCAGTTCGGGTGCGGTGGGTTTGACGAACAGCTTCGATTCGAAATCGAGCCCCGGCGACAGATCGAGATAGGCGTGGGTCGGCCGCGCGAAGCAATAGATGCAGCCATGCTCGCATCCGCGATACGGATTGATCGAGCGGTCGAAGCCGATGTCGGGTGACTGGTTGCGCGTGATGATCGTCCGCGGGGTCTCGACCGTGATGCTGGTCCTGAGCGGGGGAAGGGCGCCGTCGACCTCTTCCAACGCGTCCAGCCAATCGCCGTCGGCGAGCCGCTCGGGCAGGTTGAAACGGGTGCTTTCGCGATTGACCGTCGCGCCACGGATCGGGCGGGCTTTTGCCATTGCCCCAATCTACGTCACGATGTAGAACATATCAAGAACAATGGAGGGATGAGATGGCGAAACTCAATTATGTCGAACTGCCCGTGCAGAGCGTTGCGACGACCAAGGCGTTCTTCGCATCGGCGTTCGGCTGGGATTTCACCGATTTCGGCCCGACTTATGCCGCGACGATGAGCGGCGAAACCGATCTCGGGCTGCAGGGCGACCGCGCCGGCTGGACTTCGGCGCCGCTGGCGGTGATCCAGGTCGATAACCTGGAGGAGACCGAGGCGGCGGTGAAGGACGCCGGCGGCACGATCAGCCAGCCGATCTTCTCCTTTCCGGGTGGGCGGCGGTTCCATTTCCGGGACCCGAACGGCAACGAACTGGCGGCGATGCAGCCAGATCCGAGCTAATTGGTCTTGCGGTGCCGGGAACCAAAATTAAGGTGCCGGCGAACAGACAGGGGGTCGGATATGTGGGGTAGGTTTTTGGCCGTGGCGGCTGCTCTGGCAGTCTCAACGCCGGCGATAGCGGACGACAGGGTCGTCGACGTCAGCAGCGTCGATACCGTCGCCGCCTTGCTGAGGGAGGCCGGCTACAAAGCGGATATCAAGGTCGCCAAGGACGGCGATTTTTATCTCGAAAGCGCGACCGGCGGGAACGGCTTTCAGGTCCTCTTTTATGGCTGCAAGGACAAGATCAACTGCGATTCGTTCGAATTCTTCGGCTGGTTCAAGAAAGAGCCGTTTTTCTCCACGGAGATGGCGAACGAATGGAACGCCAACCATCGGTTCCTGAAGGTGGCGATCGATGCGGATGGGGACCTGTCGGAATATGCAACGATCGACAGCGTAGGCAAAATGACGTTCGCCAATTTCAAGGACTATCTCGATTGGTACGGCACGGCGGACGCCGAGCTGATCAGGTTCGTTGACGAGAAGCGCAAGCTCGCGGCGCCAGCGGCGGCGAAGGCCAAATAGCCTAACGTTCAGTCAGGCGGGGCATCAGCTCGACGAAGTTGCAGGGGCGAAAGCGGCTGTCGAGCTGGTCCTTGAGGATCATGTCCCAGGCGTCCTTCACCGCGCCGGTCGAACCCGGCAGCGCGAAGATATAGGTGCCGCCCGCGACGCAGGCGCAGGCGCGCGACTGGATCGTCGACGTGCCGATCGTCTGATAGCTCAGCCAGCGGAACAGTTCGCCGAAACCGGGGATCATCTTTTCGGCGACGGCCTCGACCGCTTCGGGGGTGACATCGCGTCCGGTCACGCCGGTGCCGCCAGTGGTAATGACGACGTCCACCTGCGGGTCGTCGATCCACTGCGCCAGGCGCTCGATGATCGTATCGAGATCGTCGCGTTCGATCGCGCGGTCGGCGAGGACATGGCCGGCCGCCGTCAGCCGTTCGACCAACGTGTCGCCCGACCGATCATCGGCGGCCCCGCGCGTATCGGACACGGTCAGCACCGCGATCCGGACGGGCACGAAATCGCGGCTGTCGTCGATCGGCACTTATTTGGCGGGAGTCAGCCGTACGGCGCTCGGCCCAGGCAGGCCGGGAAATTTGGGCCACATGCCTTGCGCCAGCGCCTCACGGCTCGACGACTTCAATCGTCCGTCCTTGCCCTCGTACATCCAGTAATTGCGCAGCACCGTGGTCACGTAACCGCGCGTTTCCCAATAGGGGATCGATTCGATGTAGAGCAGGGGATCGCCGCCGTCCTTGACGATGCCGTTCCATTCCATGACCGGCACCGGCCCGGCATTATAGGCCGCGATCACCTTGGGCAGGTAGCCGCCGGTGAAGCTCTGGTCGCGCAACCGCTCGAGCGTGCGCTGGCCGACCGCCATGTTGACCGACGGCAGCGACAGCGCGCCGCGATCGACGGTGATGCCGCGTTCGCGGGCGTAATCGATCGCCGCGGCGGGCATGATCTGCATCAGACCATAAGCGCCCGCGGGGCTGATCACATCCTTGCGGAAGCGCGATTCCTGGAGCGCGTGGGCGTAGACCAACGCCTTATCGACGGTCCAGCCACCTGCCGGCGCCCATTTCGGCGCGGGAAAGCGCGCGATCGTCGGGGCCTTGGTTCCTTCGGGACAATTATTGCCCAGCCACATCACCGTCTCGGGCAGGTTGAGCGTTTCGGTCAGGCGAACCAGCGAGGCATATTCGTCCTTGGGGCCGATCTTCGCCTGTTGCTTGAGCACATCATCGGCCAGACCCGTCTCGCCGATCTCGACCAGGGCAGCGGCGACGCGGACGTTGGGGCGGTTCTGAAGCTTGTCCCAATCGGCGAGCATCAGCTCATCGGGGATCGGCGGCTTTTCCTTGATGCTGAGCTGCTGGCGCGCGAGCATGCCGTAAAAGGTCTCGTCGAGCTGCGCGGCGTTCTTGAGCCGCGCCTCGACCAGTTGCGGCCGGCCGCACTTCATGTCGGCGCGTGACGCCCAATAGAGCCCGGCGGCACGAAGTTCGATATCGCTCGCTCGCGCCGCGACGTTGACGAACGCGCGCGCGGCTTCGGTGCAATCGCCCTGGCGCCAGGCAGCGAGCCCGCCGACCCATTCGCCTTGCACGGCCCAGTCGCCGGCGCCGGCCCGCGCCTTGGCGGCCATCAGCCGCGCATTGGTGTCGTTGCCCTGGAGGTAATAGATCCACGCAACACGCTGTTGCCATTCGATTTGCGCTTCGGGGGTCAGGTTGGTGGCCGCTTCGAGCAACGCCTGCGCGCCGGCGCCGTCATCGCTCTTGATCATCGGCTGCATCTTGAGCGCGAGCTCGGCAGCGGCGAGGTCGTATTTGGTCGGCTTGGCGCGGCCGCGGGTCGAGGCGCCATTGGCCCATATCAGGCGCTGCTGGTAGGGAAGCGTCGGCGCGACCACGCCGCGCGAGGCCAGGATGCGGGCGATCGCCGGACCCTCGGGCAATTCGGGCGCGGCGGTGATCACCGCCAGCAGCGGATCGTTCTCGGCCTTGGGCGAGCCCTTGGCGGTATAGAGTTCGGCGAGCGCGATCGAGTGGAGCGGACCTGGCTTCATCGCGGTCAGCTGCAATTGCGCGTCGTTCCAGCGCTTTTCGTGGATCGCTTTGAACACCGCAGCGTAGCCGGTGCGCTGATCGGCATCGAGCTGAGCCGGAATGCCACGTGCCATCGCGGTGGAAGCCGGCGGCTCGCCGGCGGCGAAAGCGGGCAGCGCCGGCGCGAACACCAGCGCCGAGGCTACGAGAAAACGCGCGACTTTCACTCAAATCCCCCCATCAACAATCTGAGGTCCTTCCAGGCATCGGCTTTGGCGACAGGCTTCTCCAACAGGAAGCGAGGATGAAAACTGGCGACAACCTCACTTGTCCCGCCGTCATGGTTAACCTCGCGTAAACTTGCACGCGCATTGGCGACGTCCAACCCCGTGATTGCACGGCTCGCCGCATTACCTAGTGCCAGCACGCGTTTTGGGCGTGCCAGCGACAAGTGATGGCGCATCAGCGCCTCCAGTTTCTGGCTCGTTTCCTCGGTCACGCGGCCGGCCGACGGACGCTTCACCGCCAGGGCGGCGAGATAGATCGACTGGCGGTCGCGACCGATCGCCGCGAGCATGCGGTCGAACAGCGCGCCGGCATTGCCCGACAGCAACTGGCCCGCCGCGTCGTCTTCGCGATCTGGCATATCGACGATGATCATCAGGCCGCTTGCGACATCGCCTTGCGTGCCGAGCGCCTGGCCCGGCCAGCCCGCTTCGGGGGCGGCGGCGCCAAGCCGCCAGACGGCGAATTCCTCGAGCGTCGCCGGCAGGATCGACGACCCGACCGCGGATTCCGGTACTTGATCCGGCAACTGCTCGGCGACTGGCGCGGCACCGGCGCGCGCAAGCCAATCGCGCGGCAAATCGTCGATCTCGCAATCGACTCCCGCATCGCGCCACCATTCGAGCGCACTGGCGATACTCGCTCGCCAATCGTGATTCTGGTCAGCCCCCATCGCTGTCCGGCATAGAGTCCTAGCTTGACCGCGGGGTCAATTCATTGGCACCGCATTCGCCGACAGACCGTTGTCGTCGTACGATGACTGGTCAAGAAAGGGTCCCAAGGGGAGAAAAAGGGATGAGCGAACGCGAGTCGATGCCGTACGACGTGGTGATCGTCGGCGCTGGCCCGGCGGGCTTGGCGGCGGCGATCCGCCTGAAGCAGCTGGCGGCCGAAAAGGGCGGCGAGATTTCGGTCTGCGTGCTCGAAAAGGGCTCCGAAGTCGGCG
This sequence comes from Sphingomonas sp., assembly GCA_036383655.1. Lineage (GTDB taxonomy): Bacteria > Pseudomonadota > Alphaproteobacteria > Sphingomonadales > Sphingomonadaceae > Sphingomonas. The sequence continues at coordinate 9,477 of DASVNU010000107.1, read as the reverse complement.
CGCACATCCTGTCGGGCGCGGTGGTCGACCCGCGCAGCCTCGATGAACTGATCCCCGATTGGCGCGACAAAGGCTGCCCGATGGCCGAGACCCCGGTCACCGACAACCAGCATTGGGTGCTGACCAAGAAGCGCCGCTTCACGCTGCCCGAATTCATCTCGCCCGGCTTCATGCACAACAAGGGCACCTATACCGGTAGCCTGGGCAGCTTGTGCCGCTGGCTGGCGGGGCAGGCCGAGGAACTCGGCGTCGAGATCTTCCCGGGATTCGCCGCCGCCGAAATCCTCTACAGCGACGACGGCAAGGTTAAGGGCGTCGCCACGGGCGATATGGGCGTCGCGCGCGACGGTGAGCACAAGCCCGATTACCAGCCGGGGCTCGAGCTCCACGCCAAATACACGTTCTTCTCGGAAGGCGCGCGCGGGCATCTGACGCGCCAGTTGGTCGACCGCTTCGATCTTCGCGCCGATTGCGAGCCGCAGGTCTATGGCCTCGGCATCAAGGAATTGTGGGATATCGACCCGGCGAACCATGTCCCCGGTCGCGTCATCCATTCGCAAGGCTGGCCATTGAGCGAGACCGGGTCGGACGGTGGCGGATTCCTCTATCACCAGGCCAATGGGCAGGTCGCGCTGGGCTTCGTCACCTGGCTCAATTATTCGAATCCCTATCTCTCGCCCTTCCAGGAATTGCAGCGCTGGAAGACGCATCCGGCGATCGCCGAGATCCTGAAGGGCGCCAAGCGCGTGTCGTACGGTGCGCGCGCGATCAGCGATGGCGGTTATCAGTCGGTACCCAAGCTTGTGATGCCCGGCGCAGCGCTGATCGGCGACAGCGCCGGTTTCCTCAACGTGCCGCGGATCAAGGGTACGCATACCGCGATTAAATCGGGGATGATGGCCGCCGAAGCCGCGTTCGACGCGGTTCAGGCCGGGCGCGAGGGCGACGAACTGGCCGCTTATCCCGAGGCATATGACAAGAGCTGGGTGAAGAAGGAATTGTCGGTCGTCCGCAACGTCCTGCCGCTGGTCGAGAAATATGGCGAGACGTTCGGTACGATGCTGGCGGGCATCAACATGTGGCTCGAAAGCTGGGGCATCAAAATGCCCTTCACGATGAAGCACCATGCCGATCACACCACGCTGTGGCGCAAAGATCTGGTCAAGCCGATCGATTATCCCAAGCCCGACGGCGTGCTGACCTTCGACCGCCTGTCCTCGGTGTTCCTGTCGAACACCAACCACGAGGAGGATCAGCCGGTCCATCTGACGCTCAAGGACCCCGATATCCCGGTCGATTACGACCTGCCGATGTATGACGAGCCGGCGCAGCGTTATTGCCCGGCGGGCGTTTATGAGATCGTCGGGCAGGAAGAGGGCAATCCGCGCTTCGTGATCAACGCGCAGAATTGCGTCCACTGCAAGACCTGCGACATCAAGGACCCGACCCAGAACATCGTCTGGGTGGTGCCCGAAGGCGGCGGAGGGCCGAATTATCCCAATATGTAAGCCCGTTATGGTTGGACTTGCCGTGTTGGCGTCGACGCTCGTTTCGGCGGGCGCCCAAGCCGACGATTATGGCGCGTTCGGCCGTGCGCGGATTGCCGCGGCGAACGGCAATGTCGGCGTCGCGGCCCAGCAATATGGCATCGCGTTGACCGCGGCACCCGGCGATCCGGTGGTCGCCAACCGCGCCTTTCGCCAGGCGATGGCGGCGGGTGACCTGGTGCTCGCCCGTCGCGCGGCGGCGGCTTTGGGGACCGGCGCGCCGAACGACGCGAAACTGCTGCTGCTCGCCGACGCGGTGAAGAGCGGGGATTCGGCCGCGATCGACAAGGCATTGACTTCGCTCGACAAGACACCGTTCGATTTCTTCGCGCCCGCCGTTCGCGCCTGGCAGGAATTCGGTCGCGGCGGCGATCCCACCGCGGCGCTCGCGGCGACCGAGCGGACCGGCGCGATCCGGCATATCATGCTCGAACAGCGAGCGCTGATCCTGATCGCGCGCAACGACATTCCCGGCGCCGCCAAGGCGCTGTCGGCGGAATTGCGCGGCAGCAGCGGCGGGCTCGACTTGCGCTATTCGGCGGCGGAATTGCTGACGGGGCAGGGCGATGACTTCATCGCACGCGACTTGCTCAGTGGCCCCGATCCCGAAGTGGCGACAGTGAGGAGTCGGATTCGCGCCGTCAAGGCGACGCCGATGATCGGGATCGCGCGTCTCTACACGAGGATCGCCAACGACCTGACCGATCCCGGCACGACCCCCATCGCGATCACGCTGGCGCGCTCGGCGCTGATCCTCGATCCCGATGACGGCCGCGCGCGTCTGTTGCTCGCCGCGGCGCTCGAGCGGCAAGGCGCGCACGACCGCGCGCTGACGGTGCTGGGCGAGATCGCGCCGGGCACGGCGTACACCGCGCTTGCCCAGTCGATCCGGGTCGAGGTGCTGCGCGCCAAGGGCGACATGCCGGCGGCGATCGCCGCGGCCAGGGCACTCGCCGAGGCACCCGATGGCGACGCCGACAGTGCCGAGCATTTCGGCAACATGCTGCTGATCGCGAACCGCCCGCTCGAAGCGGCGGTGGCGTATGAAAAGGCGCGCGACCGTCTGGGCGATGAGGCCGGCTGGGCGATCTGGCTGCAGATCGGATCGGCTTACGACAAGGCCGGCCGTTGGGAATTGGCCCGCGCCGCGCTCGAACGCGCGGTGGCGCTCGGCCCCGATCAAGCGGTCGCGCTCAATTATTACGGCTATTCGCTGATCGAGCATGGCGGCGACACCGCGCTCGCGGTGACGATGCTCGAAAAGGCCAACAGCCTGGCACCGAACCAGCCCGGCATCGCCGATTCGCTTGGCTGGGCCTATTTTCGGCGCGGAGACGCCGATCGCGCGCTGCCTCTGCTCGAATCGGCCGGCGCCGCAGCCCCCGCCGATGCCGAGATCGCCGAGCATCTCGGCGACGTCTATTGGGCGGTCGGGCGGCGCTATGAGGCGCGTTATGCCTGGAAAGCGGCGCGGGTGGTGGCCAAGCCCGACGCGACGGCGCGGCTCGATGCCAAGATTCTCGACGGCCCTCGCGCGACGCGCTCGTGACGATCACCGAGCCGGCTCCGGCGAAGATCAATCTCGCGCTCCACGTCCGCGCGCGGCGAGCGGACGGCTATCATGAGATCGAGACATTGTTTGCCTTCCTCCGCGATGGCGACACCGTGTCGATCGAGGAGGCCGCGCGCGACAGTTTCGCGCTGACCGGGCCGTTCGCGGATGCACTGAGGAGCGAAACCGGCAATCTGGTGCTGGCGGCGCGCGATGCCTTCGCCGCCGCATACGGGCCGCTGCCGCCGCTGGCGATCACGCTCGATAAGCGCCTGCCGGTCGCGTCGGGGATCGGGGGTGGATCGGCCGATGCTGCCGCCGCGTTGCGGGCGCTGGCGCGGTTGAAGGGGATTGATCCGGGCGCGCTGGCGGGTGTTGCGCTGGAACTCGGCTCGGACGTTCCGGCGTGCCTGCTTGGGCAAAGCACCATCGGTAGCGGCCGAGGGGAACAGCTTGAGCCTGTGTCGGGGTTGAAGGGGATTCCCGTCCTGTTGGTCAACCCGGGTGTCGCAGTGTCAACGGCCGCAGTCTTTCGCGGCTGGGATTCCGTCGATCGCGGCCCCCTGATCCAACGTCACCCCGGCCTTGTGCCGGGGTCTGCCGAGCCGCACATCATGACCGGCATTGGCTCGCGGCACGGCGGATCCCGGCACAAGGCCGGGATGACGGAGTGGCTGAGAACCGCGATCGAAGGGCGCAACGATCTCGAGGCCCCCGCCCGCCAGATTGCGCCCGTAATCGGCGACGTAATCGACCTCCTCGCCGCGCAATCTGGCGTCATCCTCGCACGCATGTCCGGGTCGGGCGCCACCTGCTTCGTTTTGTTCGACAGCGAGGCCGCGCGCACCGCCGCCGCGCGGGCGATCAGGAGCGCCCAACCCGATTATTGGTGTCTCGAATCGACACTCGCGTGACAGATTTGCGTGCCAGCGCGGGACCGCCGAACCACGCTTAACCATCGTCAGCCGCCCGAGTCCTCAACTGGCCCCCAACTTGCTGAGTGACGGCTACGCAGGTCCGTCTCCACGCCGCGCCCGCGCATGGTCTCCGGTTCGTCCCGGACGTCATCGGTCGTGGGAGCGGCTTCGGCCGCTCCCCGCCATACGTAATAGTCTTGCGCAAACGGCCCTTCTCGCGACATAGGCGTCGCGCCATGACCCACACATTCGACAAATCGAAACTCCCCAGCCGTCACGTCTCGGTCGGTCCGGAGCGCGCCCCACACCGCAGCTATTATTACGCCATGGGCCTGACCGAGGAGGAGATCGCGCGTCCGTTCGTCGCCGTCGCCTCGGCCGGTAACGATTCGGCGCCGTGCAACACCACGCTCGACGCCCAGGCCGATGCCTGTCGACGCGGCGTGGAGCAGGGCGGCGGCATGCCGCGTCGCTTCAACACGATCACCGTCACCGACGGCATCGCGATGGGGCATCAGGGAATGAAATCCTCGCTGGTCAGCCGCGAGGTGATCGCCGATTCGGTCGAACTGTCCGTCCGTGGCCATTGCTACGACGCGCTGGTCGCCTTCGCGGGGTGCGACAAATCACTGCCCGGCATGATGATGGCGATGCTTCGCCTCAACGTGCCGTCGATCTTCGTCTATGGCGGATCGATCCTGCCGGGCCGCTTCCACGACCGCGACGTTACCGTCGTCGACGTGTTCGAAGTGGTCGGCAAATATGCCGCCGGAGCCTGTCCCCTGTCCGAAGTCCATGAACTGGAGAAGGTGGCCTGTCCGGGCCATGGCGCCTGTGGCGGCCAATATACCGCGAATACCATGGCGTGCGTCGGCGAAGCGATCGGTTTGTCGTTGCCGAACAGCAATATGGCACCGGCTCCTTACACATCGCGCGAACAAGTCGCGGTTGCCGCCGGCGCCCAGGTGATGGAGTTGCTCGCGAAGAATATCCGCCCGCGCGACATCTGCACGCGCGAGGCGTTCGAGAATGCCGCGCGGATCGTCGCCGCCACCGGTGGCTCGACCAATGGGGCGCTGCATCTGCCCGCGATGGCGCATGAGGCGGGGATCGAATTCGACCTGTTCGACGTCGCCCAGATCTTCAAGACGACGCCTTATTGCGCCGATCTCAAGCCTGGCGGGAAATATGTCGCCAAGGACATGTACGAAGCCGGCGGCGTCTACATGCTGATGAAGACATTGCTGGCCGAGGGCTTGCTCCATGGCGATTGCCTGACCGTCACCGGCAGGACGCTGGGCGAGAATATCGAGCAGGTTACCTGGAATCCTGACCAAAAAGTCATCTATGACGCCAAGACGCCGATCACCCCGACCGGCGGTGTCGTTGGCCTACGGGGTTCGCTCGCGCCCAACGGGGCGATCGTGAAGGTCGCGGGCATGCACCGCCTGCAGTTCACTGGCCCCGCGCGCGTGTTCGATTGCGAAGAGGAGTGCTTCGCCGCGGTCGAAGCGCGACAGATCAACGAAGGCGAGGTGCTGATCATCCGCTATGAGGGCCCCAAAGGCGGTCCGGGAATGCGCGAGATGCTGTCGACCACCGCGGCGTTATACGGCCTGGGCATGGGCGAGAAGGTCGCGCTGATCACCGATGGGCGTTTCTCGGGCGGCACACGCGGGTTCTGCATCGGCCATGTTGGACCCGAAGCGGCCGATGGCGGCCCGATCGCGCTGATCGAGGATGGCGACATGATCCGGATCGATGCCGAGGCTGGCACGATCGACATCGATGTCGCTGATGACGTGCTGGTCGAGCGTCGCAAGGCCTGGAAGCCGCGGGTGTCCGATTATGGGTCGGGCGCGCTGTGGCGCTATGCGCAGAATGTCGGCCCCGCCTATAAGGGCGCCGTTACCCATCCCGGAGCGGCGGCCGAAACTCATGTCTATGCGGATATCTAGCGCGCTCGCGACGATTCTGATCCTGGCGGCCTGTTCGGCCGATCCGCAACCGCCGGCCGGCAGCGGCAATAGCGAGTTCGACAATGCGCTCGCCCAGGCGAGTTCCGACGCCGAGGACGACGGCCGTATCGTCTGCGCGCCCAAGGGCAATGCCGCTTTCTCGCGGCAATGCACGCTCGACCGCACGCAATCGACCGAGGGCTTGATCCTGACCGTCCACAAACCCGACGGCGGATTCCGCCGCCTGCTGGTGGTCAAGGACGGGCGCGGCGTGGTCGCGGCCGATGGCGCCGAGGCGGCCAAGGTCACGATCATCGCCGATCACCAGATCGAAGTAGCGATCGCCGGCGACCGCTTCCGTTTGCCCGCGACGATGAAGGGCAAGGGCGCTACTAGCGGCAAATGATTCCGACTGAAGGCTTACCGATCGTCACGGCCGCCGCGATGCGCGCGGCGGAGGAAGCGGTATTCACCGGCGGAGTTGCGCAGACCGAATTGATGGAGCGCGCCGGGGCAGCCGTGGCGCGCGAGGCGGCGCGCTTCGCGATGGGGCGGGCGGTGCTGGTGCTTGCCGGGCCAGGCAACAACGGCGGCGATGCCTGGGTCGCCGCGCGCCTGCTGCGCGACGGCGGCCATGACGTCATGGTCGCCGCGCTGGGGGAGGCGAAGGATGGCGCTGCCGCAACGATGCGCGCCAAATGGACGGGCGACGTGGTCGATCTTGCCGACGCACCGACACGGCCAATCGTCGTCGACGGATTGTTCGGCACTGGCCTGACTCGCCCGCTGGCGCCCGATGTCATTGGCCAGTTGCGGCGGCTGGTGACCGCAGCTCATTTCACGCTCGCGATCGACCTGCCGTCGGGCATGGATACCGACTATGGTCGCGATCTGGGGGCGGCAGGCGCCAATGTGACGCTCGCGCTCGGCGCGCTGAAGCCGGCACATTTGCTCGACCAAGGCCTTGATCGCTGCGGGCAGGTCCAGCTCGACGATATCGGCATCCCGATCGCCACTAACTGGCGGACGGTGGCGATGCCGCGGCTGAGTCCGCCTGGACCGCGCAGCCAGAAATATACTCGCGGCCTGGTCGTGGTTCTCGAAGGGCTCATGCCGGGCGCCGCGCGGCTTGCATCGAATGCGGCGCTGCATGGCGGTGCCGGCTATGTCGTGCGGGTTGGCGAGGGCGACGGACAGGAACCCAATGCGATCGTTCATCGTCCGCTGGCGGAGTTCGACAAATTGCTCAAGGACGAGCGCGCGGGAGCGATGGTGATCGGCCCTGGGCTAGGGCGTGAGAGAGAGGTGAGCGCGAGGCTCGACGCGGCGATCGCGTCAGCCCGACCGCTGGTGCTCGACGGCGACGCATTGAGCCTGATCGGGCGCGGCATCGGCCAATTGCGCGGCCGCGCCGCACCGACCTGCCTGACCCCGCACAGCGGCGAATTCGACCGGATGTTCGGCAAAGGCGAGGGGAGCAAGATCGATCGCACGGTCGCAGCTGCGGCGGAAGCCGGGGCGGTGATCGTGCACAAGGGCGCTGATACGGTCATTGCAACGCCCGAAGGCGATGTGAGGGTCTATTCCAACGGGTCGCCATGGTTGTCCACGGCCGGCACCGGTGACGTGCTCGCCGGCCTGCTCGGCGCGCGTCTGGCGGGAGGCGCGGCACCGCTTGCCGCCGCAGAAGCGGCCGTCTGGCTTCATGGTCGCGCTGCGCAACTCGCTGGCGCGGCCTTTGCCGCCGATGATCTGATCCCGTGCTTACCGCGCGCGATAGCGGAGTGCTTGCAATGACTGCCGACACGATCATCCGCGTCGCCGCGCGCGGCGAGGGCGTCACCGCCGACGGACGTCATGCAGCGCTGGCGGCTCCCGGCGACATGCTCAACCCCGACGGATCGGTCACGCCTGGGCCGCATCACCAGGTGCCACCTTGCCGTCACTTCCCGACCTGTGGCGGATGCCAGCTGCAGCATCTCGACGATGCGAGCTACGCGGCATTCATCACCGACCGCATCGCGGGAGCGCTCGCCGCGCACGATCTCGAAACCGATATCCGCGCGCCGATCATCTCGCCGCCCAAGGCGCGGCGCCGGGCCTCGCTCCATGCCGAGGCGAAGGGCGGTCGGATCATGCTGGGATTTGCCGAGGCGGGCAGCCATGCGATCGTCGATATTCAGGAATGTCATATACTTGCGCCGGAATTGTTCGCGCTGGTGGCACCGTTGCGCAAATTGCTCGCGCGGCTGGGGCTGAAACGTCGCCGCGCCGACGTCCAGATGACGTCATGCGACCAGGGTGTGGAATTGCTGATCGGCGCGAGCTTCGATGGGCTCGAGGCGGCCGAGGCGATCATCACCTTTTGCCAGCAGCACGATGTCGCGCGATTCGCGACCGATGACGGCATGGGTCCCGAGACGCGGTGGGAGCCCGAGCCCGTCACCATCACGCTAGGCGGAGTCGCCGTGCCGTTCCCGCCGGGCAGTTTCCTGCAAGCAACGCGCGATGGCGAAGCGGCGCTGATCGCCGCCGTGCGCGAGGCGGTGGGGCAGGCGGGGGCCATCGCCGATCTGTTCGCCGGGCTCGGCACCTTCGCGCTCTCGCTCGCGCCGGCGCGGGTGTATGCGGCAGAGGCGGGGCGTGACGCCATTATGTCATTGAAGGGGGCGGCGGCGCGCGCCGGCCGTCAGATCTTTGCCGACCATCGCGATCTTTACCGCAGGCCGCTGACGGTCGAAGAACTCGGACGGTTCGGTGCCGTCGTGCTTGACCCGCCGCGGGCAGGGGCGCGGGATCAGGCGGCTGGCTTGGCGCAGGCGACGACGCCGATCATCGCTTACGTATCTTGTAATCCCAGTAGCTTTGCGCGCGATGCTCAGATGATTTGCGAAGGCGGATATCGTCTGGATTGGGTGCAGCCGGTCGGACAATTCCGCTGGTCGACCCATGTCGAGTTGGCGGCGCGGTTCAGCCGCTAGGATAGTCCGCGCGCAGGAAATAGAGACCGTCGGGTGGCGCGTTGAACCCGAGAGCGGTGCGGTCGGCGGCTTCCAGTGCGGCTTTCAGATCGCCTTTCGACCATTTGCCCTGGCCGACCAGTTCGAGGCATCCGACCATCGACCGCACCTGATGGTGGAGGAACGATCGCGCCGAGGCGAAGACGCTGATCCGATCTCGCTCATGGATGACGTCGAGACGGTCGAGCGTCTTGATCGGGCTGTCCGACTGGCAATGTGCCGACCGGAAGGTGGTGAAGTCATGCCGGCCGACCAGCACTCGCGCGGCATCATGCATCGCCACGGCATCGAGTTCCTGCGGTACGCGCCAAGCCAGGCCTTTTTCCCATGTCAGCGGAGCGCGGCGGCTGAGGATGCGATATTCGTAATGCCGGGCGAGGCACGAGAAGCGCGCGTGCCAGTCGTCGGGCACGATTTCGCAGTCGAGGATCGCCACCGGATCGGGCCGCAGCCGCGCGTTGAGCGCTTCCATCAGTCGGAACG
>DASVNU010000106.1:0-3945 GCA_036383655.1 Sphingomonas sp. | reverse complement strand
CAGGGCGAGGACGTCGTCGCCGGCATCCGCACGCCGCAATATCTGACCAAGACCGCGCGCGAAGAAGCCAACGCCAAGCCGCTGTCGATGGAAGAGGCGCTGCCCGAGGTCTATACCCAGCTCGCCGGCGTGTTCGACACGCTCGAAACGCATTACCGCGACATGCAGGACATCGAGTTCACGGTGCAGCAGGGCAAGCTCTGGATGCTCCAGACGCGCTCGGGCAAGCGCACCGCCAAGGCCGCGCTCAAGATCGCGGTGGACATGGCGAACGAAGGGCTGATCACGCGCGAGGAGGCGATTTTGCGGGTCGATCCCGCCGCGCTCGATCAATTGCTCCACCCGACGCTCGATCCCAAGGCGCCGCGCGACGTGCTGACCAAGGGCCTGCCGGCCTCACCCGGCGCGGCCTCGGGCAAGGTCGTGTTCGATGCCGATACCGCGGAGAAGCGCGCGGCGGCGGGCGACGCGGTGATCCTGGTCCGCACCGAAACGTCGCCAGAGGACATCCACGGCATGCACGCGGCGCGCGGCATCCTGACCGCTCGCGGTGGCATGACCAGCCACGCCGCCGTGGTGGCGCGCGGCATGGGCCGGCCGTGCGTGTCGGGCGCCGGCACCCTGTCGATCGACGCCAAGGCGAAAGTCATGCGCTGCCCAAGTGCGAACGGCACGCGTGAGGTGAACGAAGGCGATATCATCACGATCGACGGCGCATCGGGCGAAGTGATGATCGGCGAAGTGCCGACGGTGCAGCCCGAGCTCGCCGGCGATTTCGGCGTGCTGATGACCTGGGCCGACGAGGTCCGCCGGCTCAAGGTCCGGGCCAATGCCGAAACCCCGCTCGACGCCAGGACGGCGCGCGAGTTCGGCGCCGAGGGCATCGGTCTGTGTCGCACCGAGCATATGTTCTTCGACGCCGCGCGGATCACCGCCGTCCGCCAGATGATCCTGGCCGAGGACGAGAAGGGCCGTCGCGCCGCGCTCGACAAATTGCTGCCCGAACAGCGCAGCGATTTCATCGAATTGTTCGAGGTGATGGCGGGCTTGCCGGTCACCATCCGGTTGCTCGACCCGCCGCTGCACGAATTCCTGCCGCACGAGGAAGAAGAATTCGCCGAGGTCGCGGCGGCGGCCGGGGTCGAGGTCGACTATCTCAAGCGCCGCGCCGCCGAACTCCACGAATTCAACCCGATGCTCGGCCATCGCGGTTGCCGGCTGGGCGTGACCTATCCCGAAATCTACGAGATGCAGGCACGCGCGATCTTCGAGGCGGCGGTCATCGTCGCCGAGAAATCGGGCGACGCACCCATTCCCGAAGTGATGATTCCTTTGGTCGCCACGCGACGCGAGCTCGAACTGATGAAGGACGTGGTCGACAAGGCCGCCCAGGCGGTGTTCGCCGACAAGGGGCGCGAGATTAGCTATTTCGTCGGCACGATGATCGAGCTGCCGCGCGCCGCGCTCAAGGCAGGCGAGATTGCCGAAGTCGGGCAGTTTTTCTCGTTCGGTACCAATGACCTGACCCAGACCGCCTTGGGCGTCAGCCGCGACGACGCGGCGCGCTTCCTGGGCATCTATGTCGACAAGGGCATCTATCCCAAGGACCCGTTCGTCAGCCTCGATGTCGAAGGTGTCGGCGAGCTGATCCGTATCGCCGCCGAGCGCGGGCGGGCGACGCGGCCCGACATCAAGCTCGGCATTTGCGGCGAACATGGCGGCGATCCGGCGTCGATCGCGTTCTGTGAAGAGGTCGGGCTCGATTACGTCTCCGCCTCGCCCTATCGCGTGCCGATCGCGCGGCTGGCCGCCGCGCAAGCGGCGCTGGGCCGCAAAGCGGGTTGAGACGGGCTTGACTTCGCCCCGGCGGCGACCGCACTCAACGGCCATGGATCTGGGCATGAAGCGCTGGCTGGTTCTCGCGATGGTGGCGCCGCTTGCCGCCTGCAACGGCATGGGCGGCAATGACGGTCCGTCCGAAAAGGATATCGCCGACGCCTTGGGCAGGTCGGGCGCGAAGGTGCAATCGACCGAGCGCATCGCGTGCAAGACCGCGCCCGACCGCCCCGGCTATGTCTGCGACTATCGCGCGACGACGTGCAGCCCGTTCACCGGCAAGTGCGACAAGTCGGCGACGCGCACCGGCCGCTTCGTCCGTTATGGCGACAATTGGATGTTCCGCGACGACGTTGCCGACCCCAATCGCTATGCGGCGACTCCCGCGCCGGTCGCGACGCAAAGCCCGGTGGTGACCGATCTGGCGCCCAGCCCGGCGCCGACCCCGCTGGCGAGTCCGTCGCCCACGCCGACGCCGTCGTCATCACCGTCGCCCAAGCCGTCATCGTCGCCGACGCCCAAGGCGAGCCCGACACCCAAACCCAGCCCCACGCCCAAGCCGACCCCCAAAGCGACGCCGACTCCCAAGGCCACGCCAACGCCGAAGCCGACGCCAGAGCCCGAGCCGACCCCGAAACCGATCCCGGGCGGCGTCAATCGCGCCTGGCTGTCGGGGCGTTGGGGGGCGGAGAATGGCGATTGCACGGCGCGGCGCGCGGTCAATTTCGGCCCTGGCGGTGGCTTTTACGGCAAGCGCGGCATGGGCCGTTGGTCGCTCGATGGAAAGACGGTCAAGGTCACCGGCAATTACAGCGAAGACGACAAGCCGTTCGACCAGATCCTCAAGGTAGAGCGTATCGGTGACGACGCGCTGATGATGGAAGGCAAGCGTTACCACCGTTGCCCGAACTGAACGGGAGGGGGAGGGGCATGAAACCCTGGATCCGATATGCGGTGTGCGCGGTCCTCGGACTGGCGCTGGGCGCGGGCGCGGCGATCCAGCACGTCCGGACCGGCGTGTTGGGCGCCAACCGGGCAATCGGACCCTGGACCTCGGGCAGCGATTTCGGCAGCGTTCGAGCCGGTGCATATACGCGAGCGGTCGTCTCGCTGCGGGGGCTGCTCGCGCTGCCGGCGCAGGAAGCGCGCTATTACAACGCCGCGGTCGACAGTGCGGGCGAGCCGCTCGATGGCCGCTGCCGCTATCGCGTGTCGGGCGGGTCGATCCCGGCCAAATGGTGGAGCCTGACGCTCTATGACCACCCCGGCTATCTGGTCGCCAACCAGGCCAATCGTTTCTCGATCGCCAGCGTAGCGGTGCCCAATCCGGCGGCATGGGACGTGATCGTCGCGCCCGCCGAACAGGCCGGCTTGTGGTTGCCGACCGGGCGGATCGATCGGTTCGAACTGACCTTGCGCGCCTATCTTCCCGACGACGGCGGGATCGGCACCATGACGCGCGACCAGCTCCCCGCGATCGTCAAGGAGGGCTGCTGATGCGCCGCTGGCTCTTCCCGCTGCTGTTGGGGGCGGCGCTGGCGTTCGTCGGCTATCATGTCGCACTGGCGCAATTCCCGCGCGTGCTGATGGAGCTCGCCACGCACCGCATCGCCAAGGGCGTGGGATACAATAGGATGGTCGCGGTGCCGCTCGCCACTGACAAGGCGCGCGCGATCGTCCGGCCGAGCCCGGACCTCGCTTATTCTTCCTGTCCGTTCGACCTGTCGAACGGCCCCGTGCTGGTCGATATCGAACCAGTGCCCGCGCTCTATTGGTCGCTGTCGATCTTCGATTCGCGCACCGATGTCGCTTATGTCCGCAACAATATCGACGCCGGCAACCAGCCGATCCGCGTCGCGATCGCCCAGCCCGGGCAGCCCGTGCCCGACGGCATGACCGCGGTCCGCGTCAACGGCACGACGGGGATCGCGCTGCTCCGCATCCTGGCACCCGATCGCGCGCGGTTTGGGGCGATCGATGCCGCGAGGAAGAAGTCGAGCTGCAGGGCGCTGAGTTGATTGAATCTCCCTCTCCCCTTGTGGGAGAGGGAAGGGGCCCGCGCCGAAGGCGTGGGAAGGGTGAGGGGGACTCACAGGCGACGTCGCGTTT
>DASVNU010000105.1:0-9708 GCA_036383655.1 Sphingomonas sp. | reverse complement strand
CGCGAACCCAATTTGACCGAATTGGGCATCTTTTCGGTCATGTGGTCCGAACATTGTTCGTACAAATCGTCGCGTATCCATTTGAAAAAGCTACCGACCAGCGCCCCCTGGGTGATCCAGGGACCGGGCGAGAATGCCGGCGTGATCGACATCGGCGACGGTCAGGCGGCGATCTTCAAGATGGAGAGCCACAACCATCCCTCGTATATCGAGCCCTATCAGGGCGCGGCGACGGGTGTCGGCGGCATATTGCGCGACGTGTTCACGATGGGCGCGCGGCCGGTCGCGAACCTCAACGCCTTGCGGTTCGGGCGTCCCGACCATCCCAAGATGCGCCACCTGATCGCGGGCGTGGTCCATGGCATCGGCGGCTATGGCAATTGCGTCGGCGTGCCGACCGTGGGGGGTGAGGTCAATTTCCACGCCGCTTATGACGGCAACATCCTGGTCAATGCGATGACCGTCGGCGTCGCGGAGACCGCCAAGATCTTCTATTCGGCGGCGTCGGGCACCGGCAATTCGATCGTCTATGTCGGCTCCAAGACCGGACGCGACGGCATCCACGGTGCCACCATGGCGTCTGCCGATTTCTCCGAGGATTCGGAGGAAAAGCGCCCGACCGTGCAGGTCGGTGACCCGTTCACCGAGAAATTGCTGATCGAGGCATGCCTGGAACTGATGGCGTCCGATGCGATCGTCGCGATCCAGGATATGGGCGCGGCCGGCCTGACCTCATCGTCGGTCGAGATGGCATCGAAGGGCGGCGTCGGGATCGAACTCGACATGAACGCGGTGCCGTGCCGCGAGACCGGCATGACACCCTATGAGATGATGCTGTCGGAGAGCCAGGAGCGCATGCTGATGGTGCTCAAGCCCGGCCGCGAGGGCGAAGCGGAAGCGATCTTCCGCAAATGGCAGCTCGATTTCGCAATCATCGGAACGGTGACAGATACCGGTCGCATGGTGTTGAAATTCAATAACGAAACCGTGTGCGATATCCCCCTCGGACCGCTCGCCGACGATGCACCGGCGTACGATCGGCCGTTCGTCCGCACCGCGCCCCCGGCCGATCTCGCCGACGAGCCCGAATGCGGCGACCTGACCGGCGACCTGCTCAGGCTGATGGCGTCGCCCGACATCGCCAGCCGCCGCTGGATCTGGGAACAATATGACCACATGGTCGGCGCCGATACGGTGCAGCGCCCCGGCGGCGACGCCGCGGTGGTTCGAGTCCATGGTACCAATAAGGGCCTGGCGATCACCACCGACTGCACGCCGCGCTATTGCCTGGCCGATCCGTTCGAGGGCGGAAAACAGGCAATCGCAGAAGCTTATCGTAATATTTGCGCAGTCGGTGCAAAGCCGCTGGCAACCACCGACTGCATGAATTTCGGCAACCCGCGGCGGCCCGAAATCATGGGCCAGTTCGTCGGCTGTATCGAGGGCATGGCCGAGGCCTGCACCGCGCTCGACTTCCCGATCGTGAGCGGCAACGTGTCGCTCTACAACGAAACCAAGAATGACGACGGCAGCGGCTCGGCGATCCTGCCCACGCCGGCAATCGGCGGCGTCGGCCTGCTGCAGGATTACACCAAGAGCGCGACGATCGCGTTCAAGCGCACCGGCGACGCGATCCTGGCGGTCGGCGAGCGCGGCGGGCATCTCGGCCAGTCGATCTGGCTGCGCGAGATCCATGACCGCGAGGATGGCCCCCCGCCCCCGGTCGACCTCAAGGCCGAGCGCCGCACCGGCGACTTCATCCGCTCGGCGATCGAACGCGGGCTGATCAGCGCGTGCCATGACGTCTCCGACGGCGGCATGGCGGTGGCCTTGGCCGAAATGGCGCTGGCGAGCGGGATCGGCGCGATGATCAACGAGGCGCAGCCGTTCGGCGTGGCGGGATCGTTCTTCGGCGAGGATCAGGGCCTGTATCTGGTCACCGTGCCCGACGAGGCGCTGGCCGAGTTCCTGACCGATGCCGGCGCCGCCAACGTGCCCGCCGATCCGATCGGACGGACGATCAAGGACCGGCTGATCTTCGAGCTCGACGAAGGCGATTGGTGCGTCAGCGTCGCCGACCTGCGCACCGCGCACGAAGGCTTTTTCCCCAAGCTGATGGGCGACACGATCGCCTGATCTGGGGATCCTCTTCTCCCCTCCCGCTTGCGGGAGGGGTCGGGGGAGGGTCTGTTCATTATCCGCACAGCTCTCGAACATGCCCTCCCTTAGCCCCTTCCCGCGAGCGGGAAGGGAATGCATGGGGCTGTTGTAGAACAGCAGGTTGGTGATAGCGTCGGCGCCATGGCATCGCCCGACGCTTCGTCTTCGCGCCCCGATACGGCTCCCGCGGGCTATTCGGGAACGCCGCTGGCCAAGAAGTTGTCGCTCGCGCCGGGCATGCGCGTCTGGTTCCATGCCATGCCCGGCAGCGTGCGCGCGGAGATCGATCCCGCCGCGATCGGTGTTGTCGAGGTCGATGCTCCGGTCGCAGGCCTCGACGCCGCGCATCTGTTCGTCACCGACCGCGCCGAGCTGGAACGATTGATCGCCCAGCTGCGCACCATGATCGCGCCGACCGGACAGATCTGGGTGTCGTGGCCCAAAAAGGCATCCAAGGTGCCGACCGACGTCACCGAGGACGTGATCCGCGCCGTGGTGCTGCCGACCGGGCTGGTCGACGTGAAGGTCTGCGCGATCGACGCAATCTGGTCGGGACTCAAGTTGATGATACGCCGCGAATTGCGGTGAAGCAGGGAGAGGGATGATGGGAACCGGCCGTAAGATTTTACTGGCGACGCTGGTCGCGGGCACGCTCGATATCCTGTCGGCGTGCGTCTACACGCTGATCGCAGGGCGTGCGCCGATCAACATGCTCAAGGGGCTGGCAAGCGCTATCCTGGGCGACGGCGCGGTCAAGGGCGGGGGCGGCGTAGCGCTGGTCGGGCTATTGCTGCACTTCGCGATCATGACGGTGATGGTGGCATTCTTCGTCATCGCCGCGAACCGGTTGCCGGTCCTGAAGACACGTTGGTTGCTCGCGGGTGTCGCATACGGCATCGGCCTTTGGGCCGTTATGAGCCTGATCGTGTTGCCGCTGCGCTTCGGCTGGCATCCGTTCACGGCGCTGGGGCTGGCCGAACAGTTCTTCAGCCATATCGTGCTGGTCGGCATCCCGATCGCCTGGTTCGCGCGGCGGTGATCGACCCGCCGGCGAGCGAGGGCACGGCCGTACCGCAGCGGCTGCGCACGCTCGACGCGGTGCGCGGGGTCGCGGTGATGGGCATCCTGCTGCTCAACATCATCGACTTCGCGATGCCCGGCTATGCCGAGATCGACCCCACATTCTATGGCGGATCGACCGGCGCGAACTGGTGGGAATGGGCGATCGCCTATGCGATCGGCGACGGCAAGTTCCGCGGGCTGTTCACGATGATGTTCGGCGCGTCGACCATGCTGATCGCGGACCGCGCATTGCTGAGCGGCCAGCAGCCGGCCAAGGTCCATTATGCACGGATGGCGACCCTGTTCGTGTTCGGCATGGTCCATGCCTATCTGATCTGGGCAGGCGACATCCTGGTGCTCTACGCGCTGACCGGCATGATCGCGTTCGTCGGCTGGCGCGTGCGACCACGGATGCTGGTGACGATCGGCATGGTGCTGCTGGCGTTCAAGCTGGCGGACGGATTGGTCGCCTATCAGCATCTCGAGAGCGCGCGCGTGGCCTCGATCCAGCCAAATCCCGAACCCACCCTGGCGGCTGATTGGCGGGCGTTCCGCCAGCAATCCGATCCGCAGCGCGACGGGATCGCGCGCGAACTGGCGGGCTATCGTGGATCCTATGCCGACGCACTCAAGATACGCGTGCCGACCGCGATCTTCTTCCAGACGATCATCAACCGCATCGCCTTCATCGACACGCTGGCGCTGATGCTGATCGGCATGGCGCTGTTCCGCTGGGGATTCTTTTCCGGCGCCTGGTCGCGGCGCGCTTATTGGCTGATCGCCGCCGCCGTGCCGGTGGCATGGGCGGGCTACATCCCACTGGTCAGCTGGCTCGACGCGACGCATTGGGCGCCGCTGACGATGATCGCGACCGAGGCGATCCAGCTGACGCTGTTACGGCCCTGGCTCAGCCTGGGTTATGCCGCGTTGGTCATCCTGTTCGTGCAATCGGACCAGGCGCGCTGGCTGGCCGACCGCCTTGCCGCCACCGGACGGATGGCGTTTTCCAATTATCTCGGCACCTCGATCGTCTGCACCTTGATCTTCAACGGCTATGGCCTGGGCTGGTTCGGCTATCTGCAGCGCTGGCAGTGCCTGATCGTCGTTGCCGGGATGTGGCTGCTGATGCTCGCCTGGTCCAAGCCCTGGCTCGACCGATTCGCTTACGGCCCGTTCGAATGGCTGTGGCGCAGCGCCGCGCGCGCTCATTGGCAGCCGTTCCGGCGTATTCGCGAAGTTGCAAATGTCTCGCAATAGTATTGCGAATCGATCTCACTATCGCTAACTCGGTGATAACGAGCGCGAGGGATAATCGGTCTCATGATGGTGTGCGTCTGCAATGCGATCCGTGAACGCGAAGTGCGCGAAGCCGCCCGCAATGGATCGATGACCGCCTGCCAGGCCTATCGTTCGCTCGGTCGTCAGCCCAAATGCGGCCAATGCGTGCCGTTCGCGCGATCCATTATCGACGACGAGCGCGCTGCTGCGTAGCGTTCGCAGCAAAGGAAAACCGCGGAAATCCGCCATTTTTTGGACTGTTTCGCCCGGCCTTCCGGGGCTATGATGCCGGCTGAAAAGCAACGAAGGGCATCACCATGAAGGGCGATCCGCAGGTCATCGATTTCCTCAATACCGCGCTCAAGAACGAACTGACCGCGATCAACCAATATTGGCTGCATTACCGCCTGCTCGACCATTGGGGCGTGCAGAAGCTGGCCGAGTTCGAGCGCCACGAATCGATCGATGAGATGAAGCACGCCGACTGGCTGTCGGAGCGCATCCTGTTCCTCGACGGCCTGCCCAATTTCCAGCTGCTCGGGCGGCTGCGGATCGGTGAAACGGTCGAGGAGGTGCTGAAGTCGGACCTCGAGCTCGAGATGGAAGCGCTGCCGCTGCTGCGCGACGCGATCGAACATTGCGAGAAGGTGCGCGACTATGTCAGCCGCGACCTGTTCCGCCGCATCCTCGACAGCGAGGAAGAACATGTCGACACGCTCGAGCGTCAGTTCGACATGATCGAACGGATGGGGCTGGAGAATTACATCCAGCTCAACGCGAAATCGGCGGAAGAAGGCGAGAGCTGAAGGTCAGGTCGCGCGGGAATCAGATCGCGCGGCGGCCGAACGCGGCGGGGCGGCGCTCGACCAGCGGATTGGCCTCACGCTCGAGCATCGACAGCGTCGCTTCGAAGGTCGGGCGCAGCTTGACGACATGTTCCAGCGCCTGGTCGGGCGCGTCGCGCGTTTCCACGCATTGACGCCCGATGACTTCGATCGCCTCGGCAATCGCCGCGAGCTGCTCCGCCCCGAATTGGCGCGATTCGCCTTTCAGCGTGTGTGCCGGCAGCACGATCGCGGCGGCATTGCCCGCGCGCATCGCTTCCTCGATCGCGGCGACCGACTTGACGCCATCTTCCCTGAAATAGCCGAGAATGCGGACGAACCCGGCGCCGAGCTCGCTTCGGGCCGCCTGAAAAGCGCTCCAGTCCACCATTTGCCCGCTATCGATCGTCACCACGTCCTCCACCGCATCGGACACGCCCCCGCTGTCCGATGGGTCCGATGTAGCTGGCGCAGGTAAACGACCGGTTGACGGAAGTCGTCGCGGTCAGCGCCTAAGGTCTTGGCGCCGTGCAGCTTTCACGAAATCGGGTTCAATCCCGATCGAACGGATTCTTCGGTGCGCGCAACGTCAGCCGGACGGGGACGGCACCAAAGCCGAGGTCGCGCCGCATCGAGTTGACCAGATAGCGTTCGTAGCTTGCCGGCAATTGATCGACCCGCGTGCCGAAGATGACGAAGCTGGGGGGGCGCGTCTTGACCTGGGTGACGTAGCGCATCTTGATCCGCTTGCCGCCCGGCGCCGGCGGCGGGTTGGCCTCGATGGCACGTTCGAACCAACGGTTGAGTTCGCCGGTCGAGACGCGCTTCGACCAGGCCTCGCGGGTTTCGAACGCGGCGCCGAGCAACTGGTCGATACCCTTGCCGGTCGCGCCCGACACGGTGATCACGATGACCCCCTTCGCCTGGCTCAAGCCATCCTCGAGCGCCTTTTTGACGCCGTTGAACAGCGAGGAGGCGTTTTCGGCGATATCCCATTTGTTGAGCGCGATGATCAACGCGCGCCCTTCCTGCAGCGTGCGATCGGCGATCTTGAGGTCCTGCGCCTCCAGCCCCAGGGTCGCGTCAAGCAACAGCACCACCACTTCGGCGAAATCGATCGCGCGCAACGCATCGGCGACCGACAGCTTTTCCAGCTTGTCCTGCACCTTGGCGCGCTTGCGCATGCCGGCGGTGTCGATCAGCCGCACCGCGCGCGGGCCCGTCTTTGGATCGTTCCAGGTCCAGTCGATCGCGATCGAATCGCGCGTGATCCCGGCTTCGGGGCCAGTGATCAGGCGATCCTCGCCCAGCATGCGATTGATCAGCGTCGACTTGCCGGCGTTGGGACGCCCGACGATCGCCAGCTTCAGCGGCGCATCGGGACTATCGTCTTCCTCTTCCTCGAACTCTTCCGGCTCCGGAACGTAGGGGACGAGCACTTCGAACAGGTCGGCCAGCCCTTCGCCATGTTCGGCCGACATCTGGACGGGGTCGCCGAACCCGAGCGCGAGCGATTCGAGGATACCCGATTCGCCGGCCCGGCCTTCGGCCTTGTTGGCGACCAGGATGACGGGCGTGGTCGAGCTGCGCAGCCAGCGCGCTATTTCCTCATCCAGCGGCACGATTCCCGCGCGCGCGTCGATCAGGAACAGGGCGACATCGGCTTGTTCGACCGCAGCCTCGGTCTGTTGCCGCATACGTCCCGGCAGGGTCGCGGCGTCGAGGTCTTCATAACCCGCGGTGTCGATCACCCGGAAGTCGAGACCAAGCAGATTCGCTTCGCCCTCGCGACGATCGCGCGTGACGCCGGGCTGGTCGTCGACCAATGCAAGCTTCTTGCCGACTAGCCGGTTGAACAATGTCGACTTGCCGACATTGGGACGGCCGATAATGGCGACGGTGGGTAAGGACATGAAACGGGCTGTAGGGCGTGTGCACGCCAGCGGCAACGTCTTGAACGGGACCCTGAACGGGGCGACGGCCTCCGCCGCCCCGTCTATGCTCAGCGATAGGCGGAAATGCGCCCGCGCTGGTCGAGCACGTAGAGCGTGTTGTTGGCGACCACCGGTCCCAGGCCGAAGCCGTCCTTACCGGGGATCCTCTGGCCGACGGCGCCATCGCTCGGCGCGGCGAACACCATGTCACCCAGCGAATTGACCAGCACCAGGCGATTGCCGGCAAGCACCGGGCCGTACCAGGTCAGTGGATCCTTCTTCTTTTTCTTCTTTTCGACCTTGAAGGCGCGCAGCTGGCTGATCCAGCGGATCTTTCCGGTCGAGCGCTGCAGGCAATAGAGCTTGCTCTCGTCGGTGACCACGAACAGCCACTCGCCCGCCAGCCAGGGCGTCGAAATACCGGCGAAATTCTGTTCCCACAGGCGCTGACCGGTGGCGAGATTGGCGGCGATGAGGCGACCGCCCTGCCCCAATGCGTAGACATTGGTGTCGTCGATCACCGGATCGGCGTCGATATCGGCCAGGCTGGACACCGAGGTCGAAATGCTGGTCCGCGACAGAGCGTCGCCCCAGATGGCGCGGCCGTTTTCGACGCGATAGGCGTTGAGTTCGCCCGACGAGAATCCGGCGACGACCGTCTGGTGCGCCACTGCCGGCGCCGCGACGCCGAATACGCCCTGAGTCTCGAGGCTGCCCGAGGCCGACCACACCTGCTGACCGTTGGCGGTCGACAGCGCGTAGAGCTGATTGTCCTGGCTCAAGATGTAGAGCTGGTCACCGACGACGGTCGGCGAGCCGCGCAGCGGCGGCCCCGGCTTGGACCGCCACACTTCGGAGCCGGTCTTGGCATCGAACGCGACGACATCGCCCAGGCCGGAGGTCGCATAGACGCGGCCACCGTCATACGTGGCACCGCCGCCGAAGCGCGCGGCCTTGCTCTTGGTGCCCTTGGCGATCGGCACGGTCCACAAGGAAGCGCCCGAATTGGCGTCGAACGCGTGCAGCGCGCCGTCGATATCGACCACGTACATCTTGCCGTCGCCGATCACCGGAGAGGCCGCCAGCCGTTGCCGATTGGACCCCGCGGGGATCGACACCGTCCACAAACGAGAGACAGTCGATCCAAGCGCCAGATGGCCCATCGACTTTTCGGGATTGCCGCCGGGCTGAGCCCAGTCGGTATTGGCGACCGGCGCGGGCAGCAGCACGTCGAGGCCCGCGATCGCCGGATCGACCTTGGCATCGCTTTCCGACACCAGGATCGGCACGCGGTCGCCGAGTACCGGAGTCTTCTTTCCGCCGCCCTTGAGCGCGCCGCACGCACCGAGCGCGGTCAGCGCCACCAGCGCAATCGGCATCCTCCACTTGGTCGTCATGCTGCTTACTTGCCCTTCTGAACGTTCGTGCCGGTATCCAGAGCCTGGGTCGCCTGAACCGCGCGTTGACGGATGCTGTCGGGGACCTTGTCGCTCTCCGCGATCAACTTGAACATCGCGCGCGCTTCCGCCTGCCGGTTGAGCTTGAGATCGGCCATCGCGATCATCTCTCCGGCGCTGCCGAGCCAGGCCGAGTCCGAGGTCGCGAGCGGCTTCAGCCGGTCGATCACCACTTGCGGCGCGAGCGTGTCGAATTCGGTCTGGGTCTGGCGTATCGCGGCGAGGTCGCGGATCGGCTGTCCGACCCCGCTGTCACCGGCGATTTCGCCGTACTTCGCCGCGGCTTCCCTGGTCTTGCCGGCCGCAAGCAGATCGTTGCCCTGCAGCATCTTGGCGAGCGCGCGATAGCCCGGCGCGCTGTCGCCCGCGAGCTTGTCGATCGGCGCCTTGGCCGCCTGGACATTGCCGCTGGCGATTGAATCATAGGCCTGTTGCAGCTCGATCGCCTGCTTTTCGGCGGCGCCATGGCTCCACGCCCGCCAGCCGAGCACGCCGGCGAAAATCGCCAGGCCGGCCACGACCAGGCCGACAATCACGCGACCATAATTCTTCCACACGCCGACGATCTGATCGCGGCGGAGTTCCTCATCGACCTCGCGCAGGAAAGCTTCATCGGTTTTCGGCGTCACAGCCAAGGGGTAGGCTCCAATTGGGGGCAAAAATAAGTCGGCGGACCTTAGGGACCGGGCTCGGCTCTCGCAATGGCCGTGATCGGACACGGTCCCTTAGCGGCGCGCCGTCCAAAAGCAACGCGCCTTAGCCGTCCTCAGGTCTTGGGAAGATAGGTCTGCTCTACCCCTGGGAAGGTCCGATTGCGCACCTCTTCGGCATAGCGGGTAGCGGCGTCGGTGATGCGGCCCGCCATGTCATCGAACTTCTTCACGAAACGCGCGGTGCGCTCGAACAGACCGAGCATATCCTCAGCGACCAGCACCTGGCCGTCGCACGCCGCCGACGCGCCGATCCCGATCACCGGAATGTCGGTGGTTTCGG
>DASVNU010000104.1:0-8005 GCA_036383655.1 Sphingomonas sp. | reverse complement strand
GATCGCGTTGGGATCTGGGACCTCGGGCGGCGTGCTCGCGCCATTGCTCATCCTGGGTGGCGCGCTCGGCGTGGTGCTCGGCCAGTTCCTGCCCGGGCCCGCCGGGTTCTGGGCGATGGCCGGCATGGCCGGGATCATGAGTGGAGCGATGCGCGCGCCGCTGACCGGCGCTTTCTTCGCGGTCGAGGTGACCGGGCATTTTGCCGATCTGCCGGCGATGACCGCGGCCTCGGTCGGTGCCTATGCCGTCAGCGTGCTGATCATGCGCCGGTCGATCCTGACCGAAAAGATCGCGCGGCGTGGCCGCCACATCCTGCAGGAATATACCGTCGATCCGCTCGATTTTCTCCAGGCCGAACAGGTGATGACGCGCGACCCGGAGACCTTGCCCGGCGATATGCCGATCAGCGATGTCGTCGCCTTCTTCGCCGACCACGCCACGCATCGTTCCTACCCGGTGGTGGGGCCAGGCGATCGCCTGCTCGGGCTGGTGTCGCGTTCGGACGCGCTGCGCTGGCAAGTCGAGCGTAGCCAGTTGGACATGCCGCTTGCCGAAATCCTGTCCGACGCCTCGCAACCGATGGCCTATCGCCATTCGCCGATCGGCGAGGTTGCCGACCTGATGGTCGAAACCGGAATCGGCCGCGTGCCGATCGTCGATCCCGACACCCATGCGGTCGTCGGTATCCTGTCGCGCCACGACCTCCTCAAGGCGCGCGGCGAGCGCCGCCGCGCCGAATTCGACCGCGAAAGGGGTGGCGCGCAACCGGAGGACGGAACAGCGGGCGCGCTGTGACGCCCGTCGCAATCCCCAACTTCTTCGCCGCCGATATTTCCTCTCGGGCAAATAGGCTCTAACCGCTTTCGGATGGCAGCCGAGACCACCGACCTTCCCGACAATCCTTCCGTGGGCGTGTTCGACGCGCCGTTCGATAGCGCGCTCAGCGAACGCTATCTCGTCTATGCGCTGTCGACGATCACCGCGCGCTCGCTGCCCGACGTTCGCGACGGGCTCAAGCCGGTGCACCGCCGGCTACTCTGGGCGATGCGAACGCTCAAGATGGATCCCAGCAGCGCCTACAAGAAATCGGCGCGCGTGGTCGGCGACGTCATCGGCAAATACCATCCGCATGGCGACGCCTCGGTCTATGACGCGATGGTCCGGCTCGCGCAGGATTTCTCGCTGCGCTATCCGCTGGTCGACGGGCAGGGCAATTTCGGCAATATCGACGGCGATAACGCCGCCGCCTATCGCTACACCGAAGCTCGCCTGACCCAGGTCGCGACCGACCTGATGGACGGGCTCGACGAGGACGCGGTCGGGTTCCGCCCCACCTATAACGGTGAGGACCACGAACCCGAGTTGATGCCGGGGGCGTTCCCCAATCTGCTCGCCAACGGCGCGGCCGGGATCGCGGTCGGCATGGCGACCAGCATCCCGCCGCACAACGCCGCCGAGTTACTCGATGCGTCGATCGCGCTGATCGACAATCCGGACGCCAATGTGCTCGACTATGTGAAAGGTCCCGATTTGCCGACCGGTGGCGCGATCGTCGACAGCCCGGCGGCGATCGCCGAGGCCTATGCGACCGGCCGCGGTTCGTTCCGGACGCGCGCGACGATCGAGCGCGTCAACGAAAAGGGCGGTGGCTGGCACCTCGTCGTAACCCAGATCCCGTACGGCGTGTCCAAGGGCAAGTTGATCGAGGGCATCGCCGACCTGGTCAACGACAAGCGCTTGCCGATCCTGGCCGATGTTCGCGACGAATCGGCCGAGGATTTGCGCATCGTGCTCGAACCGCGCAGCCGTACGGTCGATTCGGACACGCTGATCGAAAGCCTGTACCGGCTGTCCGATCTCGAAACGCGCATCCCGCTCAACCTCAACGTGCTTGACGCGACGCGAACGCCGCGCGTGATGAGCCTCAAGGAAGCGCTGCAATCCTGGGTCGACCACCAGTTCATCGTGCTGCGGCGGCGCTCGCAGCATCGCCTCGACAAGATCGCCGACCGGCTCGAACTGCTCGACGGCTATATCATCGCCTTCCTCAACCTAGACCGCGTGATCGAGATCATCCGCACCGAGGACGAGCCGAAGCCGGTGATGATCGCCGAATTCGAACTGACCGACCGCCAGGCCGAGGCGATCCTCAACATGCGGCTCAGGAGCTTGCGCAAGCTCGAGGAAATGGAACTGCGCAAGGAGCGCGAGGGGCTAGAGAAGGAAAAGGCCGAGCTCGACTTGTTGCTGTCGAGCGATGCCCGCCAACGCACGCGCCTGAAGCGCGACCTCGGCAAGGTGCGCGACCGTTACGGCCCCGAGACGGTGCTAGGCCGTCGACGCACCAGGATTGAGGAAGCGGCACCGGCACGCGAAATCCCGCTCGAGGCGATGATCGAGCGCGAGCCGATCACGGTGATCCTGTCGCAGCGCGGCTGGATCCGCGCGATGAAGGGTCATGTCGAACTCGCCTCGGCCGATGCGATGAAGTTCAAGGAAGGCGACGGCCCGCGCTTCGCCTTCCACGCCCAGACCACCGACAAATTGCTGCTCGCCGCGGAGACGGGGCGGTTCTACACGCTCGCCGCCGACAGGCTGCCCGGCGGGCGTGGCTTCGGCGAACCGGTCCGGCTGATGATCGACCTCGACGGAGAGGCCGGCATCGCCGCGTTGCTGCGCGCGAGCGAGGCGGAGAAATTGCTGGTCGCGGCATCCGACGGCCGCGGCTTCGTGCTCAAGGCGGCCGATGCGATCGCCGAGACGCGCAAGGGCAAGGCGGTGGTGACGCCACGCGCTGGCGCCAAGCTCAGGATCGTCCGGCCGATCGGCGGCGAGGACGATTACGTCGCGGCGATCGGCGACAACCGCAAGATGCTGGTTTTCCCGCTGTCCGAAGTCGCCGAGCTGGCCAAGGGGCAGGGCGTCCAGTTGCAGCGCTATCGCGACGGCGGCTTGTCGGACGCGGTAACCTTCAAATTCGCCGAAGGGCTGAGCTGGGCGATGGGCGGCGAGAGCGGACGGACGCGCACCGAAACCGACCTGCAGCCATGGCGCACCGCGCGCGGTGCCGCCGGGCGGATGCCGCCGACCGGATTTCCCCGCGATAACAAGTTTTAGGTAAACACCCCTCTCCCGCGTGCGGGACAGGGAGGGGCCCGCGAAGCGGGAGGGTGAGGGTCTTCTTTCTTCTTCCAAGCGGTTGGCGCTCGATAAGAAGGAAGAAGACCCTCACCCAACCCTCTCCCGCAAGCGGGAGAGGGCTAGAATGTCGTCCACGCGAACCGCCCGCAAGTGACTGAAAGCGGGGGAAGCTTCAGCGCGCTTTAACCAATCCTCCCTAAGCGGGTGGCGATGGCGCTCGGACTGTCTCGCGCGAAGGCCGCTAAAGTCGTGCCCGCTGAACCAGCGGCGGTGGGATTGCGCCCCGAAGACATCGCTGGAATCGCCGCATCGATCGAATTGATCCCGGTGGCGTTGGCGCTGGTCGGCCGCTCCGATGGCATGGTCGTCGTAGCCGCGGCCAACCGCGCCTTTCGTGTTGCCGGGCTGGGCAACACGGGGCGCGATGCCCCGCTGATCGCAGCGCTGGGCGAGCGGATCGCGACCTTCCTGTCGGGTGAGACGGCGAACGAGGAATTCGCCTGGGAATTCGGCGACGCGGTCGATTGCCGGTATTTCCGCGTCACGCTGGCACGGCGCTCGCCGGCTTCGTCTTATTGCTTCGTCACGCTGGTCGACCATACCGGCGAATTGCGCACCGCGCGCAACCTGCGCCGCGAGATGATCACCGACAGCCTGACCGGCCTGCCCAATCGCAGCGGCTTCAGCGAATCGCTCGAGGAACGGATCGCCGAGGGCGGCGGTGCGCGCTACGCGGTGTTGATCATCGACCTCGATCGTTTCAGCCGGGTCAATGCCTGTATGGGATCGATGGCGGGCGACGAATTGCTCATCACGCTGGCGCGGCGCCTCAAGGGCGCGTTGCGCGCCTCCGACATGCTGGCGCGCACCGGCGGCGACGAATTCGGCATTCTGCTGGCGCTGGAGGAAAGCGAGGCCGAAGCCGCGCAGGTCGTCAATCGGATACAGGATACATTATCCACGCCGTTCCGCATGTCGGATTTCGAGATTCGCGTGTCGTGCTCGATCGGCATCGCGTTCGGGTCCGACACGGTGGAGGAGTCGGAAGACCTGATCCGCCACGCCCAATTCGCGGTCAAACGCTCGAAGCATTCGGGCCAGGCCGAATATTACCAGACCCAGGCGCTCGACATCGCCCGCGAGCAATTCGGGGTGGAGACCGAGCTACGCCGCGCGATCGAGAACGGCGCGATGCGGCTGACCTACCATCCGATCTGCGACCTCGCGACCGGCCACGTCGTCGCGTTCGAATCGCTCGCGCGCTGGACCGACGAGCATGGCCACGAACATTCGCCGGCGGATTTCATCCCGGTCGCGGAGGAATCGGGGCTGATCGTCCCGCTCGGCCGCTGGGCGATCGACGAGGCGGCGCGGACGCTGAGGTCGTGGGACGTGCGCGCCGGCGGTGGCTGCGGTGTGCGCGTCGCGGTCAATCTGTCGGCGATCCAGCTGCAGCGCGACGACATCGCGCCGGTGGTCGAGGATGCGCTGCTGCGCAACCGGCTGGCGGGTAGCCGCTTCACGCTCGAACTCACCGAAAGCGCGCTGATCTCCGATCCGGAACGCGTCGCGGACACCATGCACCAGCTCAAGAGGCTTGGCACGACGCTGGCGATGGATGATTTCGGCACCGGCTATTCGAACCTGGCCTATCTCCAGAAACTGCCGATCGACGTGCTCAAGATGGACCGCAGCTTCGTGACCGGGATGCTTGCCGACCGCGACAAGATCGCGATCGTCCGCGCGATCCTGAGCCTGGCGCAGGCACTCGGCAAGGAAACCACCGCGGAAGGAATCGAGACCAACGAGCTCGCGCAGACGCTGGCGGCACTGGGCTGCACCTATGGCCAGGGTTTCGTCTATGCCAAGCCGCTCGAAGCCGATGAGGCTTACGCTTATTTGGTCGCGTCGAGGGTCTGAGCGACTTCTTCGTCGGTGATCGCCGCGACGCGTGCGGAATCGGGGAATTCCTCGGCGATCCAGCGATCCTCGATCGCCCGCAGCGTCCTGGCGACGTCGGGGCCGGCCTTGAGTCCCCTGGCGACGAGTTGCCCGCCCGACATCGGCAGCGTCGGCCGCGTCCAATCGCGGACAGCCGCTGCGTCTCCGCCCGACAACAACAGCCGGTCGACCGCGAGCGCAATGCCCAGGCGATAGGCCAGCGCGCGTGGGTCGGCGTCGACCGGCAGCATCGCGCTGTCCAGCCGCTGGCGTTGCTTGTTGGACAGTTTCAGCCGCGCGCCGACGCTCGCCGCGACGATCGGGTCGGCGGGCAACAGAGCAGCGAGCCGGCGAATCGGGTCCGGGGCGATCGCTGCCTCGGCCTCTCGCTTCGCCAGATCGGCGAGATGCGCGACACCGGCGATTTCGGGCAGGACGGGAACGAGGACGCCGCGCTCGATCATCAGCGCGACGACCTCGACCGCGCGCGGCGCGACGAGCAAACGCAGCAACTCGTTGGCGATGCGTTCGCGCGACAGGGCCATCAGGTCGTTGGCGCGCTCGGTACAGGCCCGCAGCCCTTCGGGATCGGCGATGTCGCCGAACCGCGCGAGGAAGCGGAAGAAGCGCAGGATGCGCAGATGATCCTCGGCGATGCGGCGGTATGGGTCGCCGATGAAACGGACGTGTCGCGCCGCGAGGTCGGCGATGCCGCCGAAATAATCATAGAGTTCGCCGGTCGCCAGGTCGGCATAAAGCGCGTTGATCGTGAAATCGCGCCGCGCGGCATCCTCGCGCCAGTCATCGGTGAAGGCGACCGTCGCGCGACGGCCGTCAGTCGTGACGTCGCGGCGCAAGGTGGTGACTTCGTACACCTCGTCGCTCGATACCGCGGTGATCGTGCCATGGTCGATCCCGGTCGGGACAGCCTTGATCCCCGCGGCTTCGAGCAGCTCGATCACCGTGCGCGGGTCGTGCGGCGTGGCGAGGTCGATGTCGGCGGTGTCGATCCCTAGCAAGGTGTCGCGCACCGCGCCGCCGACGATCCGCGCATTGCCGACGCCCAGCGCGGCGACCAACCGGGCGAGGCCGGGGCGATCACGCCACTCCGCCGGCGGGAGGAGCGTCATATCGCCCACCGCAGTCGCCGCGACAGATTGACCAGCATCGCCGCCGTCGCTCCCCAAATGCGCCGCTCGCCCCAGCGGATTTCGTAGAAATAGCGCGTCCGGCCCTGCCATTCGGCGCTGGCACGAACCTGATTGGCCGGGTCGAGCACGAACCCCAGCGGTACCTCGAACACCTCGGCGACTTCCGCCTCGTTGGGATGATAATCGAGATCGGGCGGGATCACCCCGATAATCGGGATCACCTCGAAACCGGTGACCGTGAAGTAACGATCGACCTCGCCGATCAGCGTGACGGCGGCGCGCGGCAAAGCGATTTCCTCCTCCGCCTCGCGCAGCGCCGCGTCGGCCGCGTCGCGATCGCCAGGGTCGATTCGGCCGCCGGGAAAGGCGACCTGCCCGGCATGACGACGCAGGCTTTCGGTGCGCTGCGTCAGGATCAGCCCTGGCTCGGGCCGGTCAGTCACCGCGACGAGCACCGCGGCCGGCGTGCGGACGCCGTCGATCGCCACGCCGGGATGGTCGCCGGGGAGCAAGTCGGGCTCATGGACATGGTCGAGCGCGGCGCGCAGGCGGTCGGCGAGCGTCGTCATGCGTCCGGCTCCAGCGCGAAGAAGGCACCATTGCTCCACACGCCTGGCGGATTGTCGTCGCCCGACAGCGCGCGCTCGGCGATATCGTAATAGACCGACCGTGCGACCAAGGCTTCGAGCCCGCCGCGAACGTGAAGATAAGGGCGCGGCCCGTCCTCGCCTTGCTCGAATCGCAAGGCATGGCCGGCGTCGGCGGCGACCAGTTCACCGGTGTTGAGGCGAAAGGCGAGCGCGGCGTCGCGGCCTTCGCCTTCAGCCTTCATCTCGACCGCGACGAAGGGGGCGTCCTCGACCTTTATGTCGAGCTTCTCGACCGGCGTGACCAATACGTACCCGCCATCGGGCTCGCGCCGCAGGATGGTGGCGAACAACCGCACCATTTCCTGTCGGCCGATCGGCGAGCCCATATGGAACCAGGTGCCGTCGCGCGCGATCCGCATGTCGCTGTCGCCGCAATGGGTGGGATTCCATTGCTCGACCGGCGGCAGGCGCTTCTCGGCCACAAGCCGCGCCACGTCGGTGAGCGACAGGCTGGCGAGATCGGGGGGAGGAGCCATCGGCATGAGACGAGCGCTAGGGCAGGGAAGGGCGGGCTGCAACCGCGAGTCGGCTTGTGGCGGCGGGCGACGCTTCCTCCCCCCTAAGCCGATGCGATTACCCGTGGCCCCAATTCCCCCGCGATCGCCGGCACCTTCGTCCCACGCGCCAGCAATCGGCGTGGCTCGACCGGGCCGGGGAGGCGCCAGCCGCCGGTGGCGTCGGCGGAAAACCCCCAGAATCGACCATAATATTCGGGGTCGCCGATCAGCATCATCGCGCCGTCGAGGTCGAGCTCGACCGCGGCATCGAGCGCCTGGTGGACCAGTTCCTTGCCCAGCCCGCCGCGCTGGCGCGCGGGTTCGACAGCGACCGGGCCGACCAGGACCAGCGCATGGCGGCTGCCGTCATCGCCATGGAGCGTGACCGGCCAGCACTGGATCGTGCCGGCGAGCGCGCCGTCCTCGATCGCGGCGAAGCTGAGGTCGGGAATCGCATCCATGCCGTCGCGCAGGCGATAGGCAGTGCGGCCATGCCGGTCTCGGCCGAACGCGCGGTCCAGCAACGCCTCGACGGCGGTGGGATCCATGGCGTTGATCGGCACGAAATCGGTCACTTGGCGAACTCTCCTCGAACGCGCGGGCATCACGCCCGGGGGCGGGCGC
>DASVNU010000103.1:0-2675 GCA_036383655.1 Sphingomonas sp. | reverse complement strand
CCTCTACGCGGTCGGCTGGGCGCGGCGCGGGCCAACAGGCACGATCGGCACCAACCGCCCCGACGGCTTCATGATCGCCGAACAGATCGCCGCCGACACGCCCGACGATTACGACAAGGAAGGGCGCGCCGGGCTCGACATACTGTTGCGCGACCGCAATGTCGACGTCGTCACCTTTCGCGACTGGCAGAAGATCGAGGCGGCCGAGATCGCCGCGGCGCGCGACGGGTCGCCGCGAGAGAAATTCACCAGTATCGACGCGATGCTCGCCGCGCGGGGAGTTTGAGCGCTCCGCTCGCGGTTGAGCATCCCGGATGACTCGTCGGCAATTTTAGGCTTGATAGCAGTGCATCGCCAAGCTAGGCGCACCTCCCTGCAATGTGTCGGGGCGTGGCGCAGTCTGGTAGCGCACTGGTCTCGGGGTCCAGGGGTCGTAGGTTCGAATCCTATCGCCCCGACCATTGCGGCGATCTTCATGCGATAGCGCTGGAGTGGCCCGATTAGCTTTCGATCCGCGATGATCGAATGACGACGAGGGTTGAGACAACTCCCCTCCCCACCCAAAAGAAAACGCCGGGACGTCACCGCCCCGGTGCTCCAGCCTCAGGCGCTCCCCTGAGGCTTATTCGTACCGCAACGCCTTGATCGGGCTCGCCTGCGCGACCCTGACGGCGTGCGCGGCGATCGTCCCGGCGGCGATGACCACCGCCAGCACTCCCGCTTCGACGAACGGCAATGGCGTCAGTGTCACGCGTGTATCGAACCCGTTCAACCAGCCGCGCATCAGCCACCACGCCACCGGCCAGGCGACCAGGTTGGCGATCAGCACCGGCCGGCTGAATTGCCAGACCAGCAGCCGCACGATGTCGCGGGTGCGCGCGCCCAACACCTTGCGGATGCCGATCTCCTTGGTGCGCCGTTCCGCCGTGAATGCCGCCAGCCCGAACAGGCCGAGACAACCGATCACCACCGCCAGGATCGCGAACATGCCGAACAATTGCGCGCTCTTCTCATCGATATTGTAGAGATCGTGGATGATATCCTCGACGAAGCGCGCATTGAGCGGCAGCGCTGGGACCGAGCGCTTCCATACCCGCTCCACAGTCGCCCGGGCCGTCTGCGGATCGCCGTTGAAGCGCACCATCAGCTGGTTGAACGCACCGTTGGTGATGAAATAATAGATGATCGGCTGCACCGGATCGCGTGCCGAGCGATAACGAACGTCGCTCACCACCCCGACGACATCGGCGGTGACGAAGCCCGCTTCGTTGCTGGCGATGATGTACTGGACCTGCTTGCCGACCGCCGCCGCCGGGGACGCGAAGCCGAGGCGCCTGGCAGCCGATTCGGACAGGACGACGTTGACGCCGCGAGACACCAAAGCCTTTTCGGCATTGAAATCAGGCGGATTGGGCAGCGTCGAATCGTCCATCGCCACCGCTTCGGAGAAGTTGCGCCCCGCCAGCACGCGCATGCCCAATGTGTCGAAGGCATGCGTATCGACGCCATAGACGCCCAGGGTGACCGGCTTGCCGCCGGGCACGTTGACGTCGGAGGTCGAATTGTTGCCCGACGCGATGCCGAGCGACACGCGCGCGGCATCGACGATCCCAGGCTGCTTGCGCAGTTCCTGGAGCAATGTCGGCGCGGCCGCCTCGACCTGCGCGCGCGCGATGCCGTTGAGCTGGAGCAGCCCGTCGCGCTTGTACCCGGCATCGAGGTTCCGCGAATATTCGGTCTGGGCGTAGATCACCGAGGTACAGATGATCAGCCCGATCGACACCGCGAATTGGGTGATGACCAGCAGGCTGCGGAGCCGGCCGCTTCCTTCCGCATCGGCCGCCGACTTGTTGGCCTTGAGGATCCGCGCGGGTTCGAACCGCGACAGATAGAAAGCGGGATAAAGGCCACCTGCCAGGCCGACCAGCACGGTCAGCGCGATGACGGGCAGCAGGATGCCCGACAGGCCGAAATAGCTGAACGTCATGTCGGCATCGAGAAAGGCGTTGAGCGGCCGGATGGCGAGTTCCGCCAGCGCCAGCGCGATCAGCATCGCGATCGCCGAAACCAGCATCGATTCGCCGACAAACTGCGTGATGAGCTGTTGCCGGCTGGCGCCCAGCACCTTGCGCAACGCGACCTCGCGAGCGCGCTGCGAAGCGCGGGCGGTGGCGAGGTTGGTGAAGTTCATGCACGCCATCGCCAGGATCAGCAACGCGACCACGCCGAATGTCAGTACCGACTGGCGGTTGCCGTTGGGACGCCCCTGCCCCGTCCCCCGGCTCAAATGGAGGTCGCGGACGTTGATCAGGTGGAAATCCTCGAACTGGCCGGGATTGGTCACCGGATTGCTGCCGACATCATCGGGGATATTGCGCTTCTTCCAGGCGGGGAATTGTGCCTCTATCGCCTTGGCGTCGCTGCCCGGCTTCAGGCGTACGTACATTTCGCCGTTCGACCAGGTCCAGGACGTCACCACGTCGGGCGTCTTGCGGAAATAGTCGACCGGATCGATCCGCACGACCGTGGTCATGTCGAAATGGCTGTTCCTGGGCAGGTCCTTGAACACGCCGGTCACGCGATAATCGGCGGTCATGTCACCCGCCGCGATGGTAACGGTCTTGCCCAACGGATCTTTATTGCCGAACCGCGCCTCGGCCTCGCTCTCGCTCAGC
>DASVNU010000102.1:0-6538 GCA_036383655.1 Sphingomonas sp. | reverse complement strand
TCGAGATTGTGGCCATCGATCGGGCCGACATAGTAAAAGCCCAGTTCCTCGAACAGCGTGCCCCCGGTCACCCAGCCGCGGGTCAGTTCCTCGGCCTTTTGCGCGGCATTGTGGACCCGGCGCGAAATCTTGGCGGTGAGGCGCTTGGCCAGGCTCCTCAAGCCGAGATACTCGCTCGAGCTCACCATCCGCGCGAGATAGGCCGACAGGCCTCCCACCGGCGGTGCGATCGACATGTCATTGTCGTTGAGGATCACGACCAGCCGGTTGCCCGCCCCTTCGGCATTGTTCATCGCCTCATACGCCATGCCCGCCGACATCGCGCCGTCGCCGATCACCGCGATCGCCTTGCCCGGCTTGTTCGCCAGCTTGTTGGCGATGGCAAAGCCCAGCGCCGCCGAGATCGAGGTCGAGGAATGCGCCGCGCCGAACGGATCGTAGTCGCTCTCGCTGCGCTTGGTGAAGCCCGACAGCCCGCCACCCTGGCGAAGCGTACGGATGCGGTCGCGCCGTCCGGTCAGGATCTTGTGCGGATAGCATTGATGGCCGACGTCCCAGATCAGCCGGTCGTCGGGCGTATTGAAGACATAATGGATCGCGGTGGTCAGCTCGACCACCCCCAGTCCCGAGCCGAGATGGCCGCCGGTCGTCCCCACCGCGGAAATGGTCTCCGCGCGCAACTCATCCGCCAGCTGGCGCAACTGCTCCGGCTTCAGGCGGCGCAGATCCGCCGGGGTCGATACGGTGTCCAGCAGGGGTGTCGAAGGAAGATCAGCCATCGGTCCGCCTTACTCCAGCGTCAAGTTCGTGTCGATTGATCGAGTTATCGCAGCCATTTGATCATCGCCGGATATTGGTCGCCCGCATCGTGCGGAAAGCGCACTAGACCGTAATATCGCAGCATCGGCAGGCCGATATAATGGCCTTGCGCGAAGGTTTCCTGGAGCCATTCGCCCTCCCCGCGATAGGCGTCGGGGTGGAACGCCACGCGCGGGTCGAGCCCCGCCGCGATCGCCGCCGCCCATGACCAGGCAGTCGCCGCCATCTCGTCGCCCTGGGCGGTCGAGGCCGCGCCGAAATCACCGGCCGTCGCGCGCAGCACGGGGTCGGTCACCGCGATATGTCCGCCTTCGTGGAGCAGATCGCCCGGCCGTTCCAGTCGCGCCGCATCGTAGATGATCACTCCATCGCGCACGGTCATCGCCGGAAGGACGGTATCCTCGCTCAGCACCTCCTCGGCGGTCGGTATCCCGATGCTGTTGAGGAACGCGACGATCCGGGCGGTCTGCTCCACCACCGTCGGGTGCCCCGGTCCCTCGCGCGTCATCGCAGCCATTTGACCATCGCCGGATATGGCTCGCCGTCGTCGTGCGGGAAGCGCGCGAGCCCGTAATATTGCAGCATTGGCACGCCGAGAAAGCGGCCCTCGGCGAAGTTCGCCAGGATGCTCCGGCCTCCATTCCGATAGCCAAAGTCGTGGAATACCACGCACGGATCGATTCCCGCCGCCAGTGCCGCCGCATAGGACCAGCCGATCGCGGCCATCTCGTCGCCGCCATTGCTGTCGAATTCGCTGACCGTCGGGCGCAGCGCCGGATCGGTCACCGCGACGTGCCCGGCTTCGTGCAGCAGGTCGCCCGGATATTGCAGGCGGTCGGGATCATAGACCAGCCGTCCATCGCGCACCGCGATCGCCGGCAGGAAACCATCTTCCGGCAGCGCCGCCGTCTCGACGGCAATGCCGATGCCGCGAATGAAATCGACGATCGTCGCCAGGGTTTCGCCATGCTCCATCGCTCGTGACGATAACCGGACCCGGGATTGACTCCAAGCATTTTCTGTCAGATATTTCTGTTATGACAGAAATTACCGATGAGTCGAACCTTCTGACCCCCGCGGTGCTCCAGTTCGTGCTGCATTGGGGGGAGATGGGCGGCCAATGGGGCGTCAACCGCTCGGTCGCGCAGATCCATGCCTTGCTCTATCTGAGCGAGCGGCCGCTCAACGCGGAGGAGATGACCGACATGCTCCGCATCGCGCGCTCCAACACGTCCAATTCGCTCAAGGAATTGATGGGCTGGAAGCTGATCCGCCGCGTGCCGGTGATGGGCGACCGCCGCGACCATTATGAAGCCGAGGTCGATCTGTGGCAGATGCTGACCCGCATCGCTCAGGGCCGCAAGGAGCGCGAGATCGATCCCGCCGTGGCGGCGCTTCGTACCTGCGCCGACACCGCCGCGCGCGATCCCAGGATCGGCCGCGTCGCGCGCCAGCGGATCGACGACATGCGCGACTTCGTGATGACGATCGACGATTGGTACCAGCAGATGATCGAGGTGCCGCCGAGCCGGCTGATGATGCTGATCGGCATGGGCAAGCGCATCCTCGCTTTCCTGCCGAAAGCCAAAGACAAATAGGGAGACAGGCGATGGCGAGCGTGGCCGATGCGATCCTCGACCGCGGTTTCGACGGCTGGACGCGCCGCGCCGCGCCGGCTGCCGCCGAGCAGGACAGTCCGTTCGTCCGCCTGCTCGGGCAGGAAGCGTGGCTCACCCTGCCGCCCTCCGTGCGCCGCCGCTTCCTCAGGCGCGTCACCGCGGGCGCGTGCGTGACCTATGTCGGCGAGGTCGCCGAATGCCGGATCAGCGCAACCGGGCGCGTCCTCGCGAATTTCGCGCGGCTGGTCGGCGCGCCGCTGCCGCTCCACACCGATATCGGCGTTCCCGCTTGTGTCAGCGTGACGGAAGACATGGCCGGCGGCGGACAATATTGGACGCGCCAATATGGCCGGCGCGACGGCTTTCCACAGGTTATCCACAGCGCCAAGCGCTTCGCCGGCCCGACGGGAATCGAGGAATATCTCGGCATCGGTCTGGGCATCGCTCTGCGGCTGAGCGCGGAAGACGGCGCCCTGGTGTTCCGCGGCGACCACCTATTCATCGCCTTCGGCCGCCGCCTCAGGCTGCGGCTGCCGCGCTGGCTGAACGCGGGTGCACTGACCGTCGCGCATGTCGACCGCGGCGGCGGCCGCTTCGCCTTCACGCTCGACCTGATCCATCCGTGGTTCGGCGAGCTGATCCACCAGGTCGCGGTCTTCGCCGATGGAGAGCCGGTATGAGCCGCATCCTGGTCATCGGCGGTTACGGTGCATTCGGCGCGCGGCTGTCGCGGCGGTTGGCCGAACGCGGGCACGACGTACTGATCGCCGGGCGCGACATCGCCAAGGCGGTGGCGTTCTGCGCCGCGCATCCCGGCTGCGCGCCGGTCGAGGCCGATCGCGAGCATGGCATCGGCATGGTGATGGCGCGCCATCGCCCCGACCTCGTGATCGACGCCGCCGGACCATTCCAGGGCAGCGGCCGCACCGTCCCCGAAGCCTGTCTGGCGATGCGAATCCCCTATCTAGACCTTGCTGACGCACGCGATTTCGTCACCGGGATCGGCGCGCTCGACAGGGAGGCCCGCGCCGCGGGCGTGGCAATCGTCAGCGGGGCATCGAGCGTCCCGGCGCTATCGGGTGCAGTCGCCCGCCATCTGGCGCGGAGGCTCGATCGGGTCGACACGGTCGACATGCTGATCACCACTTCGAACCGTGCCAGCGCCGGCGAGTCGGTCGCGCGCGCGATCCTTTCTTATGTCGGCCGCCCGATCAGACTGTGGGACGGCAAGGCGTGGCGGATCGGTCACGGCTGGCAGGACATGCGCCGTGTCACCATCGAGGTAACAGGCATGAAGCCGCTCCGCCGCCGCGTCGCACTCGCTGAAGTGCCCGATCTCGACCTGTTTCCCGCGATGTTGCCGGGCAGGCCCGCGGTCAGCTTCCGCGCCGGCACCGAGCTTGGCGTCCAGATGCTGGCGCTCTGGCTGCTGAGCTGGCCGGTCCGCTGGGGATGGATCGCATCGCTCGCCGGGGTCGAGCGCGTGCTGATGCCGCTCTACCGCACCATGCTTCGCTTCGGTGGCGATCGTTCGGCGATGCAGGTGCGCTTGCGCGGCGACGGGTTAGACCGCCGTTGGTCGCTGATCGCCGAAAGAGGCGACGGCCCCGAAATCCCGACCATGGCCGCCGAATTGCTCGCCGAGGACATACTCGCCGGTCGCATCGCGCCGGGCGCGCGCGACGCCTCCGGCCTGCTCACGCTCGATCGTTTCGAGCCGCTCTTCCGCCGCTTCGCCATCCGGCACGAGACCGCGACCGCCGGAATACCCCTTGCGCCGCAATCCTCTGCGTTCGCTGCCTAGGTAAATGTCGTGATTTCGGAACAGACGCGATCCATTTGGATGCTGAGCTTCGCGATCGCGCTGCTCTGCGTCGCATGCGGGCCGGTGCCGCAACCCAACAGCATCCGTACCGTTGCAGCTTTCGAGATTCCGTTGCCGACCGCCGCCGATCACGCGGCCTTCTTGCAGCTCCTGCGCAGCGAAGCCGCGGCGACCGGCTACCATGTCGATGCCGCCGACGCGGACGAACTGCAACGGATGTCCGAGGTGTCGCCAATCACCTTGAACGCAACGATCTGGCGCGGAGCGAACGACGACGAGATCGTGGCTTCCGCAATGGACTCGAAGTACAATCTGGGGCGTGTATGGCTTTCCTTCGCGAAGGGCGAAGATCCGGAACGCTTCGCGCGCTTCCGAAAAAGGCTGATGGCGAAAATCGTTCGGCGCTGGCCGCGAACCGCGTCACTCCCGATCCTGCCGAACGGCGCGATACCCCTTGCCGACGACCTGACCCGGACGCCGTCGGGATATCGGCTCAAAGCGACCGCCCGATCGAAATATCGATGAGGCGATGGGCGGCCCGTCGCCGGACCGCCCCCGTTTCAAATCAGACCTGCTCGGCAATGAGGACCGGCGCATCGGCCAGCGCCTCGCCTCGGATGAACGCCAACAGGTCGGCGTTGAACTTTTCGGGAAGTGTCTCGGCCAGCCCGTGCGGCGCGCCCTCATAAATCTTGAGCGTCGCATTGGGCAGGATCTTGGCCGATTTCAGCCCCGCCGCGGCGATCGGCACGATCTGGTCGTCGTCGCCGTGGATCACCAGCGCCGGCACGCCGATCTTCTTGAGATCCTCGGTATAATCGACTTCCGAGAATTCGTGGACGCAGTCGTAATGGCCCTTGAGCCCGCCGAGCATCCCTTGCAGCCAGAAATTCTCGCGCAGCCCTTCCTGCACATTGGCGCCGTCGCGGTTGAAGCCGTAGAAGGGCACCGACAAATCCTTGTAGAATTGCGCGCGGTTGAGCGTGCCGGCGCGAATGCCGTCGAACGCCTCGATCGGCGTGCCTTCGGGGTTGCTGTCGCTCTTGAGCATGATCGGCGGCACCGCGCCGACCAGCACGATCTTGGCGACGCGATCGGTGCCGTGCCGGCCGCAATAATGCGCAACCTCTCCGCCGCCGGTCGAATGGCCGACCAGGACGATGTCGCGCAGGTCGAGCTGCTCGATCAGCTCGGCCAGATCGTCGGCATATTGGTCCATATTGTTGCCGTCCCAGGTCTGGGACGAGCGGCCATGGCTGCGGCGGTCATGCGCGATCGTGCGGAAACCGTGATGCGCGAACTCGACCAATTGTCGGTCCCAGGCTTCCGACGACAAGGGCCAGCCATGCGAAAACAGAATGGGCTGACCAGATCCCATGTCCTGGTAATATATCGTGGTGCCGTCGCGTGTGGTGATCGTCGCCATATGTGCCTCCAATCGAATCGCCCGCCCCAGCAATTGGAATGCCACCGAAACGACCGATCCGCGACCGCAAATTGGTGCAACGCACAAAAGAAAGGGCGGCCCGTTGGCGGACCGCCCCTTCGTTGCCGCGTCAGCCGCTCATTGCGCGTTGCGCGCGGCTTCCTCGATGATCGCGGCGACCACCGCCGGCTTCGACACGTAGATTGCGTGGCTGCCCGCGGCCTCTTC
Source organism: Sphingomonas sp. (assembly GCA_036383655.1). Taxonomy (GTDB): domain Bacteria; phylum Pseudomonadota; class Alphaproteobacteria; order Sphingomonadales; family Sphingomonadaceae; genus Sphingomonas. Next base: position 621 of record DASVNU010000102.1, on the reverse strand, counting down.
GACCTTGGCACCGGCACGCGCCGCCATCATCCGCTGGGCCGCCGGCGGGATCATCTTGTCCTCGCTCGACACCAGATACCAGCTGGGCTTCACGCGCCATGCCGGGTTGGTCACCGCACCCTGCAGCGCCGCGACGCCCCACGGCACTTGCGAGTCGGCCATGAACTGCGCGACATCGGGCTTCACGTCGGCGGCGAAGGAGGCCGCGAACTTCGCGCTGTCGAGGAACAGATAGCCGTCCTGGGGCGGCAGGATCGGCGGCACCGGGGCGCCCGGCGCGGGGTTGGCGATCAGCGACGCGACCGACTCGCCTTTGTCCGGCGCGAAGGCGGCGATGTAGACAACGCCAGCGACCTTGGGATCGGTGCCGGCTTCCGACACCACCACGCCGCCATAGCTGTGGCCGACCAGGATCACCTTGCCGTCGGCGGCGGCGATCGCGCGCTTGGTGACCGCGACGTCGTCGGCCAGCGAATTGGTCGGGTTTTGCACGATGGTTACCTTGTAGCCGTCCTTCTTGAGGATCTTGTAGACGTCCATCCAGCCCGAGCCATCGACGAAGCCGCCATGCACCAGGACCACAGACTTGACCGGCGCGGTCTTATCGGCACCGGCATTGGC